>VFJR01000078.1 GCA_009885945.1 Anaerolineaceae bacterium
ACCGTCCTTCCGGCAGGACGGTTCTTCTTATCTAGCTGTCGGGGCGAGAGGATTTGAACCTCCGACCTCTTGCACCCCATGCAAGCGCGCTAGCCGGACTGCGCCACGCCCCGATTGAGCGACCGAGATTATAGTCGCCTTCTTTGTTTCTGGCAAATGGAATTTTAGATAAGGAATATTTTTATCCTGTTTTATCTTTTTATAAGTTGACCTCTTGCAAAAGTCTTTTTTGCCACACAGATCACAGAGAAAACGAGCTTCAAAAGCTTTTCTCAGAGAACTCTGTGTACTCTGTGGCTAGTTTGTTTTTACTTATGCAAGAGGTCTAGTGAATTTAATTTCTAAACAATCACAATCAACCCTTTATGCTAAAATAGAGACATCGGAGAAATTCCCATGCTTGATATGATAGAAGTTCAGATAGACAGTATTCGCGTACATTTGATGCAGCCTCAAAGGCTTGTTATCCTTAAAGAAAAAGATAGCGAGCGCTATCTGCCTATTTGGGTGGGTATGTATGAAGCAGAAGCGATTACACTTGCTTTGCAAGAAGTTGAAGTAGTACGTCCGCTTACACATGATCTATTAAAAAATGTTTTTGGCGCATTTGACGCTCGTGTAAAGCGAGTAGAAATAATCAGCCTAAGCGCTGATATATTTTATGGAAATATCGTCGCAGAATCCAATGGAGTTGAAGTTCAAATTGATTCGCGCCCATCTGACGCATTGGCATTAGCCGTCCGCGCTCATGTTCCGATTCTTGTTCATGCTAGCGTAATGAATTCTGCTAGCATTATGCCGGAGCAAGAAGTGCCTGAAGGCGAAGATAATAATCCATCTCCTGAAAAACAAAAGCCTGTTCCGCTTACTGATGAAGGAAACGCAAGATTATCTGTCTTTGAAGATTTCCTTGGAAAACTAGACCTTGATAATCTAAGCAAAAACGATAATCCAGACGAAGATAAACCTGACAAATCAGACAAACCGAAAAAACCGAAAAAGAAATGACAGACATTTATCCACAAGAAGAATCACCCGCCCCATCCGCACCCAGCATTCCGCATAGCCGCGAAGCAGAAGAAGCAGTCATTGGGGCGGTTCTGATTAACCCTGAGGCCTATTATGACGTCGCTCAATTTTTGAGCGCGGATGATTTTTATATTCATCGTAATCAATGGATATGGGAGGCGTATGTTAGCTTGCATGAACGGCGCATTCCAATCGATATGCTCACGATTGCAGAAGAATTGGGGCGCAAGAATCAACTCGCAGAGATCGGCGGACCCGCTTATTTAACTTCGCTGGTTAATCAAGTTCCATCATCTCTCAATGCAGAATCGTACGGGCATATTGTTGAAGGTCATTCTGTGCGGCGTAAAATGATCAACGCCGCAAATCAGATCGCGTCAATGGCTTATAACGAAAAGACAATGGTTGATGATGTGATGAACGAGGCGGAAAAAGCCATCTTCAACGTGAGCGAGAAGCGCCTCAAGCATGACCTTCAGCCTATCTCTGCCATCCTCAGCAATTACTACGACCGAATTGACGAACTCGCCAAGCGCCCCGAAGATATTCATGGTGTACCCACTGGTTTTATTGATCTCGATAGAATGTTGACAGGTTTACAACCATCAGATTTTTTGATTATTGCGGGTCGCCCGGGTCAGGGTAAAACAGGTTTTCTATTATCCGTTGCCAAGAACGCGGCTTTAACTCACAAAAAACATGTTGCTATTTTTTCACTGGAAATGTCTAATGAACAAGTTGTTCAGCGTTTGATCGCGCAGGAGACTGGAATTGATTCGCAAAGATTGCGCAATGGAAAATTAAATGAAAACGAATGGCCCCTGTTTACCCATTCTATTGAAGTCTTCTCGGATACGCACATTTATCTTGACGATACACCAGCAATTACGCCTTTGCAACTCCGTACCAAATGCCGCCGCCTACACATGGAATTTGGCATTGACCTTGTGATTATTGATTATCTTCAACTCATGGGCGGCGATACCCGAAATGATAATCGTGTGCAGGAAGTGTCGCATATATCGCGCAGTCTCAAAGTATTGGCGCGTGAGTTGAACGTGCCTGTCCTAGCGGCTGCTCAATTAAGCCGCGCGGTGGAACAACGTACGGATAAAAGACCAGTGCTTTCAGATTTAAGAGAATCGGGCAGTTTGGAACAGGATGCTGATATCGTAATGTTCATTTATCGCCCCGATCAATACGAGAAGGACAGCGATAAACAAAACGTAGCTGAGATCATTATTTCTAAGCATCGCAATGGACCTGTGGGCAGTGTGGAGATGATCTTCCGCGGGGCGCTGGCGAAGTTTGAGAATGCGGCGACGAAGCATGTGCGGTTTGATGATTAGTGGTTAGCTAATTAGCTTTTAGTAATTAGCTGTAATGATAAACAAATATGCCTAATTTTAATGGCTTTACATCATCAGAAACATTTACTCAATTTCCCGATTCGTTATTTAATAACGTTTTAAAAGAAATTGATGATGTTTCTGAGTTGAAAGTAGTCTTGTACTCTATTTGGCGCATTGACCACATTGAGGGTCCATTCCGCGCGTTGTGCGAATCTGATTTCGAGACTGAGTCGCTGGGGTTGAGCGTTAAGCAGATTCAGCTTGGGCTGGGAAAAGCTGTGAAGCGCGGCATCCTGCTCAAGGCGGAGTATGAAGCGGATGTTTTTTATTTCCTCAACTCTCCGCGCGGGCGTTTGGCGGTGGATGCATTTTCCAAAGGCGATTGGCGCGCATCTGCTCAAAATACTGCGCCGCGTCAACGCTCTAATATATTTAAATTATATGAAGATAATGTTGGCGCATTAACGCCGATGCTTTCGGATATGTTGAATGAAGCTGAAAAAGAATATCCAGTAACATGGTTTGAAGAAGCGTTTGAAATTGCAGTAAAAAGAAACATTCGTAATTGGAAATATATTGAAGCAATTTTGAAACGTTGGAAAGAAAAAGGAAAAGATGAAAGCGCAAATCAATCAGACACTGTCCAAGATGCAAAAAGATACACAGACAGCGAGTTCTCCGAATTCATCCAGCGAGATTAATACTATTACGCCCACGCTGGGTGACCCAAACTGCCCGCATTGCGGGGGGGTGGGCTATGTGCGTTTAGATGTCGAGATGGGGCATCCAAAATTCGGCAAATTGGAATCTTGTGTGTGCCGCGCCAAAGATGTTGCCGCCAGCGCGCGCAATCGTTTGTTTGCTTTAAGTAACTTGGATCGTTTGAGCCATTTAACGTTTGAGAATTTTAATGCGACAGGAAACGACAAAGCAAAATTTATGACCATGCAGGAAAAAGAAAGCCTGCATCGTGCCTTGGAAATTTGTGATGATTTTGCCAAGAAACATGTGGGTTGGCTTTTATTAGAAGGCGCATATGGCTGTGGAAAGACGCATCTTGCGGCGGCGATTGCGAATCATGCGGTTAGCAAAGGTGTTCCGACTCTTTTTATTACTGTGCCAGATTTATTGGATTCTTTGCGCTTTGCGTACGCCGATCCCGAGACTACTTTTGAACAACGATTTGATGAAATTCGCAATGCTAATCTTTTGATCTTAGATGATTTTGGTACGCAAAATGCAACCCCGTGGGCGCAGGAAAAACTGTTTCAGATCATTAATTTTCGTTATATTAATAAATTGCCCACCGTGATTACTACTAATTTAATGCTGGATGAAATTGAAGGGCGCATTCGTTCACGTTTGCAAGATGATGGCTTTGTAAACCATGTCAAGATCAGCGCTTTGGATTATCGCAGACCTGAAGAAACCAGTAACCCCGGCATTTCAATGCTGGCTTTGCCGGAAATGAAATCTATGACCTTTAAGAGCTTCCAAACCCGTGAAGATGAAGTTGGCAAGGAAGCAGTTACGACAACCATCACCGAAAAGCAGGATAAATTTGGTAATAAATATAAAGACAAGGAAATAGCGCGTGTTAAAGTAACCAAGGAAGATGTGAAATCTCTCTATGAGGCGTTTACAGCCTCGGTAGGTTTTTCAGAATCTCCTGATGGCTGGCTGGTTTTCCTTGGACAATCGTTCAGTGGAAAAACCCATCTTGCCGCGGCAATTGGTAATTATCGAATTGGTCTCGGTGGACAGGCTCTTTTAGTAGAAGTTACAACTTTGCTTGATTATTTGCGCCAAACTTTTGGCAAAGGCTCTGATGTTTCGTTTGACCGCCGCTTCCACGAAATTCGCACCACGCCTTTATTGATATTAGATGACATTAAAGAAAGCGGCGCAGGCTCGATGTGGGCAGAAGATAAGTTATATAGTGTCTTGAATTATCGTTACAACGCGCATTTACCCACAGTCTTAACCTCGACATTAAAGCCAGATTCGTTTGCCGTTAGTTATCCAAGCCTATGGAATAAAGTGCTTGATCAATCGAAATGCCAGATCTATGTGATTGATATGCCTCCTTATCGCCGGGTTGTAAAGGGTAATAAAGCAGGCGCGGCGAATAAGAAAAAATAAAAGAAAGAAATTAGGAAACAGGTAATTAGGATTTATAAACGAGACTTTATCCGTAATTAAATTTGTAATCTGCGTAATCAGCGAAATCTGCGGATTATTTTGGATAATGTTTAAGGAGCAAAAATGAAAAACCGTCTTGGCGCCGTTGTTGGGGGACAGGTAATCGCTTTGCTTATTGTTTGTGTTGCATCCACATTTATCGCCCTTGTTTCATTTGGAGGAATTGCAGGCGTAGCCATGGCAACATCCCCCAACGAAGTGTTTAACTATGTTGCGCCTTTCACTTGCCCCAATGGGACTGTGGATTATCAAGAACATCACGCCAGTTATAACCGCCCCGGCGAAAATCAAATCACTGTCGAGTGTGTCGCCGCAGATGGAACGCGAGAAGATATTACATTTGCTTCTATTGGCTATTCCATGCTGGGCATATATCTCGCCTGCTTTTTGCCGATGTGTATCCCTGGCGGCGTGATCGCCATTTTTGCGCCGACATTGTTCTTGCGCCGTTCTAAAAAACAGGATTCCGCATAATTTATCAAGAAGTTCGTCACCCTTTTTTCGTGACGAATATTTATGAAAAATGTGATAAATATCTTGTAAATTATTTATCCTTATGCTAAAATGCGCTTACAAAATAGCCTACAAAAAGCTATTTTACATCCCGCTATATTATGAGGTAATATGCTCGCATCTTATTTACTTTCTTTGCGTGAAGGACTTGAAGCCGCACTGATCATTGGTATCGTTCTTGGTGCATTAGATAAAATTCGTCGTTCAGACCTTTCTCCCATGATCTGGTTTGGCACTTTCGCTGCAGTTGGGGTCAGTATCCTAGTTGCTTTGTTACTTACTGTATTTGGCTTGAGTCTTGAAGGTCAAGCAGAAAAAATTTACGAAGGCATCACCATGCTCGTTGCGGCAGGCTTGCTGACATGGATGATCTTCTGGATGAGCTATCAAGCCCGCACGCTCAAATCAGGACTTGAAGCAGATGTTAATAAAGCCGCCGCTGCAACAGGCAAAACTGCCATGTTCTGGATGGCTTTTGTTGCTGTGGTGCGCGAAGGTGTAGAACTTGCCTTCTTTATTACCGCAGCTTTCTTTGCTGGTAATAACCAACAAATTACTACAAATACTATTCAAACGCTTGCCGGCGTAATCCTTGGCTTAGGCACAGCCATTTTGCTAGGCTGGTCCCTTTTTGCATCTACTGTCAAACTTGATCTGCGCCGCTTCTTCCAAGTCACAGGTTATTTACTTATTTTATTTGCCGCTGGACTTGTAGCGCACGGTATTCATGAATTCAACGAAATTAATTGGATCCCATCCATCATTGAACATGTTTGGGATATCAATATGATCATAGACGAAAAATCTATTTTCGGAGAACTACTCAAAACCCTCTTTGGGTATAACGGTAACCCATCGTTGACAGAAATGATCGGTTACTTCGTCTACCTTATTGTGGTAGTGTTGTTCTTTACCAAAACCACAGCCAAACGCGAAGTAAAGTCCGCGCACGTAAAAGCATAATTAGCCATTAAATAAAAAACGCTTCGATGAATTACATATCGAAGCGTTTTTTTATTTAATCTGAGGAACGATTCTTTATTCGCTCAAATCTGCTTCTGACCGTCAGCGTTATCAATTTGGAAAAAAAAAGCTATGTTTTCCCTTCCAGTATTGATGTAAACTACTATTTTGATAAAATCTAATTTTTGCCAAGAGTGTGTAATTTGTTTTATACTGCATATATTGTTTTCAAGGAAAAATTATGATAGACACAGCGCAAAAAAATAAAAACATTATTGAAATCCGCGATTTGGTGAAGGTGTACAAAACACCCGCTGGTGAATTTACTGCTATTAAAGGTTTGGATGTCGATGTTCAGCGCGGGGAATTTGTGGCTGTTATCGGCAAGTCTGGAAGCGGCAAATCAACTTTTATTAACATGCTCACTGGTATTGATCGTCCCAGCACAGGAAGTATTTACATCGATGGTGCTCCAATCCATGATTACACAGAAGCGCAAATGGCGGTCTGGCGCGGAAAAAACCTTGGTATCGTATTTCAATTTTTCCAATTACTACCTACGCTCACAGTTCTTGAGAATGTTATTTTGCCAATGGAGTTGAATAACCTATATAGTAAAGCAGAGCGCCGTGAACGTGCTATGAATTTACTTGAAAAGGTTGAAATGACTCAGCAAGCAAATAAACTTCCTGCCGCTATTTCAGGTGGACAGCAGCAGCGTGTTGCAATTGCACGCGCATTGGCAAATGATCCACCATTGATTGTGGCAGATGAGCCTACGGGAAATCTTGATTCAAAAACCGCCGAAAAAATATTCTTGTTGTTTGAAGATTTGGTAGCCTCAGGTAAAACCATACTGATGGTGACGCATGACAGCGACCTTGCGCGGCGTGCCAATAGAACCATCTTGATTTCTGATGGTGAAGTGGTGAATGAATATCTTGTGCGCGCGCTTTCTTCATTAAATCAGGATCAGCTCATAGAAGTAGTAAAACATGTTAAGCCCCATGCCTATCCGCGCGATACGAATATTATTCATGAAGGGGAAGTGGGAGATAAGTTTTATATTATCCTGGAAGGCAAAGTGGATATTGTGCTTGCTCAACGCGGAGGCGGCAGTGTGGTGGTAAACCAGCTACATCCCGGGAATTATTTTGGCGAAATGGCTTTGCTCGGCAGTGGAATTCGTACGGCTACAGTAAGAGTTACCAGTGATGCAGATGCAAAATTGATCGCTCTTGATAACAAAGCTTTTAATAACCTGATCAACGAGTCAAGATTATTGCGTGAAGAATTAACCAAGATCACAGCCGAGCGGGCAATTCCCCAGCGTGATCACGCAACAATGCGCATCAAGCGCGTGGTACCTCAAGGCGAAAAATGAATATTCAGCGCGCGAAGATCTTTCGCGACTTAACCAGTAATAAACCGCGCAGTTTGTTGATCATTATTTCAGTAGCAGTTGGTGTAATGGCATTTGGCTTGATGCAAATTGGCGGGGCTGTATTGCAGAAAAATTTACAGGATTCTTTTTCTGCAAGCCATCCTGCCCAAGCTGTTCTAGATATTTCTGCATTCCATAGCGGGTTGGTAGAAAATGTGCGCACCCTGCCGTATATTGAAGCAGCTGAGGCGAGGTCAATATCACAAGCCTTGTTAGAAACCGCGCCCAATAAATGGTTGACATTGGAATTGCATACCATTCCTGACTTCTCAGCATGGGATATTAATAAGATCGTACCCGAAGCAGATGCGCAATTTCCATTATCTGCTAATTCCATTTTGCTAGAGCAGTCATTGCGTGATAACGCCCAAATTGGCGATACAGTCCGTGTAAAAACCTTGGACGGAAAAATTTATTTGTTACAAGTGGCTGGTTTTGCAAACGATCTTTCCATTGTGCCTACCAGCACTAGTTTGATCGCTTATGGATACATTGCGCCAGAAACCGCTGAAGTATTAAACCTCTTGCTGGATTACAACCGTTTATATGTTCGTTTGCATCAAAAAACAAACCGCACAATGATACAGAATGATATTAGCTTGTTGATAAAACATATTGAACAAAAAAATCTTACGGTGTTTAGCGCGCCGGTGCCTGAACCCGGCAAACAATTATTGAGTGATAGTGTAGATTCAGTGTTGGTCATTCTCAATTCGCTGGGCAGACTTACGCTTTTGTTGAGCGCTTTTCTCGTTACCACTGTGATGTTCGCGGTGATGAATCAGCAGGTGCGCCAAATTGGTATTCTCAAATCGTTAGGCGCGCGCAACACGCAAACAATGTCTATTTATTTTCAAGAAGTGTTGTTGTACGGTCTGTTTGCGCTTTTATTGGCTATCCCATTAAGCGCTGTCGGTGGATATTTTATGGCAGACGGCGTTGCCAATGGAATGAATATGATCGTTAGTAAATTCTTCATCCCATCGCGCGTTGTTGGGCTTCAGATCATGAGCGCTTTGCTTATTCCACTGCTCGCCGCACTCTTTCCAATATTAAATGGAGTGCGTATTACCATTCGAGAAGCCATTGCTGATAATAGTGCTAAAGATTCTAAGCACATGGATTTGATTGGGAGTATTGCTTCGATTTTTAAAAATGCATCGCAGGTTTTTAATCTTTCCATTCGTAATACATTTCGCCGTCCTGGCAGGTTGATATTGAATTTTGCGACATTGATCCTCGCTGGAGCCATGTTCATTGCCATTATCGGTATTCGCCAATCGCTGCGCGCCACACTTACTGATATTCAAAATGAAATTAAATATGATGTGGATATTGATTTTTCCCAGCCCTATCCAAAAAAAGAATTCCAAACAAAAATGAACCGCATCGAAAATGTTTCTCGCGTTGAATCATGGAATTTAGCAAGCGGACGGATTGTTTTTGAGAACGACTTGTATAGCGGCAGTATTGCTTTGATCGCAATCCCTGACGATACTCGAATGACTTTACCCAGAGCTGTGGATGGCAGATTTCTTGAATCTTCAGACGAGTTTACTATCTTTGTAAACGCCGATACGCTCGCTCTTACCAAGCTGAAACCTGATTCTGTGATCCGACTCAGAATCGGCGACAAAGAACACGATTGGACAGTTGTTGGCATTGGCACACGCGGATTTGGCGCGGTTGCTTACGTCCACTACGATGACCTTGTTACGCAAACAGGCATGGATGGATATGCAAACCGCCTCGTGGTGCAAGGCTTCACTCATGATCCTGCCTCGCAAACGTTGTTGCAATCAAACTTACTATCTGCGTTGAATGATGCGGGCTATGAAATGAATGCTTCTCACACCACCACCGAAATTAAAGAATCCACAGCCGCTCAAATGGATACTTTGATCGTACTCCTGATGGTGATGGTTATATTAATTGCGATTGTTGGCGGGCTTGGTCTTGCCATCACGATGAGCTTAAATGTTATGGAACGCACGCGAGAGATTGGGATTCTGCGCTCTCTGGGTGCAAAAAATAGCGTCATTCAGAAATTGGTACTTGGTGAGGGCTTGATCATTGCTTTAATTAGCTGGGGCATTGCAGTGCCTCTCTCCATTCCGTTGGCAATTTTTCTTGGAAATTCTTTAGGGGTTTCCTTATTAGCGACTCCTTTAGATTATATTTTTTCCATCCCCGCCATTGTGATTTGGCTTGCGATCATCGTTAGCATATCTATTATTGCTAGTCTTGTCCCAGCTCAAAATGCCACAAAATTAACTATTCGTGATACGTTAGTGTACGAATAATTTTTCAAAAAAGGAATCGTAATGATCAATCTTGAATCTATTGCTCGAAAAATAACAACCATTTTGTTTACCCAGCAAGCGCTTGCCTCAGCAGGCTTTATCGCCGCTGCTACATTGAATTCAATCGTTGGCAAAGAACTTAGCGGACACCCAAACTGGGCAGGTGTACCTACCGCGATTTATCTTTTGGCTGGCGCTTTTGCCGCTTTTGGCTGGGGATATGTTTTTGATGCAATAGGCAGGCGTAACGGATTAACTTCAGGGTTAATCATTGGCGCAATTGGTTCAGGCATCTCGTTTTATGCCATTGCGATTCATTCATTCGCATTTTTTCTTGGCGGCATGGTATTTATGGGCATAGCCAATGCCGCTGTTCAACTTGCCCGTTTTGCCGCCGCAGAAGTTAGCAACCCTCAGCATCGTGGGCGCGCAATCTCAAATGTTGTTATCGGCGGAACTGTGGGCTCGGTGGTTGGTCCTTTTGTGGCAGGTCCCGCAGGCAAAGCCATACTTTCTTTTGGCATTAATGAACTTGCAGGCGCGTATCTTGTCAGCTTGATCCTCTTTGTGATTGCCGCAGTTGTCATCTTCATCGGCTTGCGCCCCGACCCGCGCGAAATTGCAAAACAAATTGCAGAAAAATATCCCGATACAATCATGCGCTCAAAAGTAGTGCGCAGTATGGTTCAGATTTTTAGCCAGCCCGCCGCGTTGGTAGCCCTTATTAGTATGGTCTTGGGGCAAATGGTGATGGTCTTGATTATGGTTATCACTTCATTGCACATGCGTGACCATAATCACTTACTCGGTGATATTTCAATTGTGATTTCATCGCACACATTTGGCATGTTCGCATTTTCAATTATTTCAGGCAGGCTTTCTGATCGCTGGGGTCGTTTGCCTGTCATTATTACAGGTTCCGCAACACTCATGCTTGCCTGCATTGCCGCAACATTATCCCCAGATGTATTGCCTTTAAGCGTTGCCTTATTTTTACTGGGGCTTGGTTGGAACTTTTGTTTTGTGGGCGGTTCCACTTTGTTGGCAGATCAACTCTCTCCACTCGAGCGTTCGCGTACGCAAGGCTTCAATGATTTACTGGTTGGGCTTGCCTCTGCTGTTGGAAGTTTAGGAAGCGGATTTATCTTCGCCTCATTAGGATTCAACACCATGTCTTGGATCGCCGCCGCCGTTTCGATCATCCCCCTCGCCGCCGCTTCTTATCTAAGCTTGAGGCGGGTTGCTGTTTCTTGAACATTACCCACCCGAAAAAAAACAGGAGTCGCTCATGAAGCTAATGTACATCAACGGAAAATTTACAAAAGGCACTTCAAAAGAAGCCATCGAAGTGCAAAACCCCGCCACAGAAGAAGTAATTGATTCTGTTCCGCGCGGCACGCCTGAGGATATTGAAGCGGCAGTGCAAGCGGCAAAATCTCAGTTTGATATGTGGCGCAGAATGGGGGCGAATGAGCGCGCGAATCATCTGCATGAAGTAGCCCGCAAAGTTCATGAGCATAAAGAAAAAATTGTTCACTTGTTAACTCTGGAAGAAGGCAAACCAGTCTCAGAGAACGAAGAGGAAGTGGAGTGGGTTATTAACACCTTTCGTTATTACGCCGAGTTGGGGCGCCATCATCGCGGCAGTGTCTTGACTTCAGGCGAAGCATCTCAATTCAACTTTATTATCAAAGAACCCTATGGTGTAGTCGGCTGCATTGTGCCGTGGAATTATCCATTGTTGTTATTGGCATGGAAAGTTGCGCCTGCCTTAGCCGCAGGGAATACCATTGTGATTAAGCCATCCGAGATGACTCCGCTGACCGCGTTGTATCTTGCCGAATATTGTTTTGATCACCTGCCCGCAGGCGTGCTGAATGTTGTTACAGGTTATGGGCTTGAAACAGGCGAGTCGTTGGTGAAACATCCCGACGTGCCAGTCATCGCATTTACTGGAAGCCTCGCCACCGGACAAAAGATTGCATCCATTGGTGCGCCCATGATGAAGAAACTGCATCTCGAATTGGGCGGCAAAGATGCAACGGTCATCGCCGAAGATGCCGACCCTGAGATTGCGGCAAAGGCTGTCGCGTATGCCGCGCTCATTAACGCCGGGCAGGTTTGCACAAGTACAGAACGGGTTTATATCCCAAGAATAGGCGCAGATAAATTTATCGAGGCGATCGTGGCGCATGTCAAAACGCTGCGACTTGGACCCGGGCTTGATTCAACTACCGATATGGGGCCCATGATCGGAGAAATGTACCGCGCCAAGTTCGAGAAACAAATTGCAGAGGCGAAATCTAGCGGCGCAAAAATTTTGACAGGCGGCGGGCGTCCAAAGAATTTAACAAAAGGATTCTTTCACGAACCGACTGTGCTTACGAATGTAAATCACAATATGGTCATTATGCGTGATGAGACCTTTGGTCCCGCGGTGCCCATTATGGAGTACACATCCTTTGATGAGGCAATTCGATTAACCAATGATTGTCAATATGGATTAGGCGCAGTGTTGATTTCTAACGATACAAAGAAGATCAAACAATTTTTTGATGATGTGAAAGCGGGCACGATCTGGATCAATGACCCGCTGACCGATAACTATGCAGGTCCATTTGGCGGCATGAAGTATTCTGGCGGCGCGCGTGAACTTGGCGAAGAAGGTCTCGATGAGTTTCGTGAGACAAAGCATGTTCATTGGGATTTCAACATGGAAGATAAATCCTATTGGTATCCTTATGGGAGAGAATAGAAATTGATTTATAAAAAAATAGCGTCCTTTGTTCAATGTCTATTAGCGTTGTCGTTTTTTTTAATGACCAGCGCTTGTAGTTCGCTCTTTGAGCAGGATGAACGCCCAAATATTCTAATTATCGTAACAGATGACCAACGCTATGACACCATGCAATACATGCCAGAGACTCAGTCTCTTATTTTTGATCAGGGAGTTTCGTTCATAAATGGATTTGTTACTACTCCTTTGTGCTGCCCTAGTCGTTCCAGTATATTAACAGGCATGTATGCTCACAACCATGGCGTACATAATAACGATGAGGATTTAACGCAAGAAACTTTTGTGCTATTAATGCAAGAGAGTGGTTATTACACAGGTCTTGTTGGAAAGTATCTCAACTCGTGGAAAGGGGATCCGCGCCCTGAGTATGATTATTGGGTATCCTACGCAAACGGCGAGACGCGTTATTACAACCCGCGTCTTAATGTGAATGGGGAGTGGCTGCGGCATCAAGATCAATATGTTACCTATGCACTTGGAGATTATGTAATTGATTTTGTAAATAAAGCCAGCAAAAAAAATAAACCCTTTATATTGCTGTATACGCCTAACGCTCCGCATGACCCTGTTACACCTGCAAAAGAAGACCGCGATCTGTTGCCAGATCTGCCAGTGTATCGCCCTCCTAGTTTTAATGAAGCAGATATTTCTGATAAGCCGAACTGGCTTGCTGTTCGCCCGCAATTGACCGAGCAGGAGATTCGAGATAACGATGCGTTCAGGCGTAATCAAATTCTGACCCTTTTCTCACTTGATCGTACGATTTCCAAAATAATGGGCGCTCTTAAAGAAACAGGCGAACTTGATAACACGATGATCATCTTTATTTCAGATAACGGCAAGTTTTGGGGCGAACATCGCATCACATCCAAAAATGGATTTTATGAAGAAGCCAGCCGCGTGCCGTTTGCGATTCGCTATCCAGCTTTAATCACAAACCCATATATAGACACAGATAGCATTGTGGCAAATATTGACATTGCTCCAACAGTATTGGATGTAGCGGGTATTCCCATCCCAGAGAATATGGATGGAATGTCTTTGATTCAATTGTTATCTGGGGATGCCAAATGGCGTGATGCACTTCTGCTGGAAGGTTGGCCCGACCGCGGAGTTTATTCTGCTGTTCGCACAGAAGATTATGTGTATGCTGAGACTACGGACGATTTGTCTGAATTTTATGACCTTCAAATTGACCCTTATCAGCTTCAGAATTTGATCGGCGATCCAGCTTATCAAGAGTTGATCCAAAAACACAAAGAATTGCTTGATGGATTGCGTGAGCCTACGCCATAATCAACTTGTTTCCCCCTTGACGCTCATTCTTCTAAACCTTACAATCCAAACATAATCAAACGGATTACAGGGAAGAGACTCGCAAGAGCGCCGAAGGTGCAAATCTGGAAACAGGCGAACCCAGATGAATCTCTCAGGCAAAAGGACCCTGTTTCTGAAACATAAGCTCTGGAAAACTCCCGCAAGGGATACCGACGGTGTAAAGTTAGTTTGATAGTTTGTTAGTGCAATAGTTGGTTAGTTGAAAAACTATAAAACTAGAGCAACTAGGTAACTACTTCACTAAACTAATCTCTCAGGTTCAATTACAGAGGCGCGCGATTTATTTCGTGCGCCTCTATCTTTTTAAATCAAAGTTATTAACCGCCAAGATGCCGGGAGCGCCAAGATTCATTATGAAGACGCCAAGTGTTTTCCCTGTAATAACAAAGGTTGAGCCAAGCAAGGATGTTGATGAAATTGCGCGGAAAATCATTGGCGCCGCAATTGAGGTTCATCGTGCTTTGGGTCCTGGTTATCTGGAAAGTGTTTATGAGGAGGCTCTTTGTATTGAGATTGAAAACCAAAAAATTCCTTTTGAAAGACAATTCACTATTGCAGTGGAATATAAGGGAAGAAACGTAGGCGAAGGACGACTGGATTTGTTGGTGGCGAAAATCTTGCCCGTGGAGTTGAAGGCAGTTGAAAACCTAGCGCCCATTCATCAAGCTCAATTAATCTCTTACCTTAAAATGACCCGCCTGCAATTAGGATTGCTAATTAATTTTAATGTACCAATGCTCAAACAAGGAATTAAACGAGTAATTTACACCCAACCATAACCCCTTGGCGGCATTAAATAAAACTTGGCGAACTTTGCGCCTTGGCGGTTAAATATTTTTTTACAAGGAGACTCTCAAACATGAATACCCCCGCAAACCTCAAATACGCAAAATCTGACGAATGGTTCGACCCCGCAACTGGCAAGGTTGGCATCACAGACTATGCCCAGAATCAACTCTCTGACATTGTCTTTATCGAAATCTTTGTAGAAGCAGGTGAAACGATAGAAGCTGGGAAAGCGATTGCATCTGTTGAATCTGTCAAAGCATCTTCCGAGATTTATGCGCCAGCATCAGGAAAGGTTGCGGCGATCAATAAAGATCTGCCCAATAAACCTGAATCACTCAACAGTGATCCATTTGGTTCAGCGTGGATGATCCAACTTGAAAGTGCAAGCGCTGGTGATGTGATGGACGCCGCCGCGTATGAGAAGCATTGCGAAGAAAGAGCGCATTAGTAATGTAGGGGCGGGTTTTTCTCGCTCCGTTTTGGGCGGGGAAATCCCGCCCCTACAACAAGAGGAAATATGACCTATATACCCATTAGTCCGCACGAACGCGATGATATGCTTAAGACCGTTGGCGTTAAATCACTCGATGGTTTATTCGAAGCTATTCCCGCGAAACATCGTTTTCCAAAACTGGATTTGCCCCAAGCGCTGACCGAAATGGAGGCATATGCAGAACTAAGTGAAATCGCAAATTCGAATGAAAATGTGCGCGGTGATCTGGTTTCATTTCTGGGCGCTGGTATGTATAACCATTACATCCCCGCTGTGATCGATCACATGCTGAGGCGCGGTGAATTTTATACTGCGTATACTCCGTATCAACCAGAGATTTCACAGGGTACTTTGCAAGCCATCTTTGAATATCAATCCTTGATGTCTGCTTTAACGGGCATGGAAGTTTCTAACGCCTCGCATTATGACGGCGCGACTGCAACGGCTGAAGCTGTCAATCTTGCGTATGCACAATTTCGCGGCAAACGCAAAAGGGTGTTAATGTCGCCGAGTGTGCACCCGCAATATCGCGCGGTGGTACGCACGTACACTCAAGGCATGGAATTAGAAACTGCCGGGGATGATGAATCAAATATCAGCTTAAGCCCTGAAGCGTTTGCGAATCAAGTGGACGAAAATACTTGTCTCGTCATTGTTCAATATCCAGATTTCTTTGGGCGCGTCAATGATTACACAAAATTAATTAAAGCCTCTCATGCAAAAGGCGCGCTGGTGTGTGTGGTTGCAAACCCCACTGCATTGGCAATGTTCAAAACACCCGGCGAGATGGGCGCGGATATTGTGGTGGGGGATGGGCAGCCGCTTGGCATTCCCATGTGGTATGGCGGACCGAGCGTTGGGTTTTTCACCACGCGTAAAAGTTATGTGCATAAAATGGCGGGGCGTTTGATCGGCGAAACAGTGGATGCGCGCGGTCAGCGTTCTTATGTGCTCACGCTCACATCGCGCGAACAACATATCAAACGCGAACGCGCAACTTCAAACATTTGTACCAATCAAGGTTTGCTTGCGCTTGCTTCTGCAATTTATTTAAGCGTGCTGGGGAAAAGCGGATTGAAACAAGTTGCAAATCTTTGTTATCAAAAAGCGCATTACGCGGCGAGTGAGTTAAATAAAATTAAAGGATATAAAGTTTCATCTGAAACTTTCTTCCATGAATTTGTTTTGGAATGCCCCATGCCCGCCGCAGAGGTCAACGCGCACTTGCTTGAACATGCAATGTTAGGCGGCTATGATCTTGGACAGGATTATCCATCGCGCGTAAATCATCTTTTGATTGCAGTTACAGAAATGAACAGCAAGCAGGATATTGATGATCTTGTAGCTGTGTTGTCGGAGGTGAGCCATGGATCCTAAGATCGTTGAACCTACTATTTTTGAATTATCTTCCCATGGACGAATCGGCGTGACCATGCCCGCTTCAGACGTGCCCGAAACTGCTCTGCCTCCCAAAGATTTACTACGCTCAGATCTGCCTCTGCCCGAGCTCGCCGAAGTGGACGTGGTACGCCATTACATGCACCTCTCTAAATTTAATTACAGCGTAGACAGCGGCTTCTATCCGTTGGGTTCATGCACAATGAAATACAACCCAAAGATCAACGAAGATACCTGCCGTTTGCCAGGATTTTTATTCACGCATCCATTACAGCCGATTGAAACCGTACAAGGCAATCTTGCTTTGATGTATCAGCTCCAAGAATGGTTGAAAGAAATTGCAGGCTTTGCGGGCGTCACTTTGCAACCTGCCGCTGGCGCGCATGGTGAATTTACAGGCGTGTTGATGATGCGCGCGTATCACAAATCACGCGGCGATCATAAACGCATGAAGATGCTGATTCCCGATGCCGCGCATGGCACAAACCCCGCTTCAGTGGGCATGTTGGGCATGAGCGTTGTTACGATCCCATCGGATGAGCGCGGCAACGTGGATTTGAAAGCGCTCGAAGCCGCATGTGACGATACCGTCGTTGGCATGATGCTGACCAACCCAAATACGCTTGGTATGTTTGATGAGAACATTGAAAAGGTGATTGCGTTGGTCCATAAATGCGGCGGTTTGATGTATGGCGATGGCGCGAACCTGAACGCCTTGCTCGGCATTGTGCGCCCCGGCGACTTGGGTTTCGACGTGATGCACTTTAACTTGCACAAGACATTTGCTGTGCCTCACGGCGGCGGGGGACCGGGTGTTGGTCCTGTTGGAGTGGCGGCACACCTTGTAGACTTTTTGCCCGAGCCGTTGGTGGGTATCCTTGAAGAAGGTGAAGATGACGGTGAAACCGCTCCATTGTTTGGGTATGTCAAACCTGCCAAAACGATCGGACGCATGAAAGCTTTTAACGGACATTTCGGCGGCGGCTTTGTACGTTCCTTTACCTACATCGCCATGCACGGACCCGATGGACTCAAAGATATTGCGCAATACGCGGTCTTGAATGCCAATTATTTGCAAGCCCGCTTACGTAGTACCTATCACATCCCATATGACCGCATCTGTATGCACGAGTTTGTGGCAGAGGGACGCTTTGAAGGCAGTGATGTACGCGCCTTGGATATTGCCAAACGTCTAATGGATTACAACTTCCACCCGCCGACAAATTACTTCCCGCTGATCGTGCCTGAAGCCTTGATGATCGAGCCGACTGAAACTGAGAATAAAGATACGCTGGATGCCTTCGCAGACGCACTGATCAAGATTGCCGAGGAAGCTAAATCTCAACCTGAATTATTGCATAACGCTCCGCACATCACGCCTTTCGGCAGAATGGACGAGGTCAAGGCGGCGCGGGAGCTGGTCTTGTGTTGCTGGTTGCCTGAAGGGTATGATACGAGCGCGTAGGGGGTGAATAGTTGTTTGATTAGGAGAGCCTTGGAGAGAATCTCTGAGGCTCTTTTCATGTCAGGCAAATGTATAATAGCTAAATAGCATAATTTAGTATTTTGATGGAGTCGAAATGTCTCAAAAAGTTTTCATTTCTTATAGTTGGAGTTCCCCAACTCATCAGTCGTTAATTCAGCAATGGGCAGAGCGATTGATAGATGACGGAATTGATGTGATTTTAGATATTTATGATTTAAAAGAAGGTCACGACAAGTACGCTTTTATGGAGAAAATGGTGACTGATGAATCTGTAACTCATGTTTTAGTGGTTTGCGACCAAAGATATACAGAAAAAGCTGATGCAAGAGAGGCGGGCGTAGGAACTGAATCTCAGATAATTTCAAGGGAGGTATACGAAAAAGTTCAACAATCAAAGTTTATCCCGATTGCATGCCAATTCGATGAAAGTGGAACCCCGTATTTACCTATCTTCTTAAAATCGAGAATTTGGATTGATTTCTCAACACCTGAGGCGGTTAATGGAAATTGGGAGCGTTTGATTCGGTTGATTTACGATAAACCATTACACGAAAAACCAAAACTAGGAAAACCACCTATATATATAACAAACGACGTAGCAATTCCGACGAGCCGTACAAAGGTAAAACTTGATACCTTTAAACAGGCTATTCTTCAAGGAAAAAATGGGCTGCGGTTATATCGACAAGATTTTTTAGATTCCTGTATTAGTTATGCCGACGAACTTAGAATTCGTGAACGACCTAACGTTTCATCATTAGGAGAAAAAATTTTGGAAGACACTAAAAAGTTAATGTTGGTAAGAAATAATATTGTTGACTGGGTTTTATTTGAAAGTAATACATCACCAAGTAGTGAATTCTCCGAAAGCCTTATACCCTTTCTTGAATCTCTTAGAGAATTAAAATCACGCCCTCCAGAATTTAATACATGGAGTAGCGTTTGGGCTGAAGCACATTCATTGTTTGTTTACGAAACATTTTTATACATAATTGCCGCCTTAATTAAAACCCAATCTTTCCAAGTCTTACATGAAGTTTTCACAACTCATTATCTTATTCCCTCAAGTGAAAGGCACAGTGATAACGCTTTTGATACGTTTCAAACATTTTATGGATATTCTGATACATTGCAGTCTATATTGGCGCCTGAAGGACAAAAACTACATAGTCCTGCAGCAGAATTGATCCGCCGAAATGCAGATCGAGAAGACGTTTCATTTAAAACCATTTTAGAAGCTGATTTATTGATATTGATGATGGCTTGTTTAGATGCTAGTACAAGGTGGTATCCCCAAACTCTTTATTATGCATCTTATGAAAGCAGAGATTACCATTTGTTTTTAAGATCAACTCAGGTTAGTTATTTTATGAAACTCGCAATTATTACAGGTGTTGATGATGCAAATAAATTAAGAGATGCAGTTAAAAACGGTTTTGAGAGACTAGGTGTGCAAAAATGGTATAACTTTCATTATCAGAATTTTTGGGAAATGATGAATATGGATAAACTTGGAACTCTCAAGTAAATGTAATTAGATTCGCCTCAGCTAAGGTAAATCATCTATGAATCAACTTCATCTAAATCAAGAAGATCAAGCCATGTTGAATGGTGAGCAAGGACCCGCTGTTCAAATGGCGATGCAAATTCTCGTGCGCATGGCAGAAATAGCGAATGCGGCAGAACTCATTGATATTGCAGGGGCACACATTGATAGTACAGTATATATCGGTGAAGCGGGTTTAGAATATGCCGAAAAGCTTGCAAGCCTCGGCGCAAAAGTAAAGGTGCCTACTAGTTTAAATGTCAGCGGCATGGATGAGCATCACTGGCAGGAATGGGCAGTTCCGCGTGAATGGGCAGAAAAAGCACATCGTCAGATGGTCGCGTATCAAAGCATGGGCACAATTCCCATGTGGACTTGCGCGCCTTATCAAACCGACATGCGTCCAAAGTTTGGTCAGCAAATTGCCTGGGGTGAGTCAAATGCCATTTCGTTTGCCAACAGCGTCATCGGCGCGCGCACCGAAAGATATCCCGACCTCTTTGATATTTGTTGTGCCATCACAGGACGCGCTCCCGCGATTGGTTTGCATCTCACAGAAAATCGTGCAGGCAAAATTTTATTTACACTTAAAGATATTCCCCTTGAAGTACAACAAAGCGAAGAGTTCTATCCTATCCTTGGGCATTTGCTGGGGAAAATTGCGCTCGATCAAATTCCAGTCATTGATGGAATTCAATTTATGCCCGATGAAGACCGCCTTAAAGCATTATGCGCCGCCGCCGCATCTTCGGGCGTGGTTGCTTTAATTCATATCGTTGGCGTGACGCCTGAAGCGCCGACGCTTTCTGCTGCATTTCAAGGACATGCCCCCGCGCAATTCTTTGATGTGAGCATGCCAACCCTGCGGCAGGCGCGCCGCGAATTAACACAAGCAGAAGGGGAAGAGTTGGATATGGTCGTCTTGGGCAGTCCTCATTTTTCAATTGCAGAATATAAACAATTATCCGCGCTTGTCAAAGGAAAAGAAAAACATACCTCTGTAAAATTTCTGGTGACATCCAGCCGCATCATGACCGAAGCCGCAAAACGATTCGGTTTTCTGGAAGATATCCAACGCTTCGGCGCTCAGGTGACGTTGGATACTTGCATCCTCACCACTCCCATGCTGCCAGCCGAAATCAAGCGTCTGATGACAAATTCTGCTAAGTTTGCATATTACAGCCCAGGCTTATTAAACCGTGAAGTTACCTTCGGAAATTTAATAGATTGCGTAAACTCTGCCGTTGCAGGCAAGGTTATTCGAGATGAGACGATATGGAAAGAATAATTCAGGCAAAGACAGTTGTTGCAGGGAATGTGGATGGAATAACACTTGTCAGCAACGAGCCGCTTTCGTTTTGGGGCGGGTACGATTGGAAAACAGGCGAGATCATAGATCGGCGTCATTCCCTGTCAGGGCAGATCGCCGCACAACGCATTTTATGCATCCCGTTTGCGCGCGGTTCATCCACCACAACAGCTGTTTTACTCGAAGCGATTCGTAATAAGACCGCGCCTGCCGCCATTATCACTACCGAAACAGATTTCTTCTTCGCGCTTGCCTCTGTAGTTGCAGATGTGTTGTATCAAACACCAATTCCGTTATTTGCAATTGCACAATCGGATTTTGATGCGCTGGCTTCAGAATTATTCATCTTGATTCAGGATGGAAAAATTCATATAAAAGCATAAGCTATGCTGGACTTTATAAGAAAAATCGTAATTACTCAATCATGTCTTTGCGAGGCGGGTTTTGCTCTTCCGCCGAAGCAATCCCCAGTGATTAGGAGACTGCTTCGGCACATTTGCCCTGTGGGAAACCAAGAGCGCCTCGCAGCGACATAATCACAAGTAAGAAGGATGGCTGAGTAGTTACGAAAACATAATTACTCAATTGAGGTATCTATGAAATCAGTACGTATGATAAAAGCAGGGGCTGAGTTACAAATGCAGGAAATTCCAGTTCCGCAAATTGGGGAGCGGGATGTGTTGGTTAAGGTGCGCGCGGCGGGCATATGTCACTCCGATGCGCATTATCGTGCGGGGCGTTCTGCGATGGGTATGATGCCGATCACCTTGGGGCATGAGGTGGCGGGCGTTGTGGAAAAAATCGGCGCGCAAGTGAATAACGTAAAAATTGGCGACAGGGTTTGCTTACATTACAACATTTCCTGCGGCGATTGTTATTATTGCAGTTCAGGCAATGAGCAATTTTGCGCGCAAGTAAAAATGCTTGGGCATCATGTTGATGGCGGATACGCGGAGTATATTGCCGTGCCTGCGCGCAATGCAATCCTTTTGCCAGATGAGATTCCGTTTGAGGCGGGGGCTACGCTGATGTGCGCCTCAGCCACGGCTTTGCATGCACTGCGTAAGAGTAGACTCAAGCCCGGGGAAACAGTGGCAGTTTTCGGCGTGGGAGGACTCGGGCTATCAGCCATTCAGCTAGCGCGTGCGTTGGGCGCTATCGAAGTGTATGCAATCGATATCAAAGAAGATAAATTAAAATTAGCATCTGAATATAAAGCCGTTCCGATTCACGCTGGAAGTGGAGATGCCGTCCAGGAAATTCTCAAGCTGACAAATGGCAGGGGCGTGGATGTTGCGCTGGAGATGATCGGTTTGCGCAAGACGATGGAGCAGGCGATTGATTGTGTTGCGAATTTGGGACGCGCGGTGCTGGTGGGCTTGAATCAAACGCCGATTGAAATTAATTCTTATAAACAAGTGTTGGGAAAAGAAGCGGAGATCATTGGCTCCAACGATCACCTTTTGCAGGAATTACCGCTCTTGGTGGATATGGCGCGGCGCGGCATTTTGGATACCACGCACGTGGTTTCGCAGGTGATTTCTTTGGATGAGAGTAAAATCAACAAACGCTTGGACGAGCTGGAAAACTTTGCAAGCGATATTCGTGCAGTAATTGTGCCTTAGGAGGACACATGATCAACAAGTACTTATTCTTTCGATTTCCTACCATCAAAAGCTGGGTGGCGCGTCTTACTTATGATCTGGTCTCTTTTTGGGATACAGATAAATATAATGTTTTTATGAATTATGGATTTGCCAGACATCAGCATGAGCAGGGTCACGCGCCGCTTGATTTGGATGAGCATGATGAGCCGCATCGTTACCCGATTCAGTTGTATCATCATGTTGCCAAGTCTGTGGATTGGAAAGATAAGGATGTATTGGAAGTGAGTTCGGGGCGCGGCGGGGGGGCTCATTTTTTAATGAGGCACTTCAAACCAAATTCCTATAAAGGCTTGGATTTTTCAACACGTGCGATTAAGTTTTGTCAATCTCATTACAAATTAGATGGCTTGTCTTTTGAGCATGGCAACGCAGAAGAACTATCTTTTGCAGACCATTCTTTTGATCTGGTCATGAATGTAGAGGCTTCGCTGTATTATCCTAGCATCGAAAAATTCTTTAATCACGTGGCGCGGGTGTTGAGACCCAACGGGTATTTCCTTTATACCGATTTGCGCTACAGTGAAAAAGTGAGCGAGTGGAAAGCTGAATTAAATAAGATTGGGCTAAAGCTTATCAAAGAAGAAGAAATTACGGATAATGTTTTGCGCGCAATGGAACTCGATCAAGAGCGCCGTGTCTGGATCATTCGAAAATATATCCCGCGCATTTTCCATAAACCGTTTTATGATTTTATCGGGCTTGATCCCGATGCGCCTTTGGAGCGTAAGCCGCATTTGAATGACCGCAAGTATTGGTATTTTGTCTTTCAGAAGGTGTAGCAATGCCTATTCAATCTTCAGAAATCAAATTGAAAGTAAATGATACAGAAGTGAATTCGTATCTTGCTGTGCCAGCATCAGGCAATGGACGAGGCGTGCTTGTATTACATGCGTGGTGGGGATTGAATCCGTTTTTCAAACAAATCTGTGACAAACTTGCTGAACAGGGCTTTGTGGCTTTTGCTCCTGACTTGCGCAATGGAAAAGTCGCATTGACAGTGGATCAAGCAAAAGAGTTGATGGAGCAGGAAGATCAACAGTTTATCCAAGATACTGTGATTGCAGGCAAAGATTATTTGCTGGCGTTCACAAAAGACAATATCAGCGTGATGGGCTTTTCGATGGGCGCGGCTTGGTCTTTGGTAACCTCAATGATGGATCCCGAAAATATTTCTGCGGTTGTCTTGTTTTATGGTGCTTATAGCGTAGATTTTAGTAAAGTGAAGGCGAAATTTATAGGTCATTTTGCCGAAGTGGACGAATGGGAATCTTTGGAAAGCGTGCAAGCTATGCAAAAAGAGATGGTGGATGCAGGCTTGGATGCGACTCTTCATATATATTCCAACGTCAGTCATTGGTTTATGGAAGATGATAGACCTGAGTTTGATGAAGCAGTTGCAAAGATTGTTTGGGATAGGACGATTGAGTTTTTGAATACGAGTATCAAATAAAAATCTGATACTAAAATATGAAAAAACAATCGAGCGCTGTTCAATGGCTCGATTGTTTTTTTACATAGGTGCGGTTACAAAGGTTCAAATTGGGCGGTGAAGTGCCTGAGCATTTCAGGTGCGTAGGTGAATTTATAGCCTCTTAAATTCTTGGCGCGGGATTTGATCTTTGCAAGCGCATCGGCGACATAATCCATGTGGGTTTGGGTATACATGCGGCGTGGAATGGCGAGACGCATCAATTCAAGTTTTGGGTAATTCCATGTGTTGGTCTCAGGGTCGAGGCAGGCAAACATGACGGAGCCGATCTCACAGCCGCGGATGGCGCCTTCGCGATAAAGCTCCACCGTCAAGGATTGGGCGGGGAATTCGTAATTGGGAATGTGCGGCAGAATCTCATTTGCAACCACATACACGGCATGACCGCCCGCGGGTTGGATGGTGGGGATGCCAGCATCATTGATGCACGCGGCGAGATACGCAGTTTGCCCTAAACGATACACGAGATAGGCTTCATCCAAGCCTTCATACAAGCCTACTGCCAGCGCATCGAGGTCGCGTCCGGCGAGTCCGCCGTAGGTGGGGAAGCCCTCGCGCAGGATCAACTCATTGCGGATGTTGTTGAACAGAGCCTCGTCGTTGGTGGCGAGCAAGCCGCCGATGTTGACGATGGCGTCTTTTTTGGCGCTCATGCAAAAGCCGTCTGCTAATGAGAACATTTCACGGGCGATCTCAATGGGCGATTTATGCTCATAGCCGCGCTCACGCTGTCTGATGAAGAAGCAGTTTTCAGCGTAGCGTGCCGCGTCGATATAGAATGGGATTCCGCTTGCGCGGTAGATTTCCGCAACTGCTTTGAGATTTTCCATTGAGACAGGCTGACCGCCTCCGGCGTTGTTTGTAACTGTGATCATCCCGAAGGGAATTTTCTCCCGCCCATACTTGGCAATGAAGGCTTTGAGTTTGGCGAGATCCATATTGCCCTTGAAAGGATGCAGATTGGCGGGGTCGAAGGCTTCATCAATGACGAGATTGGCAGGGCGCCCGCCGCGCGCGCGGATGTTGGCATCGGTGGTGTCGAAGTGCATGTTACTTGGCACCCATTGATTCTCTTTGACCAGACATGCCGATAAAATATTTTCGGCGGCGCGTCCCTGATGCGTGGGCACAAAATATTTGAAACCGAAAATATCATCCACTGCGGCTTTGAGCCGATGGAACGAACGCGCGCCCGCGTAGGACTCATCGCCGCGCATGATCGCCGCCCATTGTTCGGAACTCATCGCGCCTGTGCCTGAGTCGGTCAGCAGGTCGATGAAGATATCTTCAGCTTTGAGGGTAAATACGTTATACCCCGCGGTTTTGAGCGCGGCTTCGCGCTCTTTGGGCGATGGCAGGCGGATGGATTCAACGGTCTTAATGCGGAAGGGTTCGGGTGGATAGGTAGTAGTCATTTGGTCTCCTTGAAAATTTGAGTATGCGTCAAATTTTGGGTAGCGAGCCTGGCGTGTATCCCCTTAATTGCCATTCGGTCTCCAATGACAGATTTATTCTACAACCAATCCATTATTTGTCACTGTAACAAATGTCATGAAAATTGAAGATATTATCAAAATGTAAACCGTCCACGAATTTTTCACGAATGCACGAATGGATGGCTCTCGCTATTCGAGGATTCGTGGTTTTATTCGTGGACGGTTTTTGTTTCATCGTATGTAGAACTGAGGAACACTTTCATCTATAATCTCCTGTTTTGTACAATTCTACAGTAGAACTTTCTATTTCGTCTCCCTCTCCGAGAGCCCCATCAAATATAAAATCCCATCCAAGCCCAAAGTATTCAGCGATTGTTTAGCAGATGCTTTCACCAGAGGTTTAGCGCGAAAAGCAATGCCAAGCCCTGCAATACTTAACATGGGTAAGTCGTTGGCGCCGTCGCCAACTGCGATGGTTTGTTCAAGAGAAAAGCCCTCGTGTTGTGCAATGCTCGCCAACAGGGATGCTTTCTTTTCGCCGTCTATGATTTCACCCGTTACATTACCTGTGATAAATCCATTTTCAATTTCAAGTTCGTTCGCAAAAACATAATCAATACCAAATCTTCTTTGCAGGGCGCGTCCAAAATAAGTGAACCCTCCCGAAAGGATCGCGGTTTTGTAGCCAAGCTTTTTTAACGTGGAAATTAATCGTTCTGTGCCCTCGCTGAGTTTCAATGTGGCGGCAACTTCTCCCAGCGCTGATTCGGGTAAGCCTTTCAGTAGTGCAACTCTTTGCGTAAAACTTTTTTTGAAATCAATTTCACCGCGCATGGCGCGTTCTGTAATTTCTGAAACTTGTTTGCCAACGCCCGCGCGTTTTGCAAGTTCATCTATGACTTCAGCTTGAATTAAAGTTGAATCCATATCAAATGCCACCAGCCGCCGATTGCGCCGATAAATATTGTTTTCCTGGTAGGCAATATCCGCGTCGATCTCGTTGGAAAGCTCAAGGAAATTGCGCCGTAAAGCATTTACATCTTTTACAGCTCCGCGCAATGAAAATTCTACACAAGCCTGATTTTGATTCTCAATCGATTTAAGCGGAACTCTGCCAGATAGGCGTGTGATCTTATCAATATTCAAGCCATTCTCTGCAACGCTGCGACTCAACCGACTGATCTGGTGCGCCGTAATTTGCCTTGCCAGCAAGCTGACGATGTGTCTCGGCTTGCCCTGACGGTTTACCCAGCTTTCATAATCCTGCTTGCTGATATCTATAAAGCGTATGTTCAAGCCTAATTCGTTGACAGTTTGTTGAACAGCATCTTTAACCATTTGAGCATTGACGGTTTCGGCAGGAATTTGCACCAACATTCCAAGCGACAGAGCGTCATGGATAACAGATTGCCCAATATCAAGGATGTTGACATCAAAGCCTGCCAAGACCTGGGTGATGGATGCCGTGATGCCGGGCTTATCCATACCTGTAATGCTAATGAGGATAGGGGTGGGCATGATCAAAAAATCTCCGTCATTTTCTTTTTGATATTGATGTTCTCATAACCGATCAACTCGATCTCGAAAGTTTTGATGCACCTGGAATGTCATTGTCTGATTTTCGTAATCAATATCTACGGGTTCTGGATCTTCCAATTCCCCACATTTTTCACACTGAGGAATGTAAATGATTACGTTGGATGATTCTTTCGGACTAGTCGATTTGAAAAGAGCTGCCCATAAAGATGATTCATCGTCTCCTGAAACACGCACAGTTCTTTCTGTTTCAGCATTACATGAATAACAATAGCTTGGAAGTTCGTCTGATTCATGAATTATTAAAGATACCTGATTGGGGTTTGTATCTCGCACATACGACAAATCTTCTTGACACGCAGGACATATATTGTTTGTTTTTGGGATAATCTTTGTGTGGCAATGTGGGCATTCTAAAATCGATCCTTCTTTTTTGGTCATGGTGAAGCTCCTTTTCTTAATCTATGTTTTGAAATTAACTAGTTGCTCGCGATCTGTTAAATTAACCACAAGCGCCCCGCTGGCTTGAATCAAATTCTCAGGCGTGATCATGATCTCTTCGCCCCATTGCCCTGCACCTGTGCCGAGTATGGGTTCATTAAGCAGGCTCGCTTCAAGGAAGGATCGGAATCCGATGGGCTGCCAGCCAAAGGCGGGAATGGAGCCGATGATATATCCCGTAGTTTCTTTCACTGATTCAGGAGTCGCCATTTGTATGTTGCGTGAGCCGATGGCTTTTTTTAAATTAGCAGAGACGGCATTTTGATCTGCGCCCAACATGACCAGCACCCGTTCGCCTTTGTCGGTTTGAAAGATAAGCGTTTTAACGGCTTGTCTTTCTGCGAAGCCTAAAACTTTTGCAACATTTGCCGCGCCTTTTTCAGTATCTGCTGAAAAACTGCGCGCTTCATAGGGAATATTAAGTTTATCAAGGTGGAGGTGGGCGGGTAGTTTCATGTGTCCTTTTAGCTGACCTTGCGCATGAACCGCCAAGTAGCCATGACGCCAAGGCTATATAAAGTTCGCCAAGAAGAATTCTTTGCGCCTTTCGAAAAACTTGGCGCTCTTTGCGCCTATGTCCTCTTTAGAGGGTGGCGGTGAAAAGATTTTGATTCTGCGTAAGGTCAGCTTTTAATTTGGATGATGATATTTTATTTTAACGCTTATAATTATAGACGAAAGAAACAAATCAACCAGTCGAAGGAAATGCCTTGTGACCACTATATTTTTTGCAACGGATATTCACGGTTCGGATATTTGCTGGAGTAAGTTTCTAAATGCGGGCAAGTTTTACGGCGCCGATCAATTGGTGCTGGGGGGCGATATGACAGGCAAGGCAGTGATTCCTGTGATTCATCAGGGCGGGAAAAACTACCGCACCACTTTGCTTGAACAAGTGTTTGATATTTCAACAGACGAAGAATTAACTGACTTTACCAAGCGCATCCGCAGCCGCGGTTATTATCCATATATGACCACGCCTGATGAAATGGCTGAATTGGAAAAAGACCCCGGGCGTGTTTCCAAAATATTTTTAGAGCAAGTGCTTAAGGTTGTTCAGCAATGGATGGACTTGGCAGATAAAAAACTAGAAGGTACAGGCATGAAAGTTTTTTGCTCACCCGGCAATGACGATATGGATGAAGTGGATGAAATCATTACTGCCAGCAAACATGTGCTTTTGGTGGAAGGCAAAGTCTCTTCACTCAACGGGCATGAGATGATTGCCTCAGGCTGGAGCAATATAACGCCCTGGGCGACGCACCGAGAAGAGAACGAGGAACAACTTGCAGTGAGGTATGAAGCGATGACGTCTCAGTTAAAAGACCCGCACAATTCGATTTTCAATATCCATGTGCCCCCATATAAATCAGGTTTAGACGAAGCGCCGGAGCTGGATAAGGATTTACGCCCCGTGCTGGCTGGTAATTCGATGATTCCCGTTGGTTCAAAGGCATTGCGTTCTGCTATCGAAAAAATTCAGCCGCTGATTAGTTTGCACGGGCATATTCACGAAGGACGCGGCGCAACCAGGATCGGCAAGACATTGTGTATTAATCCAGGCTCCATGTATGAGCAGGGAACTTTGCTCGGCGCGCTTGTAAAACTTGAAAAGAATAAGATCGAAAGTTACGTTTTGACCACTGGGTAGTTAACGAAAATGCATTACGAATTACGAAAAGTAAAACGTAATGCGTTTTCGTAAAATTTATAATGAGGAGAGAATTATGAGTGATAACTTGTTTGTCCGTAAGGCGACTGGCATGGTCCGTTCGTGGTCAGTCTTCGACGCGTTTATTTACGCGTTCTTTTCCATCAATCTGGTGACGTTAGGTTTCTATATTTTCAGCCAGATGTATTTCTTTGAAGGCGGCATGATCAATGCTTTGCTGGTCAGTGCATTCTTCCTAGTCTTTGAAGTCATTATCTATGCTTCATTGATCTCTGTTATGCCCCGTTCTGGCGGCGACTATGTTTGGCAGTCGCGCATCCTTGGCGGTGGTATTGGTTTTGTGCTTGCCATGACAGGTTGGTGGTTTACGCTCTGGCTTTGGGTTCCGTTATATGGCGATATGCTTCGACATATTGTCATTACGCCAATTTTGGGAATCCTTGGCTCAACCAGCACAGCTTTGTGGTTTGGACAAACTGAAATGGGTTTGTTTGTTACTACATTGATTACCGTTGGTTTGGCTACCTTAACCGTTGTGCTTGGCATGAAGACATACGCCCGTATTCAAAAATATTCTTTCTATGCTGGCATGTTAGGCTTTTTGATTGTGTTAGCGTTACTCTTAACAGGCTCAAATGATGCATTCAAAGCTGGTTTAGATAAATACGCTGTTGAAATGTTCGGCGCACAGCCCGGTGTATATGATGCAACTGTTCAAGCTGGTACTGATGCAGGTGCAATTACTCCGATGACTGGTGGTTCTTTACAAACAGTTGGTCTGCTTTTGCCCTATATTGTATTTTTCAACTTGTTCCCCAACTGGGGTGCAACTTTATATGGTGAAGTACGCGGCGCAACAGATTACAAGCGCAATTTAGCAGGTATGGCTTGGGGTCTTGGCGTTACAACCATTTTAGCAATCCTGTTTTTCATCGGCATCAATAAAACGATTACTTGGGATTTCTATATGCAAGCCAATGCTGCTTGGTGGAATTCAGTTTGGTTTGGCGCAGAATCCCCCATGCCCATGTGGCCCTATCCCGCATTATTTGCTGTCTTCTTAACCAGCAGTAAATTTATCCAATTACTTGTCATTGTGTTGATGAGCTTCTGGTGGTTCGGTTGGGTCGGTACAGTATTTCTATCATCTACCCGCGTCATCTTTGCAGGCGCGTTTGATCGTTTGCTCCCCGAGTGGGCGGCTGAATTAAACCCAAAGACAGGCACGCCTGTGAATGCCATTATTTTGATGGCTGTTCCAGCTGTTTTAGTTTCCTATCTCTTTGCTTTTAATGAAGCGAACTTCCGCTCGCTTACTTTGTTTGGCACCTTGGTGATTGCAGTGATGTACTTGGGTACATCTATTGCCGCCATTGTTTTGCCTTACACAAAGAAAGAATTGTTTGACGCCTCGCCGATTGCCAAGATGAAAATCGCCGGCATTCCGCTGATCACTATCTCTGGCGTACTCTTTAGCGGTTTCCTCATTTACTTGCTGTATCAATGGATTCTTGACCCGAACGCGCTTTATGGCATTGGGTACAGTATCAATGAAGCAGGCTATAAAAATGGCACATCTATGATTTTGATGGTTGTGTTCTATGTTGGCGCCGCCGCTATTTATTACGGCTTCAAGCGGTATCGTAAGAGCAAAGGCATTGATCTAGATAAGATCACTGCTGAAATTCCAGTTGAATAATATTTAAAAATTAGGTGACAGTCACCTTCAAGTGACTGTCACCTTTTTGTTTTATGGAGCATGTATGTCCATTATTGAAGAAGCAGTTGCAAAAATAAACGAATGGAAAGGCAAGGATATTTCTATTCAACAGCTCTCAGGCGGGTTAACCAACACCAACTATAAAGTGATTGTTGACGGAAAATTATTTTTTATCCGCGTGCCCGGCGCCGACACAGAATTACTTGCTATTAATCGTGACAATGAATATCACAGTGCCAAATCTGCGGGGCAGGCGGGCGTGGGTCCCAAAGTTTTATATTATTTGCCTGAATACAATGTGATGGTCTTGGAATTTTTAAACGGCATTACGATGTCGAAGGATTCGCTGAATCAGCCTGGGATGCCCTCGAGGATGGCTCAAGCCATCAAACGGCTCCACGCCGGAGAACGCTTCTTACTGGACTTCAACATGTTCCGCCTGACCGAATATTATCTACGCCTGTGCAAGGAACGAGGCATTAAGATTCCTGATGGTTATCTCGAAAGACTCGATACGATTAATCAAATTGAGCAGGCTATCAATATCCATCCGCTAGCAACAGTCCCATGTAATAATGACCTGCTCGCTGAAAATTACATAGATGATGGCAATCAACTCTGGTTGATTGATTATGAATACAGCGGCAACAATGATCCCACCTTTGAGCTTGGGAACACCTGTCAGGAAATGCAATTCAACGACGAACAGATCAGCGAAGTGTGCGCCGCCTATTTTGGTAGCGCAAGTTCTCAGATGATCTCACGCATGAAACTTAATATGATCATGTCTGATGTAGGCTGGGGCTTGTGGGCGGCTATCCAAGCGAACATCTCCACCATCGATTTTGACTTCTGGGGTTGGGCAATGGAACGCTGGGGCAGGGCAGTGCAAAAAATGGATTCTGCTGAGTTTGGAATATGGTTGCAGGATGTTTAAAGATTTAAACACCAAGGGCACGAAGTACACAAAGTTTAAATCTTTGATGATTTTAATGTTTTCTCCTTCGTGACCTTTGTGTACTTTGTGTTTAAAAAGGTTTTTTTATGGCAACCAATCAAGTTGATATGATCATGGAAATGTACCGCCTGGTCAACGCAGCGGAAGAAAAAAATATTCAATTGCGCTCAGTAGGTGGAATTGCTGTTCACGCGCATAATAAAAAAAAGCACCCGCTGTTTTTGCGCGAGTTTGCTGATCTTGACTTTGCGATTGCAAAAAAACAACGCCGCGAATTTGAAACTTTTATGTCCCAAATAGGCTATACCTCTGATAAAGAATTGAACATGCTCAATGGCGATCAAAGACAAATTTATTACACCCCTGAATTCAAAGTGGATGTCTTCGTGGGTGTCTTTGAGATGTGTCACAAAATCCCATTGGAAAACCGCCTGAGTATTGACCCTGTGACTGTGCCTCTTGCAGAGTTATTGTTGACCAAAGCGCAAATCCTAGAGCTGAATCGCAAAGATGCGTTGGATATTACCTCTATTTTATTGAACAACGATGTTGGGCATGGCGACAACGAGATGATCAACTTGCAAATCCTTAATCAACTGTTTAGTCAAGATTGGGGCTTGTACAAAACCACTTCTATTAATTTAGAGCGGGTGAAAGAATTGGTTACAAAGGGCGACGTGTCTTTATCCACTGAAGATGGAGAATTAGTTCTTTCTCGCATAGATCAAATTTTTAAATCCTTTGAAGAAACTCCCAAGCCTTTAGCGTGGACTTTGCGCGACAGGGTAGGTACACGTGTCAAGTGGTATGAGGAAGTGGAAGAAGTGGAGAGGTGACATGAAAAAGAATTTTCGCTTGATGCTTGCGAGTATTATTTTGATTGTTTCAGTTTCTCTTTTGGTTTGGGGATATTCTACAAATCCGCGTGAGACGCGCATCCAATCAGTTGATTCTTCTGTGATGCAATTGCCGTAATCGCTATGAACAAAATATTCCCATTTCTTTTGTTTATTTTAATATCTTTGCTTTCTGCTTGCGCCGCCACAGGGCTTGAGGGAGGTGCCGGCGAAGCTCCGGTGCGAACACAACCTGCTCCAACAGAAGTTGTTCAGATTCCCGTAGAAAATACGCCTATCGTCAAAAGACCTGCCATCTCAGAATCACGGCGGCTTACTTTGGAATTCCCTGCTAAGATGCGCGCAGGCGTGGAAGGGGATATTGTGCGCCTGACATTGGAAATAGACGATCTAGGCAATATCACGCCGACGGCATTAATAGATGGGAATATTGTTGAAGGTGGTGTTATTCAAATCCCTAATTTATATGAGACTCATAACGTTACTGCAGAAGCGCAATTTGATTTGGCTGGTATGGATGTTAGCCCAGCTCAGCCAATATTCGAGCCATTGACCGCAGGTCAGGCGGTGACGTTTTACTGGAGCATTCGCCCGCCTGATGTTGGAATATATAGAGGCACGGTTTGGCTGCACTTGAACTTTGAGAATCGCTCGACGGGAGAAAAAAGCCGAATTGCGGTATCAGCCCAAATCGTTGAGATTGAAGCGGTGGATTTTTTCGGGCTGTCGGTCAATGTGGCGCGCACCTCTGGGGTAGTGGGCACGATCGTTGGCGGCATCGTCGGGTTTCCGTTTTTGGAAGATATGCTAAAGTTTTTGTTTAAAAGAAAGAAAAAAACATACAAGTCCTAAATATTAGACCAATACGAGGGGAATATACTGTAGCTACTGTAAATCATGAGGTAAAATCACGCTGTTATAAAACAGGAATCAAATTCACAAAGATCGGAAAACAGGAAAAAACATATGAATATAGCTATCCCCAAAGAGAATTCGACGCTTGAAACGAGAGTACCATTACTGCCATCAGCGGTCGAAAAATTATCCAAGAAGGGCGCAAAGGTTTTTGTAGAATCAGGCCTTGGCGCGACACTAGGGATTACAGACCAGGAATATAAAAAAGCTGGTGCTGTTATTGAAAAAAATCATAAAAAGATTTTTGCGGTTGGAGATGTAGTTTTACGACTGCGCAAGCCAGAATCGAAAGACCTTGCGTTGCTGAAGAAAAACGCAATTCATATCAGTTTTCTTGACCCTTTCAACGAAACTAAATTGATTACAGAGATGGCGAAGAAAAATATTTCAGCCATTTCAATGGAGATGATTCCTCGCTCCACCCGTGCCCAAAAGATGGACGCATTAAGTTCACAGGCAAGCTTGGCAGGTTATGCCGCAGTGGTAGTGGCGGCAGATAACATACAGAAAATCTTTCCAATGATGATGACGCCTGCTGGAACCATTCAGCCGTGTAGGGTCTTCATTATCGGCGCAGGGGTTGCAGGTCTTCAAGCGATTGCTACGGCAAAACGCCTTGGCGCAAAGGTGGATGCGTTTGATACCCGCCCTGTTGCAAAAAATGATGTGTTATCGCTTGGCGCGAAATTTGTAGAAATTGACCTCGGTGAAACCGGGCAAACCGCTCAGGGGTATGCAAAAGCTTTAACACAGGAACAATTAAAGAAACAGCGTGAAGTAATGAAACAGTATTGTTCTCAAGCAGATGTTGTTATCACTACCGCACAACTTTTCGGACGAAAAGCGCCCGTTATTGTCACAAAAGAAATGATTGCAGCCATGAAGCCTGGCAGCGTTGTTGTGGACCTTGCTGTTGAAAGCGGTGGTAATGTTGAAGGCGCAGTAGCAGGAAAAACCGTTGAGATCAACGGGGTTAAGATCATTGGAATGAAGAATATGCCAGCGCGCGTAGCCATGAATGCCAGCCTGATGTATTCTAATAATTTGTATAATTTACTAGATGAATTTTGGAATGCTGAAACAAAACAGTTTGATTTGAAATTGGAAGATGAAATCATACAAAGTTGTTTGATTACGCACGCAGGAAAAATCGTTCATCCAAATTTTATCCCTTCCAAAAAATAATTTTGGGGCTATTGATTTTGCCGCTTTTGCTGCATTATCAAATTTGATTTTCAGTCAGGAGACACCATGCAAATAGAGCTTGTTTACATTCTCATCCTCGCAGGTTTTGTGGGTTTTGAGATTATTAGAAAAGTAACACCAACTTTACACACGCCCCTCATGTCTGCTACCAACGCGATCTCAGGTATCTCACTTGTGGGATCTCTTGTAGCCGCAGGCAGTGATCACCAGTTAGGGCAGATCCTTGGATTTATTGCGGTTACTGCTGCTACCATTAATGTCGTCGGCGGATTTATGATCACCGAACGTATGCTGAAGATGTTCAAAAAGAAAGAGAAGAAATAATGAGCGCTACTGAAATCGTTTATCTTATTTCGTCGGTCTTGTTCATTTTAGGACTTAAAGGACTCTCTCATCCCGAGTCTGCCCGCCGAGGAATGCATCTCGCTGAAGCTGGAATGGTGCTTGCTATCGTAGGCACTCTTGTGAGTGGAAAAATTGTTACCTGGGAATGGATCATTACGGGCATAATCATTGGCTCTGCTATTGGTGCGGCAATGGCGATCTTTATGCCGATGACAGCCATGCCTCAGCGTGTAGCGCTGTCCCATGCATTTGGAGCGCTGGCAGCAGTTCTAGTTGGCGTAAACGAATATGTTGAGAAGAGCAATCTGAATGAACTCACCAATGGATTGATGGGTGCGTTGGGGTTTGAAGTGTTGTTTGGTGCATTAACAATTACAGGAAGTTTGATGGCGTTTGGTAAATTAAGCGAAATGATCACAGGCTCCCCGATCACCTATAAAGGCCAAAACGCAGTAAATATTTTGCTTTTTATTGCAGCAATGGGCATGTTCGTTTATTTGATCTTTTTCCCATATAACACCATAATATTCTATTCGATGATTGCATTATCTCTTCTCATCGGTATCTTTATCGTCATGCCAATCGGTGGGGCGGATATGCCGGTTGTTATATCATTATTGAATTCTTATGCGGGACTTGCCGCGGCGGCGACTGGTTTTGCGATCAATAACAAAGTGTTGATTATTGCCGGTGCCCTGGATGGCGCATCAGGCTTCATCCTTTCCATCATCATGAGTAAGGCAATGAATCGTTCATTTGCGAATGTTCTTTTTGGCGCAGTTGGATCCGCTCAGGTTGATTCATCAAAACTTGCGGAATCACGGCCAATCACACGCTTTGGGATTGAGGATACAAAATTTGTGCTCGAGCAGGCAGAGCGCGTTGTGATTGTGCCTGGATATGGAATGGCTGTTGCTCAAGCGCAGCATACTGTGCGCGAATTGAGTGATGAATTAGAAAAGCAAGGTATCAAAGTTGAATATGCAATTCATCCAGTTGCGGGAAGAATGCCTGGACATATGAATGTGTTGCTTGCAGAAGCAAACGTATCTTACGATCAACTGCTAGAAATGGAAACGATCAATCCCACCATGGATACCGTTGATGTCTGTATCGTGATCGGGGCAAATGATGTCGTCAACCCAGCCGCGCGCACCGATAAAAGCAGCCCGATCTATGGTATGCCGATTATTGATGTGGATAAGGCAAAAACAGTGATCGTTATGAAGCGCTCAATGGCAGCAGGGTTTGCTGGGATTGAAAATCCTCTCTTTTATCAACCAAACACAAAGATGTTGTTTGGCGATGCCAAAAAAGTGATGCAAGAGTTGGTTTCTGAGTTTAAGAAAGTTTAATATTAAATTCAGATACATATCGAACTCAAAAAAGTCTCAGAGACTATCATATCTTTGAGACTTTTTTCTTTTTTAATTCTCTGCCGCACTATCCTATATTTGATGTAAGGAAAAATAAGATTGCGCTCAGAACAACACCAATATTTTGTATATATCCTTGATATTATATACTCGTCAAATTGGGATGATATGTGTGAAAAATTTTTAAAGTGGTGAACTATTTGATAAAACTGACGCATGCAAAGGTGGGGCAGAAGCGGGTTTGACAGATTATTGACTCACCCCTATAATTGTGTATAATTACACAATCAATATCGAAATTGTATTGATTTACAAATAAACCTTGATGATGGTCATTTTAGCGTTTACAATTGCGAGCCAATGCAAGTATTCCAATGAGGTGATTTCTAATGAACGAAAAGAATATTCAGCAAGTTCTTGAAATAGAAAAACAAGCAGCAGAAATGCAGGAAAAAGCCAAGCGTGATGCGCAGGAAATTCCTGTCAAAGCTGAGCAAGAGGCTCAGGCATTGATTGCAAAAGCAAAAGCAGACGCTCAAGAAGAAGCGCGTAAGATGATTGCAAATGCGCAATCAGTTGATTCTTCCAGCGGCGTTGCGGCTGGTATGGCTTCAAAAAATAGCGAATTTGAAACTCTTGCAAAAAAGAATTTTGATAAGGCTGTTGCTTTCGTGTTAGAACGTGTGATTGGCAGGGCGTAACCATGTTTGGTGGTGTTGCAGGTTACGCGGCAATTAGCACGCGCGTGCGGGCAATGTATTCTGACTTGCTCAGCCCGCAAGAAATGATTCGTTTAAGTGAGTCGGCTGATTTTTTGGCATTGGTAACTGCGCTTAAGGCTACGCCATACGGAAAATATCTTGCAGGGTTTAAAGATAATGAGTTAACGCCGCGCCGTGTAGTTCATGCGCTTAAGAAGAGATTGTCCGATTCTTATTACAGTGTCGTTCAGCAAGCTCCGGAACAAAGCCGCCCGTTGGTGAAGCAGTTATATCGTTATTTTGAAGTGGGAAATCTTAAGGCTGTCTTGCGCAGTATTCAAACTGTATCTGCTTGGAATCCCGAAGTGCAAACATGGGATCGTGTGCGCGAAATACTTTTCCCATTCGGTTCTTTTACAACGATCCCAGCACAAGCTATGGTTGAATCTGGAAATGTCAGCTCAGCCGTTGAGTTGTTAAAAGGCTCGCCCTATGAAGCGCCGATGTCTTTTGCGATGAAACGATTTTCAGCAGAGCAAAATCTATTCCCTATAGAAGTGGCATTAGATTTAGATTATTGGCGCGCTTTATGGTCAGCCACGAAACGGCTTTCAGGGAAAGATCAAGAAGTGGGCGTGAAGATCATCGGCTCATTGTTAGACATGAATAATTTAATGTGGGTGATTCGCTACAAGGTCTATCACAAACTTTCGGAAGAGGAATTAATTAATTACACGTTGCCGTTTGGGTATCGCGTCAAAGATACAGATATCCGCGCGATTGCATCTGGCGCAGATATTGCAAGTGTAGTCTCGCGCATTTACCCAGGCATTGCAGATATAAATGCGCTTCTTGAACACCCGCAATCTGGTTTGCCAAAACTGGAACAGCAGCTTAAGCGACAGGTGATTAAGACCTGCCTTGCTGCATTTTTGGGCAACCCATTCCATATTGGAATTCCGCTTGCCTATTTGTTGTTATTCGATTTTGAAGTACAAGATTTGATAGTTTTAATTGAAGCCAAATCTTCCAACATGGCTGATGAAGATTATCGTCCGTTGTTGTTGAAGACGAGTGTAGTTCAGTAAATTTATTATGTCATTGCGAGGGCGATGTACTTTCGCCCGAAGCAATCTCCAAATTAACAGGAGGTTGCTTCGTCGGGCTAGCGCCCTCCTCGCATGCCCCTTCCGGCCACGCGGCCGTGCCGCGTGCGTTCTCGTCCAGGATGGATCGCTGGCGGCACTACGGCCCCACGCGCAGCGCTCGCTCGCAGTACTCCGG
>VFJR01000032.1 GCA_009885945.1 Anaerolineaceae bacterium
ATGCGCATCCGCGTGCGACCTGGCGAGAAATTTCCAGTGGATGGATTAATCGCCATCGGCGAAGGCGACGTGGATGCTTCATTGCTTACGGGCGAACCGAAACCCGTCACCCGCCGCGCAGGAGAAAAAGTTCAGGCTGGGACAATTAATCTCGACGGCAGTTTTGAAATCATCGCCACTGCTGTTGGAGAATTAACCACCGCGGGTCAAATTGGCAGGTTACTTCACGAAGCCATGTGGGCGCGTTCACCCATAGAACGAACCGTAGATAAACTCTCCGCGTGGATGACGCCGCTCGCGCTTGTGTTGGCAGGTATTGCTTTCTTGATTTGGAATAATATTTCTGGATACGAAACAGGTTTATTGGTTGCGCTATCTGTTTTATTAATCGCCTGCCCCTGTGCGCTTGGGCTTGCCACTCCCCTCACATTATGGCTCTCGCTGGAACAAGCCGCAAAGTCTGGAGCAATCTTACGCAATACGGGCGCACTCGAACGCTTGGCAAAAGTAGATAAAATCTTTTTCGACAAAACGGGCACACTCAGTCAATTGCCAATGAAGGTGATTGATGTTTTTGTTGAATCGGTTTCAAGTGTGAAGAAGAAAGAAGAAAAAGGAAAGAAGGGTGGAGATTTAAGTGTTAATGATTTTATTCAAATCATTGCTTCGGTTGAAAAAAACTCCGAACATCCGCTCGCAAATGCTATTCTTGAATTTTCAAAATCTAAAAAAATAAAATTCTCAAAAACAGAATCATTCAAAACATTCCCCGCAATGGGAGTAACCTCAATTCTCCAATTCTCCAACCCCCAACTCCCAACTCCCGATTCCCAACTCCCCATCTCCCTCGGCTCCGCGCACTTCATGTCTACCCAGGGGTTGAGAATGTCAAAGAATATCAGCAAGCAGGCTGAGGCGTGGAAAGACGCGGGGCATATCGTCGTCTATGCGGGCTGGGATAAAAAAGTCCAGGGCATCATCAGCATGGGAGAAACGATCCGCGCTGAAGCGAAAGATGTTGTTGCTCAATTGCAATCGCGAAATTTATCGGTGAGCATTTTGACAGGCGATGAAATTAAAGCGGGTGTGCGTTGGCAAAAACTTTTAGGCATCCCCGTCAAAGCCGCGCTAACTCCAAATGAAAAAATGTCCGCGCTTGCAGAAAATGCCGCGATGGTTGGCGATGGCATCAACGATGGACCCGCGCTCGCCGCCGCAACGGTTGGCATGGCAATGAGCCGCGGAACAGACGTTGCCCAAACCGCCGCGGACATTGTCTTGATGCGCGATGATTTGCAAATCATTCCGTGGCTAATAGATTTATCGCGCGAATCCATGCGGCGCGTCAGACAAAACTTAGGCTGGGCTGTCATCTACAACTTAATCGGCGTCGGCTTGGCAATGGCGGGATTACTCCAACCCGTGTTCTCTGCATTCGCAATGGTAGCGAGCAGTATTTTTGTAACGAGTAATGCAATGAAGATGAATAAATTTAAGTTGCTGGATGAAAAAGAAAAATAATAACACGGTGGTCGAGTAGCCGCGTTCTTGCTCTTCGCGACGTATCGAGACACATCACGGGTGGTTTCGATACGGGCTTCGCAAAAAGCGCTCAGCCCTACTCAACCACCGAGTTTCTCTTAAGATAAAAAAGGAAACAATGACAACTCACAACCCCTACGCTCAACGAAAACTTCTCCGTTCACTCGAAAAAATATGGGTGCGCGTTGAAGGACTCGTCAACCGCTTCACAAAGTCGGACTTCAACCCGTTCTATCATCTCGGCACATTAACTATTTTTATGCTGATCATTTTAGTAGCAACGGGAACATATCTCACCCTCATCTACCGCCCAGGTCTGGATGTTGCGTATGCAACGGTTGAAAAAATAGATTCAACCTGGTTTGGTTCACTCATGCGCAGTATTCATCGTTACGCATCCGATGGCATGATCGTGCTAATCATATTGCATTTATTAAAGATGTTAGTCAGTGACCGCTTTTGGGGTCAGCGCTGGCTGGCGTGGACAAGCGGCTGGATCATGCTTGCCATCGTTTGGGTCACTGGCACATTTGGCTACTGGCTTATTTGGGATCAGCGCGCCCAATGGATGACCGAATACATGATGCAATATTTAATGGGCACCTCGGGGCTAACTTATGTCGCGCCCGATATTGCCTCGCGCACATTTTCAAATTTCGTGATCATTCTTTTTCTGCATGTCTTTTTTCCGTTGATCAGTTTTCTTGCAATCAATATTCATAGTTTGCGAATTTCACGCGCGCGTTGGTGGTCTCCGCGTTGGGTCAGCGTGCAAGCCATTGTTGGCTTAATTATTTTATCCATTATTAAGCCCGTCACCTCTGCCGCGCCTGCAAATCTTTCGCGCTTGGTTGAGTCCGTTCCAATGGATGCTTTTTATTTAGGCTTTTTACCATTGATTGATCTATGGGGCAACTTGATTTTTTACGGGTTGGCGATTTTCATCGGCGGGAGTTTATTCCTGCTCCCATGGATCGCTTCGGGGCGCGACCTTGGACCTGCTACCGTTACCGATCCAAAGTGTACTGGCTGTAACATTTGCTACGCCGAATGTCCGTTCGATGCGATTCGCATGGTCGATCGAAATGATTCATCAGGTTATCAAAAACTTGCAATCATTAATCCAGTTCAATGCACGGGTTGCGGAATTTGCGCAGGGGCTTGCCCCACCGATGCAATAGATATGAAGGGCGGCTATAACGCCGAGCAAACTTTCGGCGCAATCAAAGGCGCAGTCCTTCGTGAAAAGAAAGAAGGTCACCCTGTCACTGTTTTGTTTGCCAGCCATCGAGATGAAGCGCTAGGCGGATTGCCCGCGCCATTAAATATCAGCAAGGATAATGCTCCTTTAACGGTATCCGCTTGGGGGGAGGAAGAAGCGAGGGTAATCACATCCATTCTTCCAAGCGCGAGCACGATCAACATCGAGTGGATAAAATCTCTGCACACGGCAGGCGCGCGCGATGTTGTAATTTTATCTGCGCCTTATGATGACGGCACCTACCGCGAAGACGCGCATTGGATTTTAAATCGCCTGCACTTGCGCCCTGCGCTTGTTACGCAAGAATTGCACTGGCTTGAAACAACGCCTGGTGATTCAAAAGCAGTGGAATCATTTTTAAATCATTTGCATCGCAAAGAAACTCAGGCGCACAAAACAAAAACCGTATTGCCGCCTGTGAAAGAGCGCAACAAATTAATCCCGTCATTGGTCAGCGCGCTAATTGGGACAATTTTATTGTTCGGCATTTTTGCACTCGCTATTCCATTGGATATACCCTCGGGCATGAGCGCCGCAGATGAAGCCGCGATACGAATTGCAATTGATCTTAAAGGGAAAATTTCTGCAGCGAATATTCCTGAAGGCATGACCCTGCCCGAAGGGGCGGATGTTGAGAAAATTTTCGGCGGCACACATTTCCCCGTTTCCATCCGTTTGCTAGTGGATGGCGAAGTAATTCTTGATAAAGAATATCAGCCCGTTGGCATCAGCGGCAACGGCAGAATTTCAACGCTCGAATTTCTGCCTGTTAAAACAGGAAATCATCTCGTTGAGTTTTATCTCAAAGACGATGATAATGATTATCGCCTTGTATATTCAGGGCAATTGGTTTTTGAAAAAGCGCAGGTGATTGTGTTTCAATATGATGATAAAACGGGAGTGGTTCAAGTAAGGTAAAAAATTTGCCACAGAGAGCACAGAGTTTTTGAGAAAAGGTTTTTTATTTTCTCTCTGTGTTCACTGTGGCTAAAAATTTTTTTAGAAATTTAACTCTCAATTGGCTTGCGATAATAATTCAGCAGAAAGATAACAAACAACACCGCAAAGATTGCCAGCGAAACCCACGTCAAACGCGCATCTTCGGCAAGCACCGCGCGGAAGGGTTTTTCAATGGCAGGATTTGCAAGATACCACTTTCCGCCCTGTTCAGAAAATCCATTGACGATGCCGTCATAATATACATATCCAGTATATGGATAATAATGTATTTGATCGTAAGGCACACCTTTGCTCCCCTCAACATACATGCGCACAATTTGATAGCCCTGCCCTGCGTCTGCAGGCGGATTAACACTGGCTTGTGAAAAATCTGCAAACGAATCATCTTGAATTAACAGCGAAGTCGAAACATTAATATCCCCTGTAATACCAGGTCCTTTGACCACAATGTAATTAAATTCGCCCTGAGCAAAAACTGTTGTAGGAAGTAATAAAAATAACACCAACAAGAATAGATATATTTTTTTCATATGTCTCCTGCGTAAAAATTGAAGATTAAAAACCGTCTTTATTGTAAAACGATTACTCCGGACAGATGTCATCTCTTGTTGGTAACTTAAGTTACTGATGAAATTTCACCAAATTCATATAATACATCCATAATTCAAAGCTTAAACCAACTGGAGGTTTTTTACAAATGAAGAAAGTTTTATTATATGTATTCGTTTTGGCTGCGCTACTATTATCTGCCTGTGGAAGCAGTGCAGAGCCCGTTGCCACATTAGAGCCTGTGCCTGCTGAGTATGCGGGACAGACTAACCCATTTGGGCCAGAGGCTGCGAGCGCAGGCGCAGCGATCTTCAAAATGAATTGCGAATCCTGCCATGGACCGCAAGGTCATGGCGATGGTCCTGTTGGCGCATCTCTTGACCCCAAGCCAAAGAATCTCGCCGATTTCCAAGCCATTGCCAGCGATGATTTCTTATTCTGGCGCATCAACACTGGCAAGGCAGGCACATCCATGGTCGCCTGGAAAGGCATTCTCACTGACGAGCAGATGTGGCAAGTGGTTTCATTCCTGCATACATTGAAATAGCAACGATCAATTTTTCAATCAACAAAAACACTCCATCAAAAAATGATGGAGTGTTTTTGTTTTACACAGTTTACGTATATAAAAGCAAAAACCTTCATGCTATAATTTTTATACTAAATAGATTTTACAACCCCTTTCTAACAGCCTAGAAAAGACTTCTGTCAGAGTAAATTTACGGAGACTCATGTCATACAACATCCCCAGATTAAGCTTTGCGCACCTGCCTACCCCAATTGAAGAATTGACTCGATTAACGAGTTCTCTCAGAGGTCCCCGCCTGCTAGTTAAACGTGACGACCTGACAGGTCTTGCTTTTGGTGGAAACAAAACCCGCAAGCTAGAGTTCTTGATCGCAGAAGCGCAAGCACAAGGCACAAAAATGCTTATCTCTGGCGGAGCAATCCAATCGAATCATTGTCGTCAAACCGCGGCTGCCGCGGCACGATATGGTTTTGAATGTACATTGGTTTTAACAGGGGAATACCCAAAAAGACCATCTGCAAATTTTTTACTGAATCAGTTATTCGGTGCAAAAATAATCACTGTAGCAGACCGAAAGGATCGAGATCAAGTATTGCAAGAAACGTTTGATAACGCTGTCGTCGATGGAAAAAAACCATATCTTGTCCCCTATGGCGGCTCAAGCCCTACTGGTGCATTAGCCTATGCATTTGCCGTGGAAGAAATCATCCAACAAAATATCAACGCAGATTGGATCGTATTTGGCACATCTTCAGGCGGTACTCATGCAGGGCTTGTATTAGGCCAGCGAATATTCAACTTCAACGGCAAAATTTTAGGTATTAGCATTGATGAACCGGAAGCGCAACTCAAGACGCACGTCTCAGATCTTGCGTCGCAAGCCAGCGAACGCTTTGGCAGGCGCATAGATTTCACGCCTGATGATGTTTTGGCAAATGAAAATTATTGCCAGTCAGGTTATGGAGTCTTTGGCAAAGGGGAGCGCGAAGCCATTGATTTATTTGCAAGCAACGAAGGCTTATTGCTTGACCCCGTCTACACAAGCCGCGCAGCCGCAGGCATGATCGATCTAATCCGCAAAGGCTTCTTCCAAAAAGAAGAAACTGTTTTATTCCTGCACACTGGGGGGCAACCTGCATTGTTTGCCGATAGATATTCTGAAGAGTTGATTAAAGACAATCTTGATTGAATCTATATGCCCAATAAAACAATTATCCCGCCATTTCTGGCGGGATAATTGTTAATTTTTTTTTACGGTAATTAATGCGCTGCGAATACGGGCCTAAATTTATACCCGTACACAATCACCCCGCGCTCATCGCCATCGTTGCGAATTTTGCGCGTGACCATTTCAACGGGCATGCCGATTTCAACAGCATTATTATCCACGTCGGTCAATTGGGCCGTAAGCATAGGTCCTTCTTGTAATTTGACAATCGCAACTGTATAAGGAGCATTTGCTTCATAACCAGCAGGGGCTTCGTATACAGTAGTAAATGAATACACTTCACCTTTTCCGCTAAAGGTATAGAGGTCTTTGGCTTCGTCGCCGCAGTTAGGGCATACATCACGCGGGGGGAATATTTTGTGGTCACAATGCGGGCAAACTTCGCCCACCAATCCGTATCGTTGTTTTTTGAGGCGCCAGTGTCTTGGAATTTCCATGAGAGTATTTCCTTTCGATATCTTAATTTTACCTAGCTCGACTCTCAAAGACTCTCAGGGTTAAAAACTGACCGCTGTTTTCGCGGCGGTCAGTTAAATTTGGATTTTTATTCTTTTTCAGTAAGGTAATGGATCAGGATAAAGCCCAAGCCAAGAAAAAGCGGAATGAAGCCTCCCAACATCCACGGTCCGAGAGAAAGCGGGAATTCATTACCTGAGTAAAAACCAAGCGGGTAAAGTCCAAGGGTCAATGCCAACCCAAATGAAGCGATCACAATACCCCAGCGCAAAAATCCTTTTCCATTTTTTGGCTCTGGACGGGTAATGCCTTTTTCAGCCAGAGCAAGATTCTCTTTGAAATTAAGATATCGCATGGCAGCAATAAATCCAAGTACAACTATCAAGATGCCAATAACACCAATTACGGGAATAAAATCGTCGCTCATCGTTTTCTCCTTTTATAAAATAAAACTGGACTATTTATCCAGGATTTTTATGCTAATACTTCCGCTATTTGTTTTAACAGTTAGCAATTCTCCACCGCCATTTATGCTGCCGGCAAGTCGGTTTTTGCCGGAGTCAGAACTTTGATTAGCTACGATCGTAACAGGCAGGTCGGATTTAATGTCCCCAAAATCAGTTTGAAGGTCAACAGAAAGTTTTGTATCCGCTGGCAGGGCAAGGTCAATATTTCCAAAATCAGTTTTGATCTGCTGAGGACCTTTACCAAGTGAGCCGCTGAAATCTACCATGCCGCTATTTGTTTTGACATCTAATAATACCAATTGGGCGTTTGCAATTTTAATATCGCCGAAATCTGTAGACGCTTTAAGTGTGCCTTTTGCACCTTCGATCGTGATGGCACCGCTGTTGGTGTGCAGATCGTAGGACGCAGCAAAAACCTGCTCCAAATTGATATCGCCGAAGTCATCTTTTACAAGGATTATTTTTGTAATTTTTAATTTCACCAGTGATATCGTGCCGCTATTTGCCTCGATGCTAAGAGAGTTAGCAGCACCATTTGCAAAACTTGCACTGCCAAAATCTGATTTGACTATCAGATCAGCTGTGGCGCGGACTTCGCTTAAAGTAATCGAACCGCTATTTGAATCCAGAGTGATGTTTTTTCCATTGGCTTGTTTTAAGGTGATCGCACCAAAATCTGAATTCAAGTCAATATTTTCACTGCCGGCTGTAATCATGGTTGCATTTAATGTGCCGCTATTTGTGTCGATAGACAATGCGCCTTCGATTTTTTCAATCGTTACATCGCCGAAGTCATTCTTAACAACCACATTTCCTTTAGTACTACTAACACTGACTTCCCCATTGTTAGTATCCACCTCTACTGTGGTTTCATTGGGAACAGTGACAATAAAATCTATACTATTAACATTGTTGCTGAAATTCATAGATTTAGGCAACTCGTATTTAAGCGTGACAGTGTTGCCAATTTGTTCGATAGTGTATTTGACACCCTTTACTTCTTCATCTGCCCGGGCTTTAGTGGAATCATACGCCGTCTTCACTGCTTTAACCTGCACAGTATCTACATCTGCACCTGTGATAGTGACACTGCCCGAATCGTCAAACACATTTAATATGACGGGCTTTTCTGCGTCAACTTTGATGATTTTGTTTTCCTCTAACACTGAAGATATGTTCCGTCTGTCGAACGGGTTATTGGTTGCGAAACCATTGGCGAAGTAGATTACCGAACCAATTCCAATTCCAACCACTGCGAGCGCTGTTCCTAAAAGGGTTATTACTATTCGTCGTTTCATTTTCTTTCTCCTTCGTTTATGATGTTCTTAATAGATTAGACTGGAAATTCGAGAAAAAGTTTCAACAAAAGAAACCTATAGGGCGTACACGCCATTTTGAAACTTTTTTCCATTTCCCCTGTCTAATACCATAGAGACTTTATGTCCATTAACGAAACCACCCTCATCAAACGCGCGCAAAAAGGGCATCACGATTCCTTCGCCAGCCTGATCAACGAACATGAAAGCTATGTTTACAACCTTGCTTTGCGCATCGTTAAAGATGAAAATGAGGCGCTAGACCTCGCTCAAGAAACTTTTATCCGCGCCTGGACAGCCCTGCCAAACTTCAAAGGTCAATCTCAATTTCGCACATGGCTGTTTCGTATCGTCACAAATCTATGCTACAACCGCCTGCCCAATCTACGGCGTTCTTTAAACGATTTGGGCGATGATGTCATGGAAAACATCCCCGAAAGTAATGCGGTCTTTGATAACCCCGCACATGAATTTGAGACAAATGAAACTAGAAATTATTTATATCAAGCGATTGAAGATTTAGATCAAAATTACCGCCTGCCCCTCTGTGACTATAATGATGAGACACTGGTACCCAATAATTTAGTGTGTAGGGCGCAGGAGAAAAGGCATGTCTCAAGAACAGAACGGCAAGTCGGAAGAAGCAGAA
>VFJR01000129.1 GCA_009885945.1 Anaerolineaceae bacterium
AACCCCTGCGGAAACACCTGCGTCAAAATAGGCATCGAAACAAACGGCCCCGAAATCTCGATCAGGGATAACCAGTCAGCGTGGTATTTGGTAATGGGTAAGGGCATAGATAATCCTTCGTAAGAAACTGTATTTCTCAAACCTGCAATAAATTACGCGCTATCCAATCGCCAAAGTTTTATTAGCGTATTAAGATTTTCTATCTGTCTGGCTTCCAAAACATCCAATGTCCATTCGGAATGCTGTAATATTTGCACAGTCATAACGAATGGCGTCGATGGAGCATTGAAATACAAATTCTTCTTACGTTCAAACTCAAAATTTTGAGCCGAAGCATTCTTGCGCCGAGAAAGCAAGGCAAGATTTCCTAATCTATGCTGCCAACTCGCTCGAACTTCAACATCTGGATACCATGTCAACCATAAACTATCTTTGGCTGGGTTCTGAGGAAGAACATGTTCAATTGTATATATCGGCAATTCGGGAGTCTGTTTGTTCTCAGACAACTCTGCATCCAATCGCCGCAAAATATAAACACGCGGTCCCAGATTGTAAATATCATCATCCAATTTCTCGATCGTGTCTTGAATTTCTTCAGCGCTCAATTGAAGCGGAGACTCCGCCTGAAATAAATCATCACCTTTCTCCATTGCTGTTAACAATTTGGCATATCGTTCAATACGTGTATTGATTTTTGTTCGTCGAATCATCATGCTGGCAGCAAGTCTCTCCAAATCTTTCAAGAACTTCAGCCATCCATCTGGCGAATTGTGTAATTGGTTATATCCAAGCAGCGCAGGAGGAACCCAGTCAAAATTATCAATTTTAGAAAGCCACCTGAGCAAGGAGTTGATTTCTGTTGCGTCATTTGCGCTTTGGTAGGACGCAGTTTGAACCACATCAAATGCAGTTGTGTATGGTACTACGACCTTATCAATAAAATCTTTCGCTTTGTACTTTGGAAATACATAGTCACGCATTTCCTTCATAATAGACTCTTTAGGTTTCACCTTGCGATGGATCATGCGGATATGAGCAAATAAATCCTTGAAAGCGTCACGCCCAATCGTATCTTCGGCATCTTCCCACTGTCTAGAATAAGTATCTTGAGATTCTTCATCTTCGATCTTGCCAATCAACTCGGCTTTGAAAATATCAGAATGAGAAAGGTCAAGACCACGATCATTCAAAACTGCAAAAATGCGATATGCAGAGTCAACAGTAGGCGTTGAAACCACGATCAGGAAACATTGTGTAAGGATATAACTCGACAACGTGCTTAGTTGGTCATCGGTTAAGTTCGCCAATTTTTCCAGGAATTTGCGGCAATTAAGCACGATATTTCCCTGACTATCAGTAATCTCTGCTACATTAATAGTTTTTGCTTTTTCAAGAAGGATATCCTTTTGGATCACATCTTGAAAAAATGTTGCGTCTTTGTCGCGTAGCGTCAAATAATAATTATCAGGCATCTTAACAACAGACTTGCCTTTTAAATAGATAAAGCTCGTTAGTTCCTGACGTTTGTCCGCGCTTTTGTAAGTAGCCCGAATTGCAGCCAATAATATTGTCAGAGTCGTCAAACGCTGCTGGCCATCTACAACCTCAGCATCGGGATTTCCCTCTTCCTTTACAACTACAATACTGCCAAGAAAATAGGATTCCTGATCGTCTGTATCGTCGTTCAGATCGCCGATCGCTGCCAATAAATCATCTAATAAGGTTTCCGCCTGTTCATCTTTCCACGCGTACGGCCTTTGGTAACGGGGAATTCGAAAAACATACTTATCGCAAAAAACATCTTGAAGTGGAAATTCTTTCCCGTGAATTTGTGCTCTAGCCATGATTTTTCTCCAACAATTTTCTTAAGCAAATTTCTCAGGCACTAAAAACGTCACCGCCACAGGGAACAACCTCGGCTGCGGATCAGCGTATCTCTTGTTCACCGACTCAATCTCCTTCTCCAACTCATCAGGAATCTGCTTCAAACGCAATTTCAAGGCCTGCAAATTGCGGTTGTATTGGTCACGCTCGCTGTTGTTCCACAGTTCCAGTTGCTCATATTCTGGTTCAGCCAGTTCACGCTCGATCATGACCTTCAACTCATTCAAAACCGAACGGGTATCGTTGATCTCTTTCTGCTTTCTTTCTTCCAACAACTTCTGCATACTCTCGATGCGGTCTTTCATGCGTGCTTCCATGGCTTGCACCAACGGCGATTCCAACTTGGGCCACATCGTCTTTAATTCATTCTTTGTTTTCGCAGACACCTCTTTTGAAGTCTCCGCCTCTAAAGCAGAGCGCGTATCGCCCACATTGAAACGGCGCAATCCCTTGCCATCCTGAATCAACCCGCCCGCAGAAATGATCTCCTCATGCAAGCGAATTCCTTCTCCGCCCACCAACACCAGCCGTGCATGAACCACCACCGCAGGACCTTCCAATGCAATGTTTGGAACAGTTCGTGCCGTCACGCGATGAAGTCCCTTGCGCCCTTCGGGAGTCCACACCTCGGCGCGCAAGAGTCGCAAAGCCATGCTCACCAACCGATGATTGAGATGCGCCAACACCACATCATCTCTTCCCTTGGCGAGTTCATGGTCAAATACAACAGGACGAATCTCTCCTGTATGCGGATGAAGAATCCCATCATTGCAATACATCCAACTCCCACGTAATCCCTGTGGCAAAAAGAATGCTTTCCCAGCCAGTGGGTGAGTAGCAGGCACAGGCAATAATGGCGGTTGATTCGCAATTTGCAAAGCCACGGATACAGCTGCTTGAACATTCTCCGCAGAAAGATTCATCGTCTGCTGGGTTTCCATCAATTGACTGTAATGCTGCTCAACTTGCTTTTTCAAATCACGTTCAAATTTCAACAACTTGCGCAACGCCTTGGCGTCATCTTCAATTAATGAAGTGTCTAAAACTTTGCGCTTGCCGAGCATGGCGTCTTCCACCTGCGAAGCGATCACCATGCCCACTTTACCCAAATCCTCGCGGATCGTATCTATCTTTTCAACCGCGCGCGCTAAAAATTCCAGATCTGCTTCCAGGTCACCTACTGGCGCCTGTCCTTTTGAATGTTCCTGTGATTGTTTTTTATAACCCTTCATCACGAAGTGATAGACTAGCGGCTCAAACTTTTGTCCATGCCGGTCAATACGTCCATTGCGCTGTTCCATGCGATTGGGATTCCATGGGATTTCAAAATGCACAAGACGGTGACAGTAGTTTTGCAAATCAATACCTTCGGATGCCGCATCGGTGGCCAGCAAAATTCTTACATCACTTTGTTCAGGGTTTGCCTGAAACGCAGCTTTGATCCGATCGCGGTCTTCATCATTCATGCCGCCATACAATGTCATCAAGCGCTCGCCCTCGGTCAACTCCTCAGCCGCGAGCAATCCCTGCAGCCAGTTCTGCGTGGCGCGGTATTCGGTAAAGATGATCACGCGCTCATTCGACCATTTCCCATTTGGCTTCACAATTTCTTTCAGCCATTGGATAAAGGTCACCGCTTTACTGTCACGAATATTAGAGGCACGCTCTGCCCAATCATGCATCTTCTTTAGTAAAGTCTGTTCTTGGGCAGTAATTTTACTTAGTAAAGGCGACGCTGCTTGCACTGCGTCTGTTGCAGCTTCTTCATATTCATCATCATTGGCATACTCTTCATCCACTTGCGCCAACTGTCGTCGTAAAACGCCCAAAGACATTTGCTTGGGTAAAGCCTTCTTCCCGCTGCCTTGAATCGATTGCATGTGTTTGGAAAGGGTCATAGCAAATGCCGCAGGCGAAGAGAATAATCTCTTTTTCAAGAGTTTCAAAACGAATTCAACTGCAAATCGTTCTTCATTCCCCTTGGCATTTTCTTGTCGCGACTCGCTATATTCCCTCAACCATTGATGGATCTGCTTCTCTTCCTCGGTATACGGAACTTCGATCACATCCAATTTGCGCTGCGGAAAACGATGTTCCCCGTTCCAGGTCACAAACTCAGGGTCTGATTTCAAACGCCGCACCATCACGGTTTCCAACTGCTTGCGGTCGGGCGCAACTCCGCGCGCAAATCTTTGGTTATCCAGCAACTCCAATAATGCCGAAAAACTTTCAGAATATCCGTTGTGCGGTGTCGCCGAAAGAAATAATTTATGCTCAAAATGCGGGGCAATCTCACGAATAGCCTGTGTGCGCTGCGAGTCGATTGCATAATGTCCGCTGCCAGAAGGGGAAACATTATGCGCTTCATCTATAACCAGAATATCAAACCGTCTTGGATACGTTGCCTGTTGAGGCAACACCTCATGCAATAAGCGCAAGGGTGTATCGCGTTTGATGAAATCAATCGATGTAATCAGACGCGGAAAATGCGTCCACGGGTTCGAGTGAATCCCCCGACTACGGCGCAGTGTTCGCATTAATGTGCTATCGACAATCTTAAATTCCAAACCAAACTTGTCGCGCATCTGGTCGCGCCAATGAGTCTGCAATCCTGATGGGCAAATGATTAAGGCGGTCCGCGCGCGGTTGCGCACGATCAATTCCTGGATTACCAATCCAGTTTCAACTGTTTTTCCCAGACCTACATCGTCAGCAATTAATAAATTAGCGCGCGGCATTTGAATGGCGCGCACTAAAGGGTCAAGTTGATAATCTTCAATTTCAATTCCACTTCGGAAAGGAGCTTGCAATGACCGCATATCTGCAGAAGACACTGCTCCCCAACGAACGGCATTCATAAACGCATCCAAACGCTCTGGTGCATCAAATCCATCAGGCTGGGGTAACCCGATCTTCTCTTCAATATTTGTCCCAGGCTCCAACTCCCAGAATATCTGAATGGTTTCCCCAAGCGCATCATCCTCGATACAGTTAAGAGTCAGTAAATGATCGCCATGCTTGTTGGACTGCAAAGAAAGCGGCTGAATAGGCAGGCTGCTTGCCTGCACATCCACAACCACATAGCGTCGTTGCCGTACTGTAACAATCTGCCCTTGCTCTGGGATTGCGACGGATTCAGAAGTCACCATGATCACCTTGTGCGATAGAGTTGAGCTTTGTTCGATACAATGAATATCTATTTGGATCAAAGACCTAAAATTATTTTTTCAAAATTACCTTAATTATCTTGCCTGTCAATAAAAAAACCGCCAACAAAAAGGATGTCTGGCGGTGAAAATATGTTTCTTCACCCCATCCACATGCTCAAAATTGCATAGTTTTGACTAAACCCCTCTTCTATTTGATTATACAGCCCCGTGAGGTTTATCGTAATGCCCGGATGAGTGAAAATAATATGTCAAAAATATTCAGTCGGATCAATAATAATTGCAAACCCCTGCCCAGCAAGTTCCCCTCGGAAGTCCGTGCCAAGCCTGATATGTAAGGTGTAGATATGTTTATCTTACACCGCAGACAGGCCCGCATAAGAGGGCTACTCTATTTTTTAAGATATTGATAATTCTCAATCATTTTAGAGATAGTTTTCTCCATCCACGCCTTCACTTCGTCACCGCCCAAAACAATGCAATACTCACCGTATGAGAGCAACAAACGCCCTGCCTCCCAGGCATCGTCACAATATCCCATGATCTCAACGCTTCCGTCCGCATGAGTCTTTGTTGTCATGTCGTAAAAATGTAAACTGAAGATTCCTCTTGATAAAGGTGGAAGCAATTGATAATGAACAAGGTATTTTGGCGCTTCAGGAGGGGCGGACGCAATTGTCGTAGATATGGCCAGCTTTTCGTCTTCTTGTATATAGCTCAATCTATATTTAAGGTGAATTTTCTGCCGATCTTCATTTCCGTTCTCGTCACGGCGCAGTAATCGATACGCCTTTAAATACCAATGCCCTGATTGATACTGAATACGTATCGGCACAACTTCATGCAAACGCTTTTGGCGATCTTCATAAGCTGGAGAGACATAATTAAAAGTTAATTTGCGATGTCCTCTAACTGCTTTCTGAACTTTTTCCCAAACTTTTTTTGATATGTGATTTGGATCAACATCTTGAAGCAGATCCAGGTCCATGCCCATTTCTGGTTTTTCAAGTTTTACTTTTATATCAACTGAAAGATAGGAGAAAATTTCACTTAGAAACGTTTGTATATTGGAATGTTCCCCAACATGGCCATCAAAGGATTGCGATAATAAATAAATCGCCCGCAAACTCGTTTCTGATAAATGTAGCTTTAACAGTGGACCTGCGTCGAGTAATGTGTATGTTCCTAATTTAGCTGAATACGAAAAGTCCACCCCCAATCGCCCTCTTAAATTTTCCCGATCCCTTTTGAAAGCCTTCTCACGCGCTGAAACAGAGATGGGATATGCTCTCTCCCCAACTATTTTTGATACAAAAGCAATAAGCTCAGCTGGCTTGGCAGATCCCATCTGCAATCGTCGAACAATTGCCAGACACCTTCGTAAGGATAACCATTCACTTCCGCGCATCAGTTCATTATATTTCAGAAACAGGAATACGATACTAAAAGCTGATCTCAATATCTATTTGGGTGACTGGATTATGGCGCAATAGATTTGAGATTATTGTTTGCTTTATGACCAAAGCTTTGATAAAATGAATTTGCAATCGTTTAGGATGCCCCCCTCATCCTGGCGATTGCATTTTTATTTTCCCAGCCCAACCTTGTAACTAAACCCATAAAGTGGCCGCTTTGGCCACAATATGCTTCCAAGACGCATATTGTGAAAATGGCACTATCACAAAAAGCTCATTCGATAAGTCGAAATCGTTGATCATTTTTCCAAACGAACATCGAGAAATACTGTTCTGTTTTCTTTTGAACGCCAGAATGTAATTCTGCTAAGTTTTCGCTGTGTTTTGGGCGGAAAATGAGGCGTAACTTTCGGCCACTTTATGCTTCCAGAATTTACTTGCGGCCAAGTTATGGTTCCAGTCAGATCGCAATCCATTATTTTTCCTATTCAATGCAGGCTAAGATGTGGCCACTTTATGCTTCCGGGCGCGGCCATTTTATGGGTATAGTCACAAACCTTGTAACTAAACCCATAGTTTTGCCGCTTTGGCAAAACTATGCTTCCAAGTGGGCTATTTTGAAAATGGCACAAGTCATAAACCCAATTGTTATTGCCTGAAAATCTCATTGCACTATGCATAATATTGTCAAATAGCCTATGAGGTGTGTAATATCGCTGTTTTCCCTTGCTGGCTCACCCCAAGAGGTGACTTTGCATTAAAAATGCCAAAAGTATTTTCGGCAAAACTATGGTTCCAGAATTTACTCCTGGCAAAACTATGCTTCCAGTCTCTTAATTAATTTCTGGATTGCGACCATCTGATGCGAGTAAATCGCGGCAAAACTATGCTTCCAGCCGTGGCAAAACTATGGGTAAAGTCACACAACCTCAACTTTTTCAAATCCACTCACCAAACCAGATACTGCGCGATCCAGCATTGTGCAGTATCTTTTTACATCTGTCGTCCTCGAATCTACACCCAGCTCCCAAACGCGGACCCGTTCTTCGCCACGGACAAATACAAAACGCATGAATTGCCCTGCTGCAACTTCCCTGCCTGTAGCTTGCAACTGCATTGCCGCGCATGCAGCTGGGGAGGGAGACGTATATCCTTCCACTATTCTACTTAAACTTTGGATGATCACGAGTTCCTCTAAAGGAACATGTCCATTACGCAAATCCCGTTTTGCCTGATTTAGCATTTCATTTATTTTAGGTAGATACTTTGGTACTTCATCCAGCGATCTGGCTTTTGCCATACAGCTCAATACTTCCAACTGAATCTTCTTCACCCACAAGGGGATATCCCTGCGGCGGGCCTCAATGCCGCGATACTTCACATCTCCATTGTTCAACACTCCAAAATAACGGTTGGGAACAGCTATCCTCGCATCCCGCCTCGAAGGCGGAAAGCATACCCAGCGATATACGCCTTCCATCATGATCGGAATCTTTGTTTGCTCAGTTATCGCCTTTAATAAAGATTCAAAATCCTGCTTTTCCTTCAACCCATCTTTTTGCACAAACAAGCTGTCCACATACATGTGCAGAACTACGAAGCCCATATCCTCGGCGACTTCCTTGGCTTGCAGCATCAACTCGCGGCTGATGGCCGTCACCATTTCATGCGACTCGATCTGTCCGAAGCGCGCATTCTTGTATCCCAGATATCCGAAACAAACCACCAATAACCATTTCAAGGCAGCCGAGCGCTCTTTCATGAGCTTCATCTGGCAGTCTCTCTCATCTAACGTAGAGATCAGTTCCTTTAATTGCATTCTCTTTTCAAGCAGGGGCTTCAGGGTTTGCGGGATCAAGCCCGGTTCTGCCTGCTCTCGATCCGTCACTTCGGGAGAGATATTGTGACGCACCATAATACTTGGATACATCGAAGTAAAGTCGATCTGCGCCACATCTCGATGCAGCCCCACGATCGGCTGATAAATCAAGCCGCCCTTGTCGGCACGGACTAGGCTTGCCAGAGTCTTCCTGCCCTCGGCTTGCTGTTTGTGTAATGGGATCATCACGCCTGTTCTGAGAGCGGTGACCATCTGCATGGCGGTAATGCCTGCGCCTGGCGACTTGCGCGCCATCTCCTGCGCGCCAATGCCTGTCACTCGCGCCTGCTCCAACACACCCTCCAATCCATATTCATTGAACATCATGGCATTTCTGCGGTCGATGTGCCAACGGCCAAACAAATGACTCTGCGCGCCGCGATGGATGGTTTGCCCATATACAAAATAACTGCCCGCCTGCTTTGTTTGTATCTCGCGTTCTTTGTCCCGACTTATATCTACATGCAAGCCTGTCTCTTTGCACCACTCAGTTAATTTTGGAAAAAGCCATGCATCACCGTGGTCGGTGAGGATTAGATCTGGATCAAAACGGCGGAAATCCGCTTGCAAGCTGATCAAGAACGGGCGCAGCGGCTCCATGTTGAGGATATATTCACCTTGCTCAACCTTAATCTTCAACCTGTTCGGTGTGCCAAAGGCTGGGTCTACATTGGGCGTGATCTCCATCACATGCAAAGGGATCGGCTCTGGCGACAACTGCCACGCGGAGTCCAAAGGCTCGATCGACTGAATCCACTCACGATTACCCACACGGGGCTGCGCCAGTGTGATGCGGCAGCGTCCAAGAAGATGAACGTTTGTATGTGCGATGAATCTCAATGTAATGGGAATATCTACATCGTAATAATCCAGAAATGGGAATTGAACTTGCAACTCGCGAATGATTTTGAGATCGTTGGCGAGTGTGACTTGCATGACATCACGCTCCCCGAGGAAGAGATCGCGGCGTTTTGAGCGTGTTAGCTGCGCCTTGCCTTTGAGAAAGATCCACGCGGCGCGCAACATTTTGAAATCTCCTGCGACATAAAAGGTGATCGGAAATTCCATGCGCAGACGAAGCCGCTCCCCAGTATCTGTGATGACCCACAGCACAATGCCGCCTTCGGGATGATCATATACATCAAAAAGCCAACCTTTAACCTCATCCATTTCTTTTTTGTTCAAGCTCGTGCCGCAGTGCGGCGATCTCTTTGGCTTGTTCAAGCATGACCGCTAATAACACGGTTTCAAATGGCAAAAGGGAATCGGTTTGGCTGATGGCAGTAATGTGTTTGCGCGCCGAGGCAAAAATACCATCGAAGACATATTGATCGCTGCGTCGCAGTGCGCGACGAAATGACGAGAGCAAGGTTTCGGTTTCGTTGAGATACTGGGTGATGGTGCTGAGTGTGCGTCCCATATTTACAAGCCTTGAAACAAGGAGAGCTGTTTTTCCCGCGGTCTGGCATCTGAATGCAGGGTGAAGATTTCATCGGCTCGAGCGCAGATTCGTTTCAGCAGAAATTCCTTCTCTGCAAGAATGACGGGTTCGAGCGTGATAGCTACGGGCGCAGCGAGTCTCAAACGTTCAATTTGCGAGATGCAAATGGTGAGCAGTCTGTCTGCTTCATTGTGCTTGACCTGCTCATCCTGAAAAGTGGAGAGCAGGTTGAGAATGACATGTGGGTGGCTCAATGCGGGTGTACTCTCTAGCAAGTGCACTGTTTGATAACAAGTGAAGGCACGCCGCACAAAGATGCGTTTCGAAATAGCATCTACTTGCAGGCTTTGCCTGCGGATCAGTTGCGCAATGCGATATGCAGGGAAGCAGTTGCCGCCATCCAACACGGTGACGGGTCCGCGCAGGGCAAGTTCAGCAATCAGATCGGGGATGATGGCTTTATGATCCGCATGGGTTGTGAGAGCCACGATCAAACTGCCTGCTTTGAGTCTTGGGATTAGGTTCATCTCTATAAGATACATGCTCAACAAGAATCAACAAATCCCCTGATGGGGGATTTGTTGGTGCAATTTTGTTTAACCGTATGGGGGATGTATATGTACGGTGGTTGACGAAAACTGGCAAAGATACAGGTGAATTACTTCCAGCCGCTGAAGTCCCAGCTTTGTAAAGATAAGCGCAGTTCTGAGCGGGTGTGCATATTGAATTTGATCAACGCATTCCGCAAATGGGTCTTGACCGTTTCTGGCGAGATGTTGAGTCTTCTTCCAATTTCCTTGTTGGTGTAACTCAAGCAAGCCAGCGCGGCAACATCGCGTTCGCGTGGGGAGAGAGTCTCCCATCTTTTCCAAAGTTCATCGGAGGAATAGTATTGGGTCAGGCCGGCGGCCAGCAGGTCTTGGATCAAATCATCTTCAGGACGCCCATCGTGCTTCGAGAGTGTGGTCAGTGTGATTTGCATACTTTCACTGATCTGATATTTACGAGGGGCGGATATGGGACGCAAGCCTATCAAGGACAATATCTTGCGCCAGATAGACATGCGAAGATTATATCAGAACGTATGTTCTATTTTTGACAAAGTGGTTTGTAATTTTCTATCCGACGAAAAACAGATAGGAATTTTTCAAACGATTATTGTTATCCAAGCGCAGACAGTTGAAAGCTCAATTTTTTATTGGTTGCATTAGCAGGGAGTTGCAATGGATTGGTATTTTTTCCAAATGGTATAATCTTTTCATCAACAGAAAGAAGGTCAAAATGACTACAATAGATTTTAAATTATCTTTACCTGACCAATTACGCAAAGAAGCAGAAGCAGCTGGATTATTAAGCCCAAAGGCAATTGAGCGACTTTTACGCGATGAGATTCGCCGCCGCCGTGTTGATAATTTTTTTGCAGCAGCTGACCGCCTTGCGGCATTAGGTTTGCCCTTGCTGTCTGATGAAGAGATTGCGCAGGAAATTCACTTAGCCCGAAGATCAACCGCTGCATGAACATTGTTCTCGATACAAATACGGTGATCTCTGGTTTGTTTTGGAGAGGCGCGCCAGGTCAAGAACTTGACCTGGCGCGTTCTGGTACATTTACACTTTTTACCAGTCCTGACTTGCTTTCAGAACTGGCTGATGTGCTTGGGCGGAAAAAATTCTCTGCAAGGCTGGAATAAGCCAACACCAGCGTTGACGAATTGGTTTTCGGTTACGCTGCGCTGGCAAAAACAGTGCGCCCAATCAAAATTGAGGCTGTGATAACCGCAGACCCTGATGATGATAAAGTGCTGGCGTGCGCCAAAACCGCAAAGGCGGAAATTATTACCTCAGGCGATAGTCACTTGCTTGACCTGAATGAATATGAGGGGATAAAAATCCTGACAATCAATCAATTCCTTGAGCAGTACACATAACTTCTTCCAATTTCATCCTTCATACTTGCCCATTCCACGCCGCCAGCCCAGCCTTGACTAAAAATCGAGACACTCAAAAAATCACGCCATCTGGCGTTGCCTACCGTTATACCCGCCAATAGCCTATTTCCCGTTCAGTTTCTCTTGCCAATGCCAATAAATCATTACCATTGCCAGGGTATCCAGTTCGCAGTATTTCAGCAGCAGGGATTTCCACTGATCGCGGATACTGGCATCTGACTTCTGAGAACCGTATAGCATCGCTTGGTAGGCAGTGATGGCGCCAGTGCCTTCGTTGACGAAGACATC
>VFJR01000068.1 GCA_009885945.1 Anaerolineaceae bacterium
ACTCCTGCTATTTCGCAGGAAAATAAAATTAAAATTGCTGATAAGCAGGCGCGTCGAGATCAGTTAACTCCATTATTGAATCTATACCAACAGATCTATACCAACTTGGTGGTACTTGGAAACCCCGGGGCTGGTGTAGATACGAATAGCCTTGTATTAAGTCGCTTGCAATCCACTTTAGACCTCTATCAAAAGATATATTTAAATCTAATCAACTCCAGAGAAGCCATTCGTTTGGCTCGTTTGCAAAATACCCCTAATGTTGTGCAAATTGAAGCTGCTAGCGTGCCAGGAAGCCCCACACGCCCGAGACCGCTTAATGATTCTATTCTTGCCGCTGTCTTTGGATTAATGCTTACGGCTGGCATTGCTTTTCTGATCGAATATCTTGACGATACGATTAAGACCCCAGAAGACGTTGAGCGGCAATTATCTCTGTCTGTGATTGGCTATATTGGGGATATGCAATTTGAGAACAAAGTTGATGAAGTGCTTTTTGTTACCAGCCAGCCTCGCTCCCCAGTTGCAGAAGCTTTTCGTTCTTTGCGTGCCAACCTTGAGTTTGCAAGTGTGGATAAGCCCCTGCATACCATTTTGGTTACCAGCCCAAGCCCGGGGGAAGGCAAAACAACAGTTGCCAGCAACCTTGCGGCGATTGTTGCACAGGCCGGCAGAACAGCTATTTTGGTCGATGCAGATTTGCGCCGTCCGCGTGTGCATCGTCTTTTGGGCATTTCCAACAGACTTGGTTTAACCGATTTATTTAGAGACCATTCCAGCTTTAAATCTGTGCGTAATGAGTGGAGTGCTAACGCTGGATTGACTGTAATTACCAGCGGTTCTTTGCCTCCAAACCCTGCCGAGTTACTCGGCTCTGATCGCATGCTTTCTATTTTAGAAGAATTGTCATCTGCCTCAGATTTGGTGATTGTCGATAGCGCCCCAACCGTCGTTGCTGATGCGCAGGTGTTAGCCTCTCGCGTAGATGGCGTTGTTTTGGTGATTAGACCTGGGCATACCAGTATCAAAGATGCAATGATCGCCTGTGAGCAATTTCAGCGCGCGGGCGGGCGTGTGCTGGGTGTTGTATTCAATCGAATTCCAAAAAATGAGGAACGCTATTACGGCGGTTACCAATATTATTCCGGGCATTATTACACTGACCAGCCAAGTGCGCTGGAACAGAACGACAAATCGATGATGGGAAAAATACAAGACTGGCTCCCCTGGAAAAAATCAGCCGTTATCAGTGAAAGCATTGAACCAAATAGTGATGCTGTAGCGGTAGAGCCAGATCAGATGTTATCGGCTTCCATTCCTGTCAAGTCAACTCCTAAAAAAGTGTCTGATGTGGCAGCTACAACTTCGGCACCTTCTGTCTCGTTGAATCCTTTAAACACCAAAACAATTTTAGGTTTGGAATCTGTGATCGGTTCAGAGTTTTTATTCCGCATTCATCAGGTACAAAAGGGTGAAAAGCTAGTTGCGATTGCGCGTAGCGACGGCACCACTATCTCTGCCATCGCTTCTATCAATCATAATTTTTCAACACCTTTTAAAGATGATCAGGTGATCATTATTCCTGTAAAGCAAATGGACGTTAGTCATCATCCTTCTTTTGAAGCTTACCGAATTTCAGAGAGCGTCACTTTGCAGAAGCTTGCCGCGAGCATGAAGCTGGACCCTGCGCAATTGCAATACTATAACGGCATTGAGCCGGACTACCTGCTGACAGAAGGTGAGTGGGTCATCATTCCGCGCGGGAAAAGCAAGATCTAATTTTGCAGATGTGTGAATGCAAATTAAACATAAGCCAATAGATATACAAGATCTGCCCGCCGGTAATAACTTGGTGCGGCAAAAAAATATAATTGCAAAATTTATTAAAGACTGTCTGGCACACCAGTTGTTTCCGGGCAGTCTTTTTCCTATACCGCCCAATGACATTAATTGGAATCTGCTGTATCGCGAATTATCCCGCCAGCGTTTGACTGGTTTTTTTTGCGCCTTGGGTAAATCGCAAAAAGACGTTTGGAATGCTCAGTTTTACGAGCAGTTACGCGCCGACCGTTACAGCCTGCAGTTTTACGGGGACCAGTCCTCAGCGCAGAGTCGAGGCGTTTTATCAGCGTTGGAAAAGGCAAATGTTAAATGTATCGTGCTAAAGGGTTGGGCTTATATCCAAACTGTATATGGGGGCGATCATAGCCTGAGAGTTTGTGAAGATATTGACATTCTGGTGCAGCCTGAAGATGTTGATCGCGTTGAGGCGATCTTGGAAATGGAAGGCTGTGAAAAGGATGCTGAAAGCTGGCAGGGTTATGCGCGCCAATACATGAATGCAGAGCGATATTTTTTTACTGCCCAGCCCAATGGTGTGCAAAGTAAATTTTCTATTGGCTTGCATTGGGGCTTATTGCATATTCCGGCATATGACAAGAATCGGATTGATGTAAATTCGCTTTTTCAACGCGCTCAACCTTTGCAGTTGTTTGGTGGTAACGCGCTTCAATTATCTGTGGAAGAGCACATTGTTTATGCGTGTGCCCATCAAGTTCTGCATCATCGTTTCGACAGCGCCTTGTTTCGATATTATGAATTGAGCGCAACTCTTTTGAAAGAAAAAGTGAATTGGGAACTGGTTTCGAAACTGGCTGTGCAATGGCAATGTCTTATCCCTTTGCAGGTGACTCTGCGGCAAGTGAATATGTTGTGGGGCGAGGTTGTTCCATTACAAGTGCTGAACGAGCTTGAACTAGTACGTCCCAATTTAATGGAAGTATTTATTGCGAGATGGATCAAATTATTTCGAGGCAAAGACACATTTGATCATCTGCTGACTTGGTTTACATTCCCAGATTGGAAACAAAGAGTCGTTATCGTTTTTAAAGATGTTTTTCCCAGCCCTGCTTATATGCAAAAAAGATATGGCAAAGCCCCGCTAGGCTTTGTTCCTTTTCTTTACCTTGTCAGATTTGTACATGCAATCACTTCTTTTTTTAACTGATGGTATTCATCGTCCCGAAGGTTTGAGCGGCTTAACAAGGTTTTTCAAGAAACCTTCGGGACGTTCTTAGTAAGGTCAATTATCAAGAAAAACTTGCAAATGTGAAGGGTATTTTAGGGACTTTACAAAAATGACATACATATTTGTTGACAGACTGCCTTGTAAAAAGTAAACTTGTTCTATATATTAAGTATGATTACGGATGCAATGACCCTGTGCTGAATTTTGGTCGCTATTCCTTCGTTTAAGGTATGGCTCAGGAGAGCGAATAGCGAAACCGGCCGTGGGCTGATTTCGCTATTTTATTTTTAAGCTTTATGGAGAACGTTATGCAAAAGAAAATTAATTATTATTTTAACCTAAGCACTTTATTTATTTTTATATTTTCACAAGTTGTCGTACCTTCAGCGGTTGCGGCTTCTGCGGTTGATGCTTCAACAACACAGCCGATCACCCTTGCGGATATGGAGCTCGCTTCAGTTGCCGCGCCCGGACCTGACCCTGCCCCCAACGGCTACTCAGTAGCTGACCCGGGCAGTTACCAACCGTCAAAATTTTCATCGCTGCAAGAGATTGCAAGTATGCTGGGGAATAATAATTATGTCGCGCCCCTTATCCCTACCTCGCGCACAACTGCGAATTTAAAAATCTATCCAATCACAGCCTATAACTTGATCGTAGATTCGAATGTGCTTGCACCTTCCTCTTACGGTCCTTCTGCGGCGACGATTGGCGCCAAGTTCTGTAACGAATCAAACGCGGCAATGACCGATGTATGGATGTATGCCGGTGATTTTAACTCAGACAATGATGAGGTTCCTGATGAAGCGAACGATAAAACTCCGGGCTTGTATCCTCAGCGCACAAGCATCACCGAAAACCCCGGTTTGAATGGTCCTACCCAAGTAGATAGCGGTGACACCACCCGCATGTATGCCTTGAAACAGGAGTCTGGTACTTTAAATTCTGTTGTAGACGCCTCCCGCCGTTATGTCGGTGATCTTGCTGTAGGTCAATGTCTCACTCAATATTGGCTTATTTCCTACCCTCGCAAAGCCTATGTAGGCGGCACTTGGGTCAGCGTAACCGGCGGCATCAAACCAGAAGATGACCTCTGGCTTCCTTATTATTTTTGGGCAACCTCTAACGTAACTGGTTCTACTCCATCTTATGTTTGGCGCCCGCTGACCATGCGCAATGAAATCTCTGCGATGGCGAATAAGATTTGGCCCAATGGCGACAATAAAGTGCCAGATGAATATGTGAGCGCGATTCAACAAGTATTGGGCTGGGATACTTGGACACCTAACGATCCCTCTGGGGCGACTGCTTACCCCGGTGAAACTGTAACCAGCCAAGGCATTTGGTATGACTTAGGCAATGTAGGCGCCGGCTTCGATAATAATGGCGATCTTGTGCCGGACCGCAATATTTGGGTCCAGCCCATTGGTGATGCATCAGCTTACGACCCGGGCTGTTTCCGTTTGGTGCGCACGTATGGTCTTGTCATTATTAAATTGAACGATGGCACTGAAATGCTGATTCCCTTTGTGGATGAAATGTATTTTGAAAATATACCCGATAATAATACTGGGGCAGTAGGTTTGGTGTTTTATGAATACATCGCCTTGGACGGCGCTTGTAGCGCAGGTTTAACCCCTTATCAAGAAGTTGCCTCAGGGTACGACAACGAGAAATTCAACGGCGACTTTGGCGCGGGTATTCCTCCAATTCAAAGCCGTGCAACGAACATGTTGTTCGATAAGACCGGTGCAGGTTCCATCGCCTTGGGTGGGACGATCAATTATTCCCTAAAATTTACTTTACCGGATATTGACGGCGGTACTTCAGATACCGTTACTGTGGGTAGTCCATCTGTTGGCGCACCGCTGACATTCTTTGATACAGTTCCCTCTGGCTTGCAATTTGATAGTGATTCTTACAGCACTACTGTAGACATGACCAATTACTCGCCAGATCCTCAGCCAGCTACAGTATTAGTTTCTAAAGACAGCGGCACAACCTGGTATGACATCAGCCTGACCGCTTCTCGAGATGCGATCTGCGGCGTTGGCGTTTGGCCCTGTTATGTACCCAGCACTTCACCGAATAATCTTGTCATGATTCAATGGCGTTTGAATTCAGGTATCACCAGCCCCAACGGTTCTGATGTGATTGGCGAAGTTGTTTTTAGCGCCTTTGTGCCTAACGCATATACAGGAAATACTATTAGCAATACTGCTTGTATGACCATGGGTACTACATCTGGTTTTATATGCGATGATCTAATCACTGTTGTATCAGGCACATCTGCTATTCAAGGGACAGTATGGAAGGATGATAGTGTCACTGGCGGCGTACTTGCGAATGCAATTCAAGACGGCACTGAAGCCGGTATTGGCTCCGGCACACCCATTACGGTCTGGTTATATTGGGATAATAACGGCGATGGCGATTACACCGACTCAGGTGATTTTTTATATGCTACTACCACCAGTGATGCAAGCGGCAATTATTGTTTTGACGGCACACCTCTTGTTTCAACCTGTCTCACTGGATCAGGTGGTTTACTTGCCACCACTGGTTCAGCGCGCTACATTATTGTTGTAGACACACTCGACCCTCAACTCCCGACCGGCTATGGACCTACTACAGCTACATCTTATAAGAATATAGCACTTGCCGCCAGCACACTTTACGGCGACGACGCCAGCGAGCCCTCTGACTTTGGCTTTGGGCCTGCATTAACTTTGGACAAAAACCTAGCAACCACCACTGCCGTAGTCGTTGGGGATACGGTCACATACTCTATTTTACTAACCAACCACATGCCCGGAGATGGCAGCGGGGGTTCTGCATGTGTTTACAAATCATGGTCGCCGTTGGAAGGCAATCAATCAACAGGAGTGCCGCCCAATAAACGATTTGCTAATACTTTGACCCAATCTCCTCCTAACCCGACCAACGCCTTTAACTCTGTTGGGTTTGATAGTGTGTATGCAATTTCAGATTTTTCTACCGGCGCCAATCAAGTCTTAGGCGCTACGAATTACACTTTCGGTCCTCAGAGCGGCACGATTACCAAGGTCAATTTGCGTGCTCGCTATTATGTGTCAACCGCGCTGGTGGATGATTTTGCACACATCGGTTATTACACTGGCGGAACACTCCATGCTACGAAAACATACACGACCGCTGAAGTTAATGCACATATAGGGTTTGCCAATAGTGGTTATTTAGATTGGGACTTTGGCGCCACCAACCCGGCTACCGCCGCTAACTGGCAATGGAGTGAGCTTGCTTCCGGCAACACCATCCAAATGTTGTTTGGAAATGATAAGGCCGCCAGCGCAGACATAAGTTTAATGCACTTGGACGGTTTAGTCTTGGAAGTTACTACTACAGGCACCTGCGGCGGCATTTCTACCACTCTTAATCCTGTCCCACTAACCGATACATTCAACAGCTCCTACTTTACTTTTATTTCGTCTGACCCGCCAGTTTCATCTACAGGCGCTGGCTCACTCACTTGGAATAATGTCGGTCCCATTTACCCCGGGCAAACCCGTGTTGTCACAGTGAATATGCGCGCCATTCAAAATGGTACTACTACAAATACCGATAACACCGCCACCAGCACAAGCTCAAAATTTGCCAGCGGATTGCCCGCCAACTCGCCGGTGACAGATACGGCAACCGTTGTGATCGGTACAAATGCTGCAACTCGTTCACTTTCCGGGCATGTTTTTGATGACAATATCACTACAGGCTGGCTCACTGCGGCATGGTCTGAACCCGGCACGGCTCAAGCCGGTTACGATGGAAGTGATTCCGCGATCCCATATATTCCAGTTGATCTTTATGCTTGTGTGATCGCTGGTGTGCCTGTCACAGCCATTAGCGATAATAAAGCCTGTAATGACGCCAGCGTTGGCGGAACTTGGCAATACTTACAATCCACCTCTACCAACACCAGCGGTGATTACACCTTCTCAAACTTGCGCCAAGGATATTATTATGTTGTCGTTCATTCTGAATATATAGTCGGTTCACAAACGGCAGATGTCAACCAGAATGGCGTTTGTACAGTATGCGATAGCAAATCTGGATTAACTACAGATAACGTTAATAATTCTCCTTTCCCTGGTGATCTAAGCAACAACACTACCATCACTAACGTAAACTTTGGTTATAACGTCTCAAATAGCACATACAATATAGGTGATACGCTCTTCTATGATTGGAATGGCGATGGTATTCAAGATGGCACAGACGAGCCAATGTCTGGCATTACGATTGAGCTTCTCGGTCCTGATGGGACCGTAATTGCAACCACTACCACAAATTCTAGCGGTGTGTATGGTTTTAGCGCACGCCCTGTTGGGTATTACACAGTTCGGGTTGCAACAAGTTCACTTCCATCCGGCGTAACCCAAAGCCTCGATCCAGATGCCACCAAGGATAATCAAAGTTCATTCAACCTTACAGCCAATGATCTAACCCGAGATTTTGCCTATCAGCCTGTTGGCAGCGGGACTATTGGCGATACAGTTTTTGTTGATCTAAATGGTAATGGATTAAAAGGTTCTGCCGAAGAGGGCCTCTCTGGCGTTACTGTCAAATTACAGGTAGATTTGAATGGCGATGGAACTTATGTAACTATTGCAACACAGACCACCTCATCTACCGGCGCTTATTTGTTTGAAGGCCTGCCTGTAGGCGCAAGCTATAACTATCGTGTTGTTGTGGAATTAAGCGCCGCCAACCTTGCTATTATTCCAAACGATGTCATTGGCAACGATTACCTCAACTCGACCGGCACAAAAGACGTTACCCCAACTCCGGATATTATTTATATCAATGCCAGCATTACAACTGCTTCACCAAATTACCTCACCGCCGATTTTGGCTTCGCGCCTCCCGCCTCTTTTGGCGATACAGTGTATCAAGACATTAACGGCAATGGCACCCAAGACCTTAACGAGCCAGGCATTAGCGGTGTTACTGTCAACCTTTATTACTTTACAGACCTTGGCGATGGAAATTTTGCTTATGATGTTGGCGAGCCTTTCTACGACCTGAATAGCAGTGGTACGCGTCAAGTGGGCGAATCTTTCTTTGATAAAGACGGTCGTTATCAACCCGGCGACACCGTTGGCGCATTCTACGCAACTGCTACTACAGACGCAAACGGAAAATATCAATTTGCTGGATTGTTGCCCGGCTACTACGTCGCTCAGGTCACCCCGCCAGCTGGTTCTACCTTAACCGGCGATCCTAACACTGACGGTATTTCCTGCTCAACCCTGACATTAAGCACTGAACCCCCCAGCACAATCTGCGATCATCGTGACGGCATGCGCTTATACAACGGCACCAATTACCTAGGCGCAGATTTCGGCTACCAACTGCCCGGCGCCTTCGGTGACACCGTTTGGATTGACACCAATGGCAATAACAAAGTAGATATTGGTGAATCTGGCATTGATCAAATTACGGTCACTGCTACAACGACTGTTCCAGCCAATACCACCGTGACAGTTAATGGTACGACCTACACTGCAGGACAGCCTATTTCTCTTTCTGCTATCACAGATGCAAATGGAAATTATTTCTTCTCCGGTATAACCATCGGCGGAGCAATTCCTGCAAACGTAACCTGGATTGTTACCGTGAATACAGCCGACCCAGACTTCCCCGTTGGCTTGACGAACGTTAGCGACCCCGATCAATTAACTGCGTGTAATATTCCCGGCAACCCAACTTGTACGGGCTACAACAGCGCCACTAATGTAGTGATGAATCCGTCAGGTGCGATCACGCAAGTTGGTGCATTGACCACCAACAGCGCAGATGGCGATGCATCTGATGTGCTTAAGTTGGACGCCGACTTCGGTTATCGTTTTGTGGGTATTACAGATATTAGCGGCACGATCTGCGGAGAAACTACTACAGTCAACGGCTTCTGCGGTTCGAGCAATATTGCTCCTACTGGAATTGGGGCTGGTGAAATTGTGTACGATAATGTGACTGTATATCTCTACAGACTCGACGAAACCGGCGGAACCCCAGGCAATGGCATATTAGATGCCGGCGAGACAACCATATTGGTTGGTACTACAATTACAAATGCCAATGGCGATTATGCTTTTTATGATGTTGCGGATGGTACCTATTATGTTATTGCGATTGGTGCACCGCAGGATGGTTTAGATCTCACTTCTACAGCCGCGACAGTTAATGCTGGCGCTGATAATGACGCCAATCAAACTGGGCAATATCAGGAAACCGTGGCAGGAGATGGTGATACCCTTTCTGCCTATCAGGTTGTTCACGTTGCCGCCAACGACACATCTGTAACCGATCGCGACTTCGCTTTTCAAAACAGATTAACGTATGACTATGGCGATTTGCCGGTTGCATATTCTATGACCAGACTAGATGACAATCCAGATGGGGCGCGTCACACCATCTCGGGATTGTATTTGGGTGCGGTGGCTCCTGATGCCGATGGAAATGGTTACCCCAGCGCAACTGCTTCTAATGACGACAATGTTGGCGATGATGAAGAGGGTGTGACCTTTACAGGTACTTGGACAAATGGCGACAATGGTGGCAGTTTAAGCGTTGTGGTCACTGGTTCGGGTTATTTGGTGGGTTGGATTGACATTAACGGCGATGGTGACTTTAATGATGGGTTTGACGATGGCGATGGTAATTTCTCTGAGACGGGCGAATGGCGCGAATATATTATTAGCCAAGCTGTCACAACGGGAACTTACCCATTCACTGTTGATATCCCGGCTGGCACACTTTCTGCCACGCCAAAAATATTTAATACGCGTTTCCGCTTGTTTACGACCATGCCTTTATTGCCTGCACTCTCCTACACAGGCGCGGCAACCGGTGGTGAAGTAGAAGATTATCAAATTTCAGTTGTTCTGAATGGCACCCCAATCATTCCGCCGCATACGACCCCGGTTACACTGTCTTACTTCCAGGCTCAACGGCGCGGAAGCAAAGTGGAATTTAACTGGTCTACCGCCACTGAGACATCCAATCTCGGTTTCAATTTGTATGTTGAAAATAATGGTCAACTAATTCAAATCAACCAAAATATGATCCCCTCGCAGGTGGTTGATTCCTTGAATCGTCATGATTATTCACTCAGCGTAAATATGGGCGGTGATACCTTCTACATTGAAGATGTTAGCGTCTTAAACGAAACGACCCGCCACGGACCCTTCAGACTCGGCGCGAAATATGGCGATCGCATAAAGGAAAATAAGATTGATTTAGCGGCAATTGAAGCTGAACATAATCAATTGCAGGCTCAAAATCAAAATAAAATTTTGAAGGACCTGAAAAGACTCCCATCAAGTATTTTGCAATTACCTTTCTTAAAACCGACTCAGGAAATGCAGTTAGTAAATACTCTTAATCTAAAAGTTCGTAAAACAGGTATCTATCGTGTGACCTATGAAGAGCTTAAGAGCGCTGGTCTTGATCTAGCTGGCGTGTCTGTTAAAAAGCTCACTCTGACCAATCGCGGCAAAGTTGTCCCTATCTATGTGGATGCGCTAAATAATAAAAGCGCAGGCGGAAGCTTCGGAGCAGGTAAATTTATCGAATTCTATGCTGAGGCTCTCGATACCATTTACACCGATACAAACATCTATACTTTGCAGGTTGGTAAATCTCAAGCAAATCGTATTTCAGAAGATAATGGCGCGCCTAGCCGAAACATAATACCTTCAGCCTCTTATACAGAAACTATACTGGTCAATAAACAGATCGTTTACTCCAATATAGCCCCTGGAACGGATGTTTGGTTTGATACAGCAATGTTAACTGCTAAGACAGCTAAGAGTTGGACATTTAATTTTCAAGTTAATGGTTTGGCAGATGCTAGTGCGCCAGCCTCTCTTGACTTAGTTGTCTGGGGCGTCACAAACTTTAGCCAGAACCCGGACCATCATTTGCTGGTCAGCATTAATGGCGTTTCTTTGGCAAACCAAACCTTCGAAGGATTGGTGGAACATAAGATCAAGGTTTCGTTGCCAGCCGGCACATTGCATGAGGGCTCGAATACACTTCAATTAACCTTGCCGGGCGATACTGGGGCGAGATCAGACCTTGTCAATCTCGATAAATTTAGCATCAGTTATCAGCGTTTCTTCGCCGCGACTGATGGAAAGATCGCATTTACAGCAACAGGTAAGGTCTTTACTGTTACTAATTTGCCGGGCAAAGACGTTGTTGTTTATCGTATTGATAACAAAGGCATCGTGCGCCTGCAAAAAACGAATGTTGTTAAGGGAAGCGGGAATACATACACTGCTACTTTTGGCGGTACAAACGCAGAAGCAAAGTATCTCGTTTCTACCGTTGAGGTTTTGTCTGCTCCAACTCTTGAGCCGACCCGCTTACAGGTGAACCTGAACAACCCCGCCCAATATTTGATAATTTCCCACCCCGATTTTATTGACGGACTTCAACCGTTGATACAGGCTCGTAGAGCGCAAGGTTTGACTGTTAGCGTTGTGGACGTCACTAACATCTACACCCAATATAGTTATGGCATCTTTGACCCGCTAGCCATTCAGAAATACATTGCATATGCTAAGAAGAGTCTGGGCGCAAAATACGTTTTATTGGTCGGTGGTGATACTTATGACTATCGTAACTATCTCGGCATAAACAGCATAAGCTTTATTCCTTCGTTATATGTAACTACTGGCAGAGTAGCCAAGTTTGTGCCTGTTGATCCATTATATGCGGATGTAGATAACGATAATGTGCCAGACCTTGCCATTGGGCGCTTCCCAGTACGCACCCGCGCCGAATTGGATTTGATGGTGAATAAAACGCTGGCATATACTAATAAAAATTATGGAAAAACGGCAGTGTTCACTTCTGATAAATATGATGGCGTTGTTTCCTTCAAGGAAATTAACGCAAGCCTGTCAGCCGACTTACCCGCTGGCTGGTCTTCTGAGAACATCAATCTGGACGATCTTAGCGTGTCAGCAGCGCAAAGCCAACTGTTTGCTGCAATGAACAGAGGCACTGCTCTGGTTACCTTCACCGGTCACTCAGGTCCGACATCCTGGACCTTTAGTAACTTATTCAATACTCAGGTTGCGGCAACGTTAACCAATGCTGGACGTCCCTTTGTGCTAGTGCAATGGGGCTGTTGGAACACATATTATGTTGACCCGCTCAATAATAACCTTGTGCAGAGCTTCCTCTTCTCTGGGGATAAAGGCGCTGCGGCAGTCTTTGGCGCGGTGACCTTGACTGATTCCTCGTCAGAGGCGGCGCTGGGCGTCTTGCTCACTCCGCGTATGATCCAGCCGGGTATGCCAATGGGCATGGCTTTACAAGATGCCAAGCGTGAGCTAGCCAAGACCCACCCGGAGCTTCTGGATGTTTTGCTCGGCTGGACTCTTATGGGCGATCCTGCTTTGGTGGTTCAACCTTAATCAATATGATGTAGCGGGCTCTGTAAAATGAGCCCGCTACATCAATAAAAATTATGAATTCAATGATCGTGAGCTGAAAATTGGACCGTGCCTTTGTTTCAAAAGGCCAGGGCTTAGGTAAGCAAATAGCAGACCAACTGTAATGGGTTTTGCCATTTGCTTCTTTAATTATTGCAATCCTTAGCATTAGGTAATAATTCGTGAGTGTATATAGTCCTAAGTAGTAGGAAAAATTTATGAGCGCATTTGCCGTTGTGTATGAAAGATTAAATTCATCAGCCGACCCTATAATGCTGGAGCGAGTTCTCGGGCGTTTACAGCATCGTGATGTGGATGGCCGCGACGTGTTTGTTCTCGGCAATGTAGCAATGGGACATATACACTTTTGGACTACCCCCGAAGAGGTGGGTGAGCGCCAGCCGCTGGCGATAAAAGATGAGCCGTTCCGTATTGTTTTTGACGGACGAATTGATAATCGCGATGAGTTATTTTTAAAATTAAATCTTCAGCCTGATGAAGGCAACCTGCTGTCAGATGCTCAACTTATGCTGCATGCGTATGCCCGCTGGAATGAAAATTGTTTTAAATTCTTTGTGGGTGAATTTTCATTGGTGATTTTCGATGAAATAAACAACCAGCTTGTTTGCGCGCGCGACCATTTAGGTGACCGAACTTTATTTTATACAACTCAAGATACACAAGTTGTTATTGCTTCAGAACCCTGGGCTGTGGCGGGTGTAAATAATTCAAAACCTGATCTCAACGAAAAAGCAATTGCGCACTATTTTGCATTGCAAGCAACAGAAGACGGGCAAACTTTCTTTAATAATGTTTACGAACTACTACCCGCGCATGTGATGACGATTGATGTGTTGAGCCAGCGTATGATACGTTACTGGAAGCCAGATATGCATAAAAAAATCCGTTATAAAACGGATGAAGAGTATGCAGAGCATTTTCGCAAATTGTTGGAAGAAAGCGTTCGTTGCCGTATGCGCTCCAATGCGCCGGTGGGTGTCTTGATGAGCGGTGGACTAGATTCAACTTCAGTTGCTTGTTTAGCTGCACGCATGAAAACTCCACAGCAATTAACAACAATTTCATTTGTATTCGATGAATTAGCAGACTGTGACGAGAGAGAATATATCAATGCTGTAAAAGAACAGTGGCAAACCCATTCCATTCAAATTCCTTGTGATGATGCCTGGACGTACAAGGGTTGGGAAAGCTGGAAGCGCAATCCCAACCAACCCGAAGGTAACCCCTATCGGCTGGTTAAAGAACGCGTTTATCAAAGAGCGTCCCATGAAGGACTTCGAGTATTGTTAACCGGCGGGTTTGGTGACCATTTGTATGATGGATTGGAAAATTGGTTGCTGGATTTGATTTTGGATAATCGTATCAAGCAGGCAGTTCAAGGTGTTCTTTATAACATCCGCAATTTTGGTGTACGCCAAGCCCTGAAAGCCCCGTCTGCGCGGCGATTGGCAAGATTTATTCTTGATAAAATACCTGTTGGCAGGTATTTGCACGCTAAGCACACTTCACGTGTATGGCTGACATCTTTTTCACTGGAAAATATTAACCCAAAACCCGTCGATCGCGCTTTTGAAGATAAGCACAATTTGCTTGGTTTACCAGCTGCAAAAAGCAGTACTGGTGAAATTTATAATGCAAACCGATATAAGCTGGAACTGCGCCACCCTTATCGTGACCGCCGTTTGATTGAATTTATCTTGGCTGTGCCCGCATATCAACTATATTTTTGCGGCGTTTATAAATACATCCTGCGCAGCGCAATGCAAGGCATTCTGCCGGAGATTATCCGTATTCGGCGTCAAAAGACTTCATTGGTGTCCTTGCTTTCTCGTGGAATTGAACGCGAAAAAAATAGTTTACAGGAGCTCCTTCAAGCTCCGAATGCACGTTGGCGTAAATTTGTAGAAGCATCATGGCTTTTACCGCGTTGGAATGTACAAATTACGCCAGATACAGATGGTCCTCAAGCTCTTATTCCGTGGTTATGCCTTTCTTTTGAAGCTTGGTAAATTTTATTATTTATTTTATGGAGACTTTTATGCTTTTTCATTCTCAAATATCGAACACCCTTCAGCCGCCGAATGTGGATGAAGTTGACCAGAAGCGCCTTAAGCTGTACAGTAAACCATGTTTGGAAGAGTTGGGTGATTTGCGCGCATTAACCTTGGGAGGCTCCCCAGGTAGCGGTGATAGTGGCGCTGATTTTTGTGAAATTCCGGGCAGTGGCGGCGTTGGTAACTGTTTATAATTTTTATGCCTTATTACCGTATCGCCTTGCAGGATATTCATTTTGCCTATCCTATTGTGGAGTTGGATTTTTGTGAAATAAAAAAAAACAGGGTCTTAGCGGCTGTCCAGTCTCCCCCTAAATTATTGTTTGAGAGCGTATTGATTTCCCACTCTTTGGGATGGGTTGGTAATGCAAACCGTCAAGTGGAGATTTGGTCAGCGCCAGCGGGATTCCTCTTCAAGGTCGAAGGTGGAAGCGGGTTTTATATGTCGGAAGATGGGCAAGAAATTTCCCTGATCAATCATCAAAAAGAGCAGGTGGGGCAGTTTGCTCTACCTGCTCTTTTAATGGATTTGGATCGTGAAATTTTGCTTGGTCCCGTCATTGTTTTTACTTTAGCGTTACGCAATACGTGGAGTTTCCACACTAGCGCCGCCATGTTCAAAGATAAAATAATTTTATTTATGGGCGAATCGGGTATGGGGAAATCAACGTTGGCAAGATATATTTCCACTCAAAAAAATTGGCGATTGGTTGCCGATGATATTTTGCCAGTTATCGCGGATGATATTAGTGTAATGGCGTTACCGCGTTTTCCCCAACTAAAATTACCAATCAACGCACAACCGGGTGTTTCTTTGCCTGAGCAATTACCAATACACGCTATTTGCATCTTGCAAACTGTAGATAAAAATGCTGCTCCTCATTTAAACTTTATTCAGCCTAGTTTGGCAGTCAGAGACATCCTTGCTCATACTGCGGGTACTCGTATGTTCACGCCTGAATTGCTGGCGGCGCATTTGAATGTTTGCGCGAAAATAGTAAAGCTCCTGCCTGTTTATCATTTGTCCTACCCCCATAGAAAAGAAATCCTTCCAGAAGTTAAGGATGTTTTGGAAAATATATGCTGACACTGGCTTCCAAAATTAATATCCCCGACTATATTCATGTAACCACTGTGGACAAAGACACTGTTTTGCTAAATACCCGCACAAACAAATATTTTGCATTAAAAGATGTGGGCGCGCGAATATGGAGTTTGCTTAAAGAATATAAGCATTTAACTGAAATCCATGCGGTTTTATTACGCGAATATGATGTTGAAGAAAAGCAAATGGAAATAGATTTACTCGAATTGATCGAGCAGTTTTGGAAGGGCGGGTTAGTAGAAGTGATTCACGAGTAGTGTAACAAGAGGTTTTTCATAACCATTCAGCCATAAGCTACATACATAATCATGTCCCTGCGAGGCGCTCTTGTTTTTTGCCGAAGCAGTCTGCAAATGACTGGAGATTGCTTCGGCGGAAGAGCAAAACCCGCCTCGCAAAGACATGGCTGGGTAGTTACGATTTTTTCACAAGTTTTTATTGATACCCTGAATCATATCAAGCACTAGCTCGACCAGTTTTGGGTCAAAAAGCTTGCCCGACTCGTTCTTAATATAGGTTTGAACTTCAGGGATTGGCATTTTTTTTCTGTAAGGGCGGTCACTGGTTAATGCATCCCATACATCAATAATCGTGAATAATCTTGCTGATAAAGGGATTTCTTCGCCTTTTAGTCCCCGTGGGTAACCGCCCCCATCCCAATGTTCATGATGGCAATATGGAATATCCAAAGCAGGGCGTAAATATGTGATGGGATGTAACATTTCATATGCATAAATTGGGTGGCGGCGCATTTCTACCCATTCTATTTCGGTAAGAGAGGCGGGTTTTTGTAAAATATCATCTTTGATCGCAATTTTACCCATATCGTGCAATAACGCCCCGCGCCGTATGTGAATAAGCTCGCTTGCGTTAAAACCTAAGTGAGGCGCAATTTTTTCGGTTAATTCAGTTACTCGTTGTGTATGCCCCTCAGTTTCACGATCCCGTAAATCCAATGCGCGTACCCAGCCTTCAATGGTTCGTTCGTAGGCTTCCCCTAATTCTTTGTGGGCATTCGTTAGTGCTTCCTCTGCTTTTTTACGTTCTGTAATATCCCGCGAAGCAGACTGAATCTCCAATAATAATTTTGAATTATTTAATATCATCCGCGCAGATGTTTCAAGCCATATATAAGCACCATTTTTTTTCAACGCGCGATAGACAATGGTATAGGTTTTCGTAGTAGGCACTTTTTTTTCTAGGAATTGTTGAATAAGATCTTTATCTTGCGGGTGAATAAATTCGAGACTGTTTTTGCCGATCAATTCCTCAGGAGAATACCCGAGGATGTTCAAACAAGCAGGCGAGGCATAAAGAAAAGTACCATCGGGTGCATTGCGCGAAATCATATCGCTAGCATTTTCAGCCAATAAACGAAATTGTGCTTGAAAATGAATTCTTTCAGCCCGCGACTTCCATTGATCGATGGCTCGTTCTGCAAAATGAGGCATGTCCATCATGGATTCTGGTGATTTAACAACATAATCCACAGCGCCCGATTTCAAGGCTTCCACAGCGATCTTTTCATTACCATAACTGGTCATTAGAATTACAGGCGTGGAAAGTGGGTCCAGAGGATCCAGTGTGTCCGATAATAATTCTAAGCTTTCCCCGTCTGGGAGACGCCAATCGGCAATAATTAAATTAGGGTTGTCTGACCTAATATATGAGCGTGCTTCTGTTAGTGAGCGCGTACGATGTAATTCAAACTCAGACGAATACCCGTCAAATGCTCTCTCAATTAATTCTGCATGAGGGTCTTCGTCTTCGATCAAAAGAATACGGATCATTTCATTTGCCATCGAGTTGATATTTTATTTACCGAGGTGTGTATTCCATCTAAGCCAATAGAAACCCAAGTCATCCATTAATTTTCGAAATTCTTCAAATCCCACTGGCTTAACCAAATAACTATTAACATGGTGGTTATAAGCCCGTACAACGTCTTTTTCTGCATCAGATGTCGTTAGTATAATGATCGGAATGCTTTTCAGATCTTCCGTCTCTTTGATGATATGTAAAACTTCCAATCCGTCAACCTTGGGTAAACGCAGGTCAAGCAAGATTACATGCGGTCGGGGACTGGTTTCAGGATTTTCAAAACCATCGCGGCGAATTAAATAATCAAGCGCAGATTGCCCGTCCAGAAAATGAATAATTTTATTGCCGATGGTATGCTCTTCCATGGTTCGGATTACCAATTCTGCATGATCTTTATTGTCTTCTACCAACATTACTAATATCGGTTCGCCAATCATAGTTACTCCTAAATTTGATTGGTCAATTGTAATCTATTAATTCGTCCGCCTACTTCCATGATATAATTTTTGTATAAATTATATCCAACTCCGGAGGATGGCCTAATGGAAATCAGCAATCAGGATTTTAAGCATTGTACTTTACTTGCGGTTAAGGGGCGTGTAGATAGTTCAACAGCTCCACAATTTAGCCAGGCACTAGCAGATGTGGCAGAAAAAGGCATGTATAAAATTGTTGTAGATATGACTGAGTTGGAATATATGTCCAGCGCAGGTTTCCGTGCCTTGCTTGCAACCCAGCGAGATTGCAAGAAATATAACCGCGGAGAGCTTATTCTTTCTGTGGTACCTGAAAGAATTCGAGAAGCTCTTGAACTTGCAGGTTTTACCGAACTCTTCAAGCTGTTTGACGATAACACCGCCGCAGTCGGCCACTTCTAATTTTTTAGCGGTGACCTCATTAATGTATGCGAAGGAAGCCGCCTCATCTTTGTTGATTGAGGCGGCTTTTAATTTCAAACCCAATGCCTAAAGAAACTTTCCAAGCAAAATTTGAATACCTTGATGAAATCCGCGAGTTTGTTGGTGCAATTGCAACGCAAGGCGGTTTTTCTGACAAGGAAATTTATAATATTCAGCTTGCTGCTGATGAAGCTGCGTCCAATATCATCGAACATGCCTATGAGGGTATTAAAGATGCGCTCATGGAAATTACCTGTAACATGGAAGGCAGTACTATCACAATATCCATGTTTGATAAAGGTAAATCGTTTGATCCATCAAATGTGAAGCAGCCGGATGTTGAGGCTGACCTTTCTGAAAGACAGATTGGCGGGCTTGGTGTTTTTCTTATGCGAAAAATAATGGATGACGTACATTACGAATCCAACTCTAAAGGCAACCTGCTCGTAATGAAAAAACGAAGGGGATAGCGGCGCATGGCTGTTACAGCATCCGCCAAAGGGAAAAAGCGTTCTGCAGAAGCACGCGACTGGCGTCTGCTTGCCAGTTTGGGGGAACAACTGATCAATGAAAATTCCTTGGTCGCACAACGCGACCGAATCGTCAAAACTATTAACTCGCTTATTGAAGGCAAAGTAGATGTTTGGCTGGACGAAAAATTGTTTCGTCTGCCAAATTGGACTGTTGAGTCTTTATTTACAGCCCAGCCTTCACTAGAGGGGATGAAGCGTGCGCTTGCGGCTGGAAAAACCTTCACACAACAAACAGCAGTAGATAAACGAACCGCTTCGCGTGGAACCTTTGTTGCGGTCCTGCTTGCGGATCAGAATCTTACCCTCGGCGCGATTCAGGTTTCGCGTTCTAAAGGACATGGTTTTAGTTCAGAGGAATTAGATCTGCTCGAAGGGTTAGCACAGATAGTAACTGTCGGCTTATTTGCATCTCATCGCGTTGAAGTCGAACGATTTCGGCTGGGACAATTGAACCTTGTTCGCGAAGTAAGTGCGCAAATCGCAAATGTTTTAGATATCAATGAATTAGCATTGCGCGTTACTGACCTTATCCAAAAAACATTTAATTACTATTATGTTGCATTCTTTACGCTTAACACCGAATTAAATTGTTTAAGCTTCCGCTCCAGTGCCACTGCTTCGCGCAAAGGGCGTAAGAAAGCCAGTATTTCTCTGCAAGTGGATTTAGGGCAGGGCATTATTGGTAGAGTGGCAGTTAAGGGTGAGCAGATTATGAGCGCGGATGTACGGGCAGACCCACGCTACCGATTTGTAGACAGCCTTCCTGAAACACGTTCAGAGCTTGCCCTACCCTTAAAAATCGAAGATCGTATCCTCGGTGTACTGGATGTGCAAAGCGACAAACTAGACGCCTTTCACCCAAATGACCTGCTTATCCTTAATGCGCTAGCAGATAATATTGCCCGCGCATTAGAAGGTGCGCGCTTATATAATGATCTTAGCCGCCGCGCAGAACAGCTTTCCTTAATTGCTCAAGTAAGCAGTGTTGTCAACTCAACGCTTGATCTAAAAATGTTGCTTCAGCAAGTTGCAGATCTTGTCTATGAGCGTTTTGGCTATCCGTGTATTCAAATGTTCACTGTGCATCCAAATCGCCGCTTAATTGAGTTTCGTGCTGGGAATGGCAAACTCGCAAAAGAGTTAAATGATTATGTTTTGCCTTTAGATGACCCTATGGGCATTATTCCTTGGGTAGCACGTGAGGGCAAAGCAATTTTAGAGAAAAATGTAAAGGCAAGCCCGATCTATCGTCAATCGCCATCAGTGCCAGAAGGTATATGCTGTGAATTAACCATTCCTTTGGTGTTTGATAAGCAAGTATTGGGCGTTTTGGATATTCAATCTGACGAAGAGAATGCCTTTAATGAAGAAGATCGCTTAATGTTTGAAGCAGTAGGGGCAACAATAGCTACCGCCATTCGTAACGCAGATTTGTATCGTTCTGAACAATGGCGGCGGCGTGTGGCAGACAGTCTGCGTGAAGTTGCAGGCTTGTTATCAGATAATGTAAGTCTTGAGCAAGTATTAGATGCCATTCTCACTGAATTAGAAAAAAACCTACCAGTTGATATTTCTGCTATTTGGCTGCTGGGTGAAAATGATATGTATTTGGCTGCTGTGCATGGGTTTGATAGCAGTGCCATTGAAAATGCGCGTCGTGAATCACCAGACGCGGCAATTGTTTTGGCAAGCGCATTAGTTGCAGACGCTCCTATCATTCGTAAAGCTGGTGATTCTATTGGTCCTTTGGGACTCGCTGCAGGTTTTAAGGATGACTATTCATCCATTGGGGTGGCTTTGCATGTGGCAGGCGTGCCAGTGGGATTAATTACACTTGTGCATCACACCCCATTAAGATATGGGCATGAAGCGCAAGCGATGGCAGTTACCTTTGCAAGCTATGCGGCTGTTGCTATTGAAAATGCGCGTTTGTATGATGCCGCGCAAGAACAGGCGTACGCTTCAGCAGCATTATTACAAGTAGCTCAATCAGTAGTGAGTATGAATGATCTGGAAGAAATTCTTGGCTCCATTATTCGTATTATGCCGATCTTGGTAGGGGTAGGGCGGACATTGCTATATTTATGGGATGACGAGCGTGATACGTATGTTCCTTGGGAAGAATATGGATTAACGGAAGATGAAGAAACTTTTTTTTGGGAGCATGAATTTTTATTAGGTGAATATCCACTTTTAGACGCGGCGCGCGAAAATAATCGGCTGGTGACACAGCCTGTTGAAGCTGAATCAAGCCCCAGTTTATGGATGAACGAACTTCCTGATTTGGCGCAGCTTGAAGCCAATCAATTATTTAATGGGCGTTTGCTCATTAGTGTGCCGCTTTCTATTAAAAATGATTTATTTGGATTTTTATTGGTAGAAGAAGCGCTGGAAGGAAAAAGATTTCGCTCGCGTCGTTTAGAAATTATTAATGGAATTGCTCAGCAAGCCGCGCTTGCGATTCAAAATGATCGCTTGCAGCAGGAACAAGTAGTGCGCGGCCGCCTCGAAACGGAAGTGCAGCTGGCTCGCCAAATTCAGCAGACGTTTATCCCGGACGTTTTACCGCAATTTCCAAATTGGCAGCTCTCTGCGCGTTGGATCACTGCTCGCCAAGTGGGCGGCGATTTTTATGATGTGATTCAATTAACCCCAAATAAATTAGGTCTTTTCATTGCGGATGTAGCAGATAAAGGCATGCCCGCGGCATTGTTTATGGCATTGACTCGCACGCTGGTACGCGCGGCTGTCTTGGAAACTGAATCGCCTGCTGTTGCATTGCGCCGCGTGAATGAACTGCTTTTGCCTGATACAAAACAAGGGATGTTTGTGACTGCAGTGTATGCAGTATTGGATATGGAGCGCGGCGAATTGACGTATGTAAACGCGGGGCATAACCCGCCATTTTTGGTGATGAATGCACAAGGCCAGACGCAGAAATTAAAACGAACTGGCGTGGCATTAGGCGTAATGGAACAACCCAATATGCGTGAAGAGATCATTCAGGTTGCGCCTGGTGATAGTATTTTGTTTTACACAGACGGATTAAGTGAAGCGTTTGCGGAAAATGGAGATATGTTCGGAGACGGCAGATTGGTGGACGCTTTGCTTAGCAAAAAATTTACATCAGCAGATGAGTTGTTAAGTGTGGTTGAAACACGTGTGTATGATTTTATTGGTGAGAACCCCTTAGGAGATGATTTGACTATGTTGGGTCTTTTTAGGGCTGAATAGATTTTACAAATTTTTTACATCGAAATCATACATGTGTAACGTGGGTATTCTAAAATATTATCGTAACCTAAAAGGAGGCTTACGATGAAAAAGACAGCGTTTAAAAATATTTTGTTGGGAATGGTGGCATTGGTTTTGGTGATTTCAGCACTGCCTGTGAATAGCGTATTTGCGCAGGGTGAAAGTCAGCCAAAGCATGAGATTACACCTGAAAATTTGGAGAAAGTTTGGGCACATCAATTAAAGGCATACGAAAAGATGGGCAAGCTATTCTCAAACTTAGATGCCATACTTACAAAGGCGCAAGCAAGAATTGATGAAGTCAAAGCCAATGGCAAGGATGTCTCAACTTTGCAATCTGCGTTAGATGCCTTTGAAGCGGCGATCAAGAATGCTAAACCAATATACCAGAGCATGAACGGCATTGTTACGGCGCATCAGGGCTTTGATAGTTCTGGCAAAGTAACAGATCAAGCGAAAGCTTTAGAAACCGCTAAGCAAATGCGCGAGAAAATGCAGGCATTCAAGTTGAAAATGAACGGTACAGGCAAAGCATTTCACGAGGCTGTAAAAGCCTTTCGCGAAGTAAATAAATAATCATTTGTTCTTCAAGTTTAATTTTCACCCATAACCGCCGATAACAGATAACTAACTGCTGTTTTCGGCGGTTATAGTGTATGCAGGGATAATTTTTTTAAAATGTACGATGATACGAAAAAGAAGTAGAATCAAATAATTCAATTCAAACTGTAAAGAGGTGCTATGTTTACATCGGAAGGTAAAAAAATCATACATACTGATAAGGCTCCAAAAGCCATTGGTCCATATTCGCAGGCTGTGCGTGCCAATAATTTTATTTACACAGCTGGGCAAGTTGCTTTGGATCCTATTTCTGGTGAATTGGTTGGGTTAACGGTTGAGGAACAAACTCAGCAGGCGCTCACCAATTTGTTCAATGTTTTGGATGCAGCTGGTTCTGGCTTGAAATATGTGATCAAAACTACCGTTTTTTTAAAAGATATGAACGATTTTTCAAAAATGAATTCTGTTTACGCAGAGTTTTTCAATGAAGGATTTCCTGCGCGCAGTACAGTAGCAGTTGCAGGGTTGCCCAAAGGCGCATTGGTGGAAATTGAAGCCATTGCGATTCCTGCTCCTGTTCACGGCGGGGAGTGAGTTTGTCTGCTGAACTTATTTTAGTGGTAGACGATGAATCCTCGATTGTGCAGCTTGCGCGCATGTATTTAGAGCGTGAGAATTTTCGTGTGCAAGAAGCGGGTGATGGTGAATCTGCTTTTGATTCGATTGTAAAAAATAAACCAGCACTTGTGGTCTTGGATATAAACTTGCCCAAGTTGGATGGTTTTGAAGTGTGTCGAAAACTGCGCGCAGATAATAATCCCGTGCCTATTATTATGTTGACCGCGCGTGATGAAGATATTGATAAGATATTAGGCTTGGAGTTTGGCGCAGATGATTACATGACCAAGCCGTTTAATCCACGCGAACTGGTGGCACGAGTGAAAGCAATTTTAAGAAGAAGTGATGCGCGCCAAACAGTTGGAAGTAAGACTGTGCATGTGGGTGATCTAACCATTGATTCTGCCAGCCGTGAAGCGCGTCTCGCTTCGCAGATTCTTGACCTGCGTACACAGGAGTTTGACCTTTTGCTAACTTTGGCAGAGCATCGCGGCTTGGTACTTTCGCGGGAACAGTTATTACAGAAAGCCTGGGGTTTTGACTTCTATGGGCAAACCCGCACTGTAGATGTACATATTGCCCATTTACGAAAAAAACTGGAGGGTGGGTCTGTGCAAATTGAAACTGTGACTGGAATTGGCTATAAGCTTGTAGCTGAGTAGTATATGTTTAATTCACTGCGTTCCCGTCTTTGGCTTAGTTATGCATTACTAATTATTACCGCCCTTTTAATTGTTGCGGCGGCATTGTTAATTTATTTATTTCGCAACCCGATTTTATATCGTCAAGCTATTTGGAATTTAACAACAGCACAAAACTTAATTACAGTCCAAGATGATAAATTGCTCAATACTGATATGGACAAGACTGGAGAATTGCTTCACGTCAGGCTTCTTCTGTTTTCTGCCAACCGTGAATTGATCTATGATACACAGTCTGGCACAAAACAGTTGTTGGGCTTTCCGCGCGCTACATTGTTGCGCAAAGCGCCGATTGTGAGAGATGCAAATGGTGCAGTTTGGCTGTATACATTTAAGCAATTGCCAGATCAAACTTGGTTAATGACAGCTACGCCGCGCCCAAAAGTTTCTGCGCTGGGATTTCTTGCCGATGAATTGATTCTGCCGTTTGTCCAGGGTGGACTGATAGCGTTGTTATTATCCTTAATTGTTGCATATTTAATTGCGCGCTGGATCGCAGATCCTTTGCAAGGTATGGTAACTGCGGCTCGGCAAATGCCGTCAGATGAGATTAAACTTATAGAATCGCATGGTCCGCATGAGGTTCAGGTTTTGACGCGGGCGTTCAATGCTATGGTTGCACGTTTACAGGCAAGTCAAAGATCGCAGCGTGAGTTTGTTGCCAATGTTTCGCATGAATTGAAAACGCCGCTGACCTCTATTCAAGGGTTTGCGCAGGCATTGTTGGATGGCACCGCTGAAAATCCATCTGCAAGAGAGCAAGCCGCACAGATCATCTATGATGAATCAGGGCGGATGCATCGCATGGTGCTGGGACTGCTTGACCTTGCCCGATTGGATTCTGGAATTGCAAATATTAATATGACTTTGATGGATGTGGCTGCGCTGATAAAAGCCATTGTTGATAAATTTGAGCCGCTTGCTCAAAAAGCTGGAGTTAAACTTGTAATACAAACCGCGGATCATATGCCTTTGATTAATGGGGATGGTGATAGATTAGCGCAGGTCTTTATGAATTTGGTGGAAAATGCGCTGAAGCATACCCCTCGCGGCGGAATGATCACTTTGCGTATTGCAGTTGTGTTGGAGGAGATGTGTATATCAGTAATAGATACGGGCGCGGGCATTCCTATTGATGCACTGCCTCATATTTTTGAACGCTTTTATCAAGTAGATTCTTCTCGCAAAGCGGGCGAGAATCAAAGCGCTGGATTAGGACTGGCTATAGCCCACCAGATAATTCATGCGCAGGGTGGTAGAATAAGCGCCCATAGCAAAGTAGGCGAAGGCTCAACATTTGTTGTGTATCTGCCTCTTTCCTCTTCTAAAACTACAATATTAAGAAAGCAATGATTTACTATTGCGTATTTCATCACCATGCAGCCAACAGTTTCCATAATTATCCCCTGTTATAATGAAGAAGCAACCATTCATCATTTACTTGATGCCATTTTTGCGCAAACCTATCCGCGTGAAAAAATTGAAGTAGTGATAGCAGATGGTATTTCTATAGACAGTACACGTGCACAGATTGATGCGTTTCAGAAACAACACGCAGATCTTGCTCTAAAAATTGTAGACAATATCTCCCGCACAATCCCATCGGCGTTAAATCTTTCAATTAGATCATCTAATGGTGAGATAATCGTGCGTCTTGACGCTCATTCTGCGCCCATTCCAGAATATGTGCAGAGATGCGTTGATGCATTACAGGCTGGCAAAGGCGCAAATGTGGGTGGAATCTGGCAAATCAAACCCGGCGCGCAAACTTGGATCGCGCAATCCATTGCAATAGCGGCGGCGCACCCATTGGGTGTAGGTGATGCTATGTATCGCTTAAATGCCAGCGCTGGCGCAGTAGATACTGTTCCTTTTGGCTCTTTTCACCGCTCATTGATCGAAAAAATTGGCGGGTTTGATGAGGCCCTTTTGGCAAACGAAGATTATGAGTTTAATACGCGCGTTCGGCAATCGGGCGGCGTGGTTTGGCTGGATCCCGCTATCCGTTCTACTTATTTTTCGAGAAGTACTTTGTTTGCTTTGGCAAAACAATATTATCGTTATGGTTTTTGGAAGTATAAAATGTTACAGCGTTATCCAAATACAATAAAATGGAGGCAGGCTTTACCTCCTGTATTTACCGTTATACTTTACACCTTGTTAATCATGTCTGTTTTTATTCCTTTTACGCGCTTTCTTCTTGCCCTACAATTAACCCTCTATTTTGGCATATTAACTTTCGCTGCCGTGCAAGTGGTTAAAATACATCGAAAATTATTTCTTGTCTTGGGCCTGCCTCTTGCAATTGCAACCATGCATATTGCATGGGGCAGTGGTTTTCTCTCAAGCATATTTGTAAGGAAAAATGGCTGATATTACCCGTCCTTCAATAAGATTACGTCCCAGCGAACAACGTGTCTTGTTGCTTGTTGGGGATGCTCTGGCGTCGTTGATCGCCTTATTTAGCGCATTATATTTTTGGCGTGAATATAACCGCTTTGTTTTATTAGGGCGCGGTTTTACAGAAATCCAAATCACTAAATTTCAATTAACCATTCAAGTGCCAGGCTGGGTGTATATTTTGCCAATTATCTGGCTGTTACTAATGGTTGACCTATATGAGGTTCATGCCGCAGCCAATCTGAAGCGAACTTTCCGCGGTGTTGCCATTGCGGCTTTTTTAGGATTATTAGGATATTCACTGCTGTTTACTTTTAATCAAGAACCGAACGCTTTGCCGCGCATTGTCGTTGGTGCGTTTCTGATCATCGCTTCTCTCTTAACTTTTGGCTGGCGCAGTGCCTATATTCGGATCTACACCTCAGCCGGGTTAATGCGCCGTGTGCTGATCATTGGCGCAGGACATGCAGGGCATACTCTGGTAGATGCATATAAATCTATTAATCCCCCTCCTTTTTTTCTGGTGGGTTTTATTGATGATGACCGTAGTAAGAGCAATAAGAAGTATATGGGTGTTCCTGTGATCGGAACTAACAAGCGTTTACTAAAAATAATTGACGAATATAAGATATCAGATATTGTTGTTGCGATTACGGGCGAGGTCAAGGGCAACGCCTTTCAAGCAATTTTGGAAGCGCAAGAATATGGAGTAGAAGTTACCCGTATGCCCATTATGTATGAAGAAATGATGGGGCGCGTCCCGATCCATCACCTTGAATCTGATTGGGTGGTGCGTTCCTTTGTCGATCAACTGCGCGTCAGAGGGCTTTATGAAGTGATAAAACGGCTCATGGATGTACTGGGCGGATTGGTAGGGCTGGCTATCTTTGGGTTTATCCTTCCTTTTGCTACCCTCGCCACAATTCTGGATACTGGCTTCCCTATTTTTTATTCACAAGATAGATTAGGTTCACGCGGAACTTCATTTAAAATATACAAACTTAGGACAATGAAACAAAACGCAGAAGAAGATGGCAAGGCAAAACTTGCGTCTGAAAACGATCCGCGCATAACTCGTGTGGGTAATTTTCTGCGTAAAACTCGTTTGGATGAATTACCTCAATTTTGGAATGTTTTGATTGGCGAGATGAGTCTGGTCGGTCCGCGCGCAGAGCGTGCTCAATTGATTACCCAATTCCAAAAAGAAATCCCATTTTATCGTGCGCGCTTATTGGTAAAACCCGGGCTCACTGGCTGGGCGCAAATTAATTACGGTTATGTAGCAGATGTGAAAGAGACCGCCGTCAAACTTGAATATGATCTTTACTATATTAAACACCGCAGTATTAGCATGGATATTCAAATTGTGCTGCGCACCATTGGCACAGTTCTGCGCAGAGGCGGCAGATGAAGTATTTAGTGACTGGTGGGGCAGGCTTTATAGGCTCCCATCTTGCGCAATCTTTGCTTGAGCTAGGCGCAAGTGTACGCATTTTAGATAATTTTTCTTCTGGTAAAGTTGAAAATATAAATGGTTTGGATGTTGAAATTATTACAGGCGATATTCGCGATGCTGATATAGTTGCGCGGGCTGTGCGTGGAGTGGATGTTATTTTTCATGAAGCCGCGTTTGTCTCTGTGCCCGAATCAATGGAAAAGCCGCAGGAATGTTTTGATATAAACATAACAGGCACGTCCATTTTATTTGATACTGCCCGTAAGGCAGGCGTCAAACGTATTGTAGTTGCCTCCAGCGCTGCGGTATACGGCGAATCAACAGCCATGCCATTGCAAGAAGAAACACCCTTGCAACAATTATCTCCTTATGCCACATCTAAACGTGTAGATGAAATGTATGCTCAATTGTTCACCTCGCAATTTGGCTTTGAAGTCGTTGCGCTGCGTTATTTCAATGTTTACGGTCCCCGTCAAAGACCAGATTCAATGTACGCCGCCGCGGTTCCAATTTTTATTCAACGCATGCTAGACAACAAACCAATAACCATCTATGGTGATGGCGGTCAAACCCGTGACCTTGTGAATGTCCGCGATGTAGTACAGGCAAATTTGCTTGCTTCCCAACATCCATCTGCGCCTGGGCAAATTTTTAACGTCTGCACTGGTGTAGAAACCCGCTTGCTGGATTTACTTGATATTCTTTATAAAATTTTCCCCAATGCCCCAAAGCACATTCATGCCGAACCACGTGCCGGCGATATCTATCGTTCTATCGGCACACCGAAAAAGGCAATGGAACTTTTAGGCTATCAACCCCACGTATCTCTTGCAGAAGGCATCCAAGAAGCCGTGCAATCTATGCAAGCTTCCATTTGATTTTCAGCCTTCAACCTGTAACTTTCAACTATTAATTTTCTAACGTGATAACTTTCAAACCCTTCTCTCATATCCGTAATCGTTTCGTCTTCATCGGCGACATAGCCCTCATTATTGTTTCTGTGCTGGGTAGTTTTGCCTTGCGGCTTGATGTCAGTGAATTGCCATTTTATTTTCCTGCGGCAGTATTAATGTGCGCGGTGGCTTTATTCATTAAGATTCCTGTTCATTATCTCTTTGGTTTATATCGCCGTTTATGGGTCTATGCCAGCACAAGTGAATTGCGTTTAATTACGGTTGCAGTTACAACCGCCTCCGTTTTAACTTCTGGCATCATGCTCTTATTAAGCAGTGCGGGCTACATTCAACCTGGCATGCCTCGTTCTGCATTAGGCATTGACTGGTTACTCTCGCTTGTACTGATCGGCGGCTCGCGTTTTGCTTTACGTATTCTTTCTGAGCAATCAACAACCCCGCGCAATGGAAAATCCAAACGCGCCCTTATCATTGGCGCAGGTGACGCAGGTGCATTGGTCGCGCGTGAATTGCAAAAATCTTCCTTGATCAACCTCATTCCAATTGGCTTTTTAGATGACGATGAATCTAAACAAAATCACCAAATCTATGGCGTTTCCGTTATCGGCAAAATAAACGACCTTTCTGCTATTTTAGATAATCAACAAGTGGACGAAGTGATTATTGCTATTCCATCTGCGCCGGGGCAAATTGTCCGTTTGGTCAATGATGTTTGCCGTGCAAAAGGAATTTCTTCGCGTACCATGCCAGGCTTGTACGAATTGATTGGCGGCAAGATCAATGTCAGCCGTTTGCGCGAAGTAGATATTGCTGACCTTTTGCGCCGTGAGCCGGTAAAAATAGATGATCGCTTAATTGGCGGCAGTCTCACTGGTAAGCGCATACTTGTAACCGGCGCGGGCGGTTCCATCGGACGAGAAATTTGTCGTCAGGTTGCGCGTTGGTCTCCCACCGAATTAATTTTGCTGGGTCACGGGGAGAACAGCATTTTTGAAGCCATGCTTGAACTGCGTGAAAATTACCCATCACTTTCATTGCATCCAGTCATTGCAGATGTGCGTGATGCGCAGCGCATTCAAATAATCCTCAAAGCCTATCACCCTGATGTGATCTTCCACGCCGCCGCGCATAAACATGTGCCTTTAATGGAAGCCAATATTGAAGAAGCCATCACCAATAATGTGATTGGCACGAATAACCTCGTTCAAGCCGCGCTGAAAGTTGATACAGAACGACTGGTCTTGATCTCCACTGATAAAGCTGTGCGCCCTGTCAGCGTTATGGGCGCCACCAAACGCCTTGCCGAAATGATCGTTCTCGATGCCGCGCATCGCAGCGCACGTGCCTTTACCGTGGTACGTTTTGGGAATGTGCTCGGCAGCCGTGGTTCTGTTGTGCCTCTTTTCAAACAGCAGATCGCGCGGGGTGGACCAGTAACCATTACCCATCCAGAAATGATGCGTTACTTTATGACCATCCCAGAAGCCGTGCATCTTGTTTTGCAAGCCGCGTCTATGGGGCAGGGCGGTGAAGTCTTTTTGTTGAACATGGGGCAGCAAGTCAAAATCCTAGACCTCGCCGAAGATCTGATCAAACTCTCAGGACTTGAGCCTCATCGTGATATTGAGATCACTTTCACTGGCATTCGTCCTGGTGAAAAATTAAGCGAAGATTTATGGGAAGAAGGCGTTCATTTTCAACCCACTCAACATACTGAAATTTATCGCGCGGTTGAAGAAGAAAATGTTGATGGCGCCCTTCTGAAAAATGCTATTGATGAATTTGCCAAACTCGCCGCGCATGGTGAAACTGACGCTATTATTAATTTAATAGATCAATCCATTCCCAGCGCTGCTGTGCGTTCTGCTCCGCCGCCTGATATTACATCTGTGATCTAAAATGCCCATTGCATCGCTCACTGATTGGAATATTTTTTTACAAAACCATCCTGACGTACATTTACTTCAAAGAGGTGAATGGGGAGAGCTCAAGAGGAATTTTGGATGGGAGCCTATCCGCATTATCTTTGATGATAAAACTGGCGCACAGATACTCTTTCGACGATTGCCGTTGGGTTTGACGATCGGTTATATGCCGAAGCCTTGGACTGGCAATCAGCTATCAGTAATCAGCGATCAGGCTTGGGCGCAGATTGACGCGCTGTGTAAACAACATCGCGCCATCTTTCTAAAAATCGAACCCGATGCCTGGGACGATACCCAATCACGCATCAAGCATCAGGCATTACGCATTTCCCCTCATAACATTCAGCCTCCTTGCACCATCGTCATTGATATCAAAGACAGCGAAGAAGAAATCCTTGCACGCATGAAGCCAAAGTGCCGTTATAACATTCGCCTTGCCGAAAAAAAAGGCATCACCGTTCGTGCGTGGGATGATATTTCTGCTTTTTACGAAATGATGACGGTCACAGGCGGGCGCGATGGATTTGGCGTACATTCCAGAGAATATTATCAACGCGCTTATCAATTATTTCATTCTACAGATGCGTGTGAATTACTTGTTGCAGAATATGAAGGAAAGCCGCTTGCAGCCCTAATGGTTTTTGCAAATGAAAAGCGTGCATGGTATGTATATGGCGCATCAAATGATCAAGAGCGCAATAGAATGCCAGCCTATCTTTTGCAGTGGCAAGCAATTCGCTGGGCAAAGGCACGCGGTTGTGAAGAATATGATTTGTGGGGCGTGCCTGATGAGGATGAAGAAACACTCGAAGCGCAGTTTGAATCTCGTCATGACGGCTTATGGGGTGTTTATCGTTTCAAGCGCGGGTTTGGCGGTCAGTTAAAGCGCGCCGCTCAAGCTTTGGATAGAGTCTATCATCCATTATTATATTGGCTGTATTTAAAATTTATAGGAAATAGAGGCTAGAAAGTGCAAAGCAGTATTTGGAATGAATTAATCTCAAAACTTCCCAACCCGCATTTTCTTCAATCTTATGAATGGGGACAGGTGAAGCAAAAATACGGCTGGACTCCTTATTATGCTGTTTGGGGTGCAAACGATGAATTTGTAGTTAATACCAATCCAGCTTCTCTTTCCTCATTCGTCTTTCCTCTCGTTGCTTCTGCTCTCATCCTCCAGCGCACTATTTCCTTTCGTGGTCTATTCAATATGTGTGTTTTTTATGCTCCCAAAGGTCCTTTGCTGGATTGGAGTAACCAATCATTACGCACCCGTGTGCTCAGCGATCTTGAATCTTTTACGAAAAAAAAAGGTGCCATATTTTTGAAAATAGATCCAGACATCAACGTAGGCCGTGGCGTTCCTCAAAGCGAGACAGATGCTCCAGATAAAACAGGAGCAGACATCCAGCTTGAAATGAAGCGCAGAGGTTGGGGATATTCTGCGGAGCAGATTCAATTTCAGAATACAGTTCATGTGGATTTATCAGCAAACGAAGAAGAAATCATCATGCGCATGAAACAGAAGACGCGTTATAACGTGCGACTTGCCGAGAAGAAAGGCGTTGTTCTGCGTGTAGGCAATTTAGATGATTTGCCAATGCTTTACAAGATGTACGCAGAGACATCTGTGCGCGATGGCTTTGTGATTCGTGATGAAGAATATTACATGATGGTTTGGCGTTCATTTATGTCGCAGATCACAGGCGTTGCCCTGAGCTTGTCGAAGGGTCAAAGGTCTCAGCCATATGCAGTTCCATTAATTGCGGAAGTGGATGGCGAACCTGTGGCGGCGATATTTTTATTTATTTTTAGTGATCGCGCGTATTATGTTTATGGAATGTCACGGGTTGCGCATCGTGAAAAAATGCCCACTTATCTTTTGCAATGGGAAGCAATGAAGTATGCAAAATCAATGGGCTGCGCTGTTTATGATCTATGGGGCGCGCCTGATGTGTTTGACGAAAGTGATTCGATGTGGGGAGTGTATCGCTTTAAGGAAGGGTTGGGCGGGGATGTGGTGCGCACCTTGGGCGCGTATGACTTTGCGCCCAATATGTTGATTTATAAACTGTACACCGAAGTGATGCCGCGCCTATTGAATGTGATGAGGGTACGTGGAAAAAAGAAAACGCGCCAGGTTTTGGAATAAATTTTATACAACTAAAATTAATTTTTGCGCGCTTTGTTGATCAGCGTTACAACGCCAATACATGCCCATATAAAATTAAGCGTTGTGGCAGGGTATGCGCCTTGCTTGTACGTATAAAGAGTTAGCACGATCCCTGCAAAAATGTTTAATCCCTGATATAGATACGAATCGCTTTCTACTTTTTTGGCGGAAATTAAAACATAGGCAACCAGATAAAAAACTGTGCCGACCCAGCCGAGAATATCTATGATTTGATCCATTTTATTTAAGTATCTCCACGTTCATGCCAAGTCTCAACCTGCCGCTGTTTAACGGAATTGTGTTCATCCCGAAGATGGCGCCCAACTCATGCTTTCGATATTTTCCAAGTGTCTTGAGCGGTTCCTTGTTTTTGGCGAGTGTTTCTTTATCAATGGTGGTGACTTCACAGCGCGGGCATGGTTTGACGAGCGCCATTTCAACATCGCCAATTTTGATGCGTTTCCATTGGTCTTCTGCAAACGGCTCACAACCTTTGATCACAATGTTTGGGCGAAAGCGATTCATCGGCAATGGGGAATCAAGCCGTGAGTTTAAGTCTTGAAGCGATTCTTCGGAGAGGATCAGGATCGGGTAGCCGTCTGCAAATCCAGTATGGTCATCTATATTAATAGCGTAATCAGAATTAACTGTGCGTTGAATTCCCTCAGCGATATGTACAAGCCGTACCGAGATGCCGAGCCAGTCGGAAAACCATTGCGCGCTCAGGTCGCCTTGGTCAATTGCAGAGACGCCTTTGCTTTTCCAAATATCGACCAGTTTTGTTTCGCCAATGGTTTGGATGGTATGTACAAGTATATCCATAGCAGGCGCGGATAAGGTCAGTGTGCCGTCTTCGAGTAATGGATTGATCAGCGCAAGTTTTGGATATTCACGCTGGGTGAGAAATTCACCTGCGCTTGTAATGACCATCATGCGGCGGTCATTTTGCAAGCCCATGCGTTCTACGTTAGATTCTGTTACATCAAATCCGCGGCAGGCTTTGATGGGATAATATGTGAGAGAGGAGAGTGTGATCATTGAAATTCCTTGTAAACTATTTTTGAAATTTGTGCCATGCAAGTGTGAGCTTGATCTTCATCATCGGCGGGGAATCCGCGTGTGAGGATGGTGATGGCGTATGGTTTGCGATTTTTAGAAGGGAAGACGATGCCTGTGTCATGATAAAAGGAACCTGTCCAGCCTGTTTTGTGCGCGACTTTGGCATACTTCGGCAATAGCGCTGGAATGCTTTCGTTAAATTCCTGTCCAAGCATAATGTCAATCATCTGCTGTGAGGCTTGAGCTGAAACTACTCTTTTTTCGGCGATCAAACTCATCATATGAGTTAGCCCGCGTGCAGATGCACTGTTGTTTAAGCCGAGCCGAAACGCGACATTGTCTTCCACGCCGCGCATAACTGTCACGCCTTGAATGCCCAGATTTTGTAAAAACGAATTCACTTGTTTTGCGCCCACTTTTTCGATCAACATATTGGTGGCAAGGTTGCTGCTGCGCACGATCATCAAGCGCGTTAACTCATAAATCGTTTCGTTTTCGCCAATACGTGTATATAAACTTGTTTCTGCATCATCCACTATATCAAGTGAAAATGAACTGCCATCTGCAATGCTTGTAAATGTATTGATGATCGGAATTTGGTCTTGCAGAGAAAAATTCCCAGCTTGTGCTTGACGAAATACTTCCAACATGACAGGCACTTTCATAGTGCTGGCGGGGTGTAGAGGCTCGTCAGCGTTGATGAATATTTCTCTTTGTGTTTGCAGGTCAAAAACTGCAACTTCGATTAGTTTGTCTGTGAATTGGGAGATGTAGGATTCGAGTTCGTTCATAGGAAGTTTAGTTATGAAACAATCTTCCTGAAAATAACAATAACCCAAAACCAACCAAATGGAATGTGATCAAAATAGATATTGCTTGCCAGAAGAAGCCATTGTCATTGAGCAGGCGATTGCCTTTATATTTTTTGTCAAGCCAGTTTGTGGCGATGAGCAAAACGCCGTGATAAAAACCGTAGATAATGTAATGCCATGCGGTGCCGTGCCAGAGTCCCATCAGAGTCATAGTTAACAGGTAGCCGAGGTTGGATGCGGTTTGACTATTCTTAAACCATTTTCCTTTGAGCGCGCCAAAGACGAAGCGGTTATAGATATGATCGCGAAACCAGAAAGAGAGACTCATGTGCCAGCGATTCCAGTAGTCACGGATGTCACGGGCGAGGAAGGGCTTGTTGAAATTTTCGGGCATATGAATGCCGAAGAGGTAACTAAAGCCGATGGCGAATGAACTGTAGCCTGCAAAGTCAAAGAACAGGTAGAAGAAATAAGCGTACATGTACGAAAGCGTATGCAGAAAATCTGTGCCTTGCGAAACGGGATCAAGCCAATATTGTTTGATCAACGCGGCGAGAATGAACTTATATAAAAAGCCTGTAAAGATACGCTGAACGCCGCCATCTACATCTTGCGCGAATTGCTCGCGGCTGCGCTCGCGATTCCAATCTTCGCTGAAGCGGCGGTAGCGGTCGATGGGACCAGAAGAGATGATGGGGAAGAACAGCAAAAAGGTCAGGTAGGGAAGCGGCTTTACATCTTTAATAAAATTATCTTGAATGCCGATGGTTACATCTAATACGCGGAAAGTAATATAAGATAATCCTAAAAAGAGTAGCGGATATTCGGGGTTGAAGAATGGAATAAATTTCGCCGCAAGCAAAGGCAGTAGATTAAAGAAAAGGGCTGTGTAATATGCCGCGCGGTTGATTCCTTTTTTACGAATTGAAAGAAAGGCAATTGTGATAACCCATTGCAAGACGGCATACCCCAGCAGAAGCGCAAGTTCTGAAACCCCGCGACCCATTACGACACGCGGATGAGTATATTGAATGCTCAACATAATGACTGTGGCAATGACCAGCCATGTGCGCCAGCCGCGTTTGAAGAAGCCAATGATTAAGGCGGGAATGATGACGTATAGCGAAACGCCAAAATAAAGGAAGTCTATATAAGGGGTCATTGAAGTGTCTCTGCGAGTTTGCGGCGGTCTGCTTTGCCGTTGGATGTCATTGGAAATTCGGGTAGAAAAATAAATTTGCGCGGAATCATATATTCGGGAATGCGCTGGGCGAGTTCTTTTTTCATTGCCTGCATATTTTCAAAATCAGATTGATCTGTTTTGGTTTTCATAATGACAAAGGCGGCGAGATAATCGGCGTGTTCGCCTTTCATGACAGGGATGATGACGGCATCTTGAATATTGGTCAAAGCATGTAAATTTGATTCGATGTCACCAAGTTCGATGCGATAGCCGTGTAATTTAATTTGGAAATCCATGCGCCCTTCATAAAAGACCATGCCGTCTTTATAGCGTCCCCAATCACCTGTGTGATAGGCGCGTTGACCGTTCAATTCAAAGAAGGCGCGTTCGGTCAGATCGGGGCGGTTGATATATCCAACGCTGACGTTTGGTCCGCAGATGATGATCTCGCCTCTTTCTCCGCTGAGAACCGGTCTGTTATCCTGATCGTGAATCAAAATTTGAGTGCCGGGCATGGCATAGCCAATCGGCACAGGATTATATTTTGCAAGAATATCTTTTGTGATTTCAACCGATGTAGTGGCAACTGTCGCTTCGGTAGGACCGTAGGCGTTCCACAATTCAGTTTTAGGAAAACGCTTGAGCAAATCCACGCAGATTTCGGGGGCGAGCGCTTCGCCTGCCAGCCAGAAGCGGCTGAGGGTGGGAATCATATCTTCGCTGAAGGATTGATCCATCAAACAAAGCCGCGCAAAAGATGGCGTTGAAACCCACATGGTTGCATTTGAATTCTTGAGCGTGTGAAATAATTCTTTGAGATTCGCAATCTCATCTTTTGTCACGCTGACCAATGTGCCGCCCTGATACAGACTGCAATATAGATCTAAAATTGAAACATCAAAAGTAAATGGGGCTTGCCCAAGAATGACAGTATCTCTTGTTACTTTATGTTCAGGCACAGCCCAATTGAGAAAATTTTCTAAATTAGAGCGCGGGATGACAACGCCTTTGGGGTTGCCAGTGCTTCCAGAAGTGAAAATAATGTACCAAGCATCGTCTTGCTTGCGTTCGCGCGGTGTGAAGTTTAAATTCTCTTTTGCGCCGTCAAGGACATCTCGAATCTTTTCAACGGTTAATACCATACTCGCTTGCGCTGTATCTACAACGGTTTTGATGCGTTGTTCTGGAAAATAATTTTCTAGTGGAATATAGGGATGACCAGATTTTGCACACGCAATAAAACCAATCGTCATTTCAATATGCTTGTGCCCAAGGATCACAATCGGGGAGTTATCATTGGGCAGGGCTTGCATCAAATATTCTGCAAGTTTGTTCGATTGAATAAACAACTCCTGATAACTTAGCGTTTGCCCACTGCTTTTGTGCGCAACTTTTTCAGGTTGAACTTGCGCCCAGTGATCAATTTGTTTAATGATATCCATACATCAAAATCCCTGATAGACAAAATCTGGCGTAGAGAAATCGCCTTTGCCATACAAAACAACCAACCCGGCGATGATCGCCAGGTAATACACGGTGATTAAAAAAATGCGCGCCCACGTGTTAGCGCGCAGTGCTGTGAAAAAATTCGTCAAACGCTTGGTTAACATAAACCCATCCTTTGCGGCTGGTGTGCGAAGCTAAATCCATACTGAAATAAGGATCAGTGTCATGCTCTTGAAAATCGATGACGGGGATTCCGTAAGGGTCAATCACTTCATGTAGTTTTTTATAATAACTATTTTGCGCTTGTTCAGAAACTCCAAGCCGTTCCCATAAATGAACATTCATTGGGCGGCTCATGATGAGCGGCTCTGCGCCCATTTCTGTCAATACGCGTAATGCAATATCCAAGTCCTCCCACTCTTTTGCGCCTAATACCCCTGCTTTAAATGAATCGTCTTTTGTGCCCACAGGAATTGGGTTATTCATCAAATCTTCGATTTGTTTCCACTTAAGATTATCCACCGCGTAAGGATTACTGTCTGTGTTTTTAATTTGCTCTGATTCGGCAACCGCCGCAACCGCCGCCCATTCAATTTGATTCGGCTTACGAGTGACTTTTAATTCTTCTGACGAGCGGTGTCGAATAAAATCTACCGTTGCATAATGATCTTGCAGGCGAATAAAGACAAGTTGTAATTTCCCCAAAGGCATTGATGCATAATACAAAACTTGGTCTAAAGCAGAATCAGATGCAAGTTTTTCCAGCGCAAATTTTAAGAGCGGAGCGTCTATTAGGCTGTCTTGAAATAACAACATACGTTTTGCCGCAAGTTTTTTCGTTTCCATGCTCAGGTAGGGGCTATAGACTAATTCCATGCCTTGAAGTTGTGAAAAATTAGCCGCGTAATGTTCTGTGTTCACTTCACCGCGCGGCGCCATGGTCACAATAGCCGGTGTCATAGAGATAATCACCTTTTTACCGCGTACATCAACGCCGAGCGCCGCAACTTTCTGTGCCATCGTCAACGCAGATGCGCCCTTGTTGGAGACATCAAATACATTGAATCCAGTAGGGTAGGCGCTAAAAAAACGATAAGCCTGATAGGGAGTCTCTAGTAATTCAATTTCAGATCCGCCGATAACCAGCAAAAGATCATCCTGCTGAATTGCCATGCGCTGAATAGCGCTGCCCTTGATGATATCCACGTGATAGATCGCCGCCACCGAATGAACATATTTTTGCTCAAACAAATGGGCGTATATTGTAAAAAGCACGACCGCCATAATGGATGAAAAAATGGCGGCAATTGAAGCGGTACTATGAGGCGTTTGTTTCATGCCTGTTTTGCTCGAGCGTTGATGTAATCAATAATCTTTTGCGGAGTCGCCCACTCGTCACGGTCAACATCGCCCGGCGCAAGGTCCAAGCTGAAATCTTCCGATAAAGCCAAGACCAGCTCAATAGAGGCAAGCGAGTCGAGCAATCTTTCGCCAAACAGGTCAATGTTCAGATCTTTGCGTACCTGATCGGTACCCGTGAATCTTTCTAAATGTTTTAAAACAGTTTCATTTACAGACATGGTTTTCTCTCAAGCTTTTTTGGTGAACTTGCGAGATTATACCATTTGACCCTCGTCAGCATCTTCGTCAAAAGACTGTAATAACTCTCTCGCCTCTTTGATTTTTTGATCAGGCACAAATATCTCCACAAGGTCAAATGGGCTTTTGTATAAATAATGGGTGATGGCGCTTTCGATCAACTGCACTTCAATTCCTTGTGCTGTTAAAAAACTTTCGATGATCTCAGCCTTCCAGCGCCCATTCACTTCGGTGAGTTTTATATATTGCATGTTTTGTCCTAAAGCCATACTCGGTGGTTGAGTAGCCCTGAGCGTCCTTTGCGAAGGGCGTATCGAAACCACCAGTGAATAGGTGAACACAAAATCTCAGCATCGCACTGTTGGTTTCGATACGGGACGGAAGAGCACCGTTGCCTACTCAACCAACGGTTTTGCTTCTATCACTTCACGCACACCTTTGAGCAAGCCCTCCTCATCGCACTTGACCAATTCATCAAACAACCTCAGCACGGACTTGACCACCCCCGCATGCGGAGCGATCTTCCGCGCCTTCTTAAACGTTTCTATTGCCTCGGACAGAAGTTCATCCCGCCCACGACCCTCAATCGGCAATCGTAAATCACAAATCGTCAATCCTGAGAGCGCCAACCCCTTCGCATCCAGCGCGGAGTAATACTCGGGCGTCTTGACAAGGATTTCATCCGCCTGCGCAATGGACTTGGCAAAAGCCTCTTGCGCGGTTTCCCTTTCCCCTTGCCGCAGAGCGATGATTCCGTGCAGGGTGGAAACATTGAAAATGAAATGAGGCTGCTCATATTTGCCAGCATCTTGAACAACTTGCAAAGCATCTTTTAATTTATTAAAAAATAATAACGCTTTCGCAAGTGTATTACTACTTTCAATACAAACTTCAGGACTGTTCATTTCCTGACCAATCCGAAGCGATTCTTGTGAATTTTTTATTGCGTTTTGCAAATCGCCTTTTTCTAGCCAAACATTAGCCAAACCATCCAAGCGTTTGCCCTCACCATATTTATTTCCAGTTTCACGAGCATTTTGCAGTGCTTGATTGTAAAAATCAATTGCCTTATCGTATTCTCCTAATATTTTATGTTGTTCACCAAGGTTGCTCAAATCCGTCCCTTCACCATGATGATCGCCGACCTCGCGGTCAACAATCAATGCCTTGTCGTAGTATTCGATGGATTTGTGTGCGTGACCGAGATAGTTGTATGAACTCCCTAAATTGCCAAGAAACACTTCTTCCCATCTTCTATTTTTTAATTCCTGTGCGACACGAAGTCCAGACTCGAAATAAAGTAATGCTTCTTTGATCAGCCCAATTCTCTGATTGGCTACCCCTAACATATTCATATTTCCCATTACGAGTCCTTTATCGAATAACTTGTTTTTCACACGCAAATGTAAGTTGATTACCAAGTGGTAATGTCCCCACAAACGAAGGTAATCATAATCTATGTTTCTTAAGACGTTGCAAGCAGTATCATGGTCTCCTGCTTCACAACGCAATTCAAATTCCGCCAGTTGCGCGGCGAGATCGTCCAGTTTTTTCCATTCTGCGCGCGGTTTGCGGGCTTGCGCGAAGTAATCCGCGGCGCGGTTGAGTAGGTCATGTTGGGTAAAGGCATTTGTTAACCGCGAAGCACGCGAAGAGTGCAAAGACTCTTTTTTGTTTTTCTTAGCGTCCTTTGCGGTCTTCGCGGTTAATTCTTTTTCAACAGGGATAATACTGAAAGCATATTCCTTATCCGCAGGATGTAAATAGTAGCGTCCTGCCTCACGGCGGGCGAAATGCATATTCACCAAACGATTCAGCACCAGCGCGCTGTCAATGCTTGGCAAATGCGGCTGCAACAGGTAATCAATCGCGGCGGGGCTGACAGGTCGGTTATACACAGCTAGCGCTTGCATCACTTTTTGCGCGTTCGGGTCAAGGCGGTTGAAGGCTTCGCCCACCAGTTTCTGCACCACTTCCTCGGGCAGGCTGATCTCGAGCAGTTCTTCGAGCGTGGTGTAGCGGTCAACCGACAGGATGGCATACAACGCTTCCAACGCGCGCGGGTAGCCGCGTGTCTTTTCGCGGGCTTTATTCAGCAAGGCATCGGGCGCGGACTTGAGTCCCACGCGTCCGTCCGCGTCCATTTCACGCAGGACGTTTTCCGCGTAAGGCGATTCGAGTCCTTCATCCAAACTCAGGTGATGCTGTCTGCCTGGCTCGCTGATCGCCAGGTCACGCGGCGCGATGCGCGTGGTGATGACCACTTTCACGGCATGGTGCTGTCCGCTGAGCAGGGCGTTCAGCGCCTCGCTCAATTCGCTGTCACGCAGGCTCAGGCTTTCGGGGTCGATCAGGGTTTCAAAGTTATCCAACAGCAGGATCACACGTCCGCTGGGGAAGGCATCCAACAGCGCGCGCATTTTATCGCCTGTGGACGTCTGCGGGTTCTTATAGATTCCCTCCAGCCGCTCGGCGTCTTCCTTCGGAAGGAGTTTGCTCAAATCCGCGAAGACGTTCGCAAAGTTGACCCTGTGACTGCCCGTCTCGCTCAAATAGACGATCCCGTCGACTTTCATCTCGCCGAGGTCATCGGGAAGCTCGCCT
>VFJR01000115.1 GCA_009885945.1 Anaerolineaceae bacterium
AAAGATTTTTCCCTTGAGATCAAACCTGGCATTTTAGGCTTACTCGGACCCAACGGCGCGGGCAAATCCACATTCATGCGCATGCTCGCCACCATCACCAAACCCACCGATGGCACGATCACATGGAATGGCACAGATGTCGTCAAATCACCTGACACTTTGCGCGCTGTGCTCGGATATCTGCCGCAGGATTTCGGCGTTTACCCCAATCTAAACGCGATTGAATTTCTCGAATACATGGCAGCCATCAAAGGACTCGACGCAAAATCCGCGAAGAAACGCATTGGCGAACTATTACAACTTGTAAATCTGGTTGAAGCCGCGAAACGTCCGCTGGGCGGATATTCGGGCGGAATGAAACAGCGTGTGGGCATCGCGCAGGCACTTCTCAACGACCCGCAACTGCTCATCGTGGACGAACCCACTGTCGGGTTGGATCCTGAAGAGCGAGTCAGATTCAGAAATCTGCTCTCAGATCTATCGGGAGAAAGAATCGTGATCTTGTCCACGCATATTGTTTCAGATGTGGAAGCCACCGCCACGCATATCGCCCTCGTCAATAAAGGTCAACTCCTGCGCGAAGATGCGCCTGAAAACCTGCTCAAAGAACTTGAAAATAAAGTTTGGGAGTGGACAGTCCACAGCGATGATCTGCCCGCCCTCAAACAAAAGCATATCATCAGCGGAACCATCCGCAGAAGTGATGGCGTGCAAGTGCGTGTGGTCAGCAATGAAAAGCCAAATGACAATGCGCAAAATGTTTCTGCAAATCTCGAAGATGCGTATCTGCATTTTATCGGCGGTAAATAATGAAATCCGCACGCATCATCTTTCACCTGGCACGCGCAGATTTTTACGAGCGCATACGCCGCTATAGTTTTCTCGTCATGCTTTTGCTGATTTTATTTCTCGGTTATCAAGCGGCGATCGGCAATCTAAATTTATCACTCGGCCAGTATCGCGGTGAATTCAATTCAGCCTGGGTCGGCGCTATGATGGCGCTGATCGGCGCGATGTTCCTCGGTTGGTTTGGATTTTTTCTCGTCAAAGGTTCTGTGGCCCGTGATCGCGAAACAGGCGTAGGACAGATCATGGCAACCACACCGCTCACCCGTCCGCTTTATTTGCTGGGCAAATGGCTGAGTAACTTCGCTGTACTCATGGCAATGATCACAGTGCTGGCATTAGCAGGCATCGTCGTCCAATTCTGGAAAGGTGAAAACGCGCAGATCAATCTAATTGTATTTCTTGCACCATTTTTCTATATTGTTTTGCCGCTCATGGCACTCGTCGCCGCCATTGCGGTTTTATTTGAAACCATTCCATTTTTACAAGGCGGTTTTGGAAACGTTGTCTACTTCATTGCATTTGTTATGTTCATTCCACTTTTTATGGAAAACGACACCCTCGCTAAATACACTGCCTTCGAACCTGTTGGCATAAACCTGATGGCAACCGAGATGGGTAGGGAAGTAACCAAATTCTATCCAGATTACAATGGCAGCTTCACCCTCGGCGACAGCGGCGGCGGGATAGATGGCACATTTTTATGGGAAGGTGTGCATTGGACATCCGATCTTATTCTCGGCCGCCTTACAATTTTTATTCTCGCCATTTTATTGACTCTATTTGCAAGTATATTCTTTGATAGATTTGACCCATCACGCAGTAAACCACGGCGGATTAAGAACGCTCAACGCAACGTATCAGACTCTGCGCCCGAGCCTGCTTCAACATCTCAAACATTATCCACCCCTCATCTGACTCCTCTAAACACCGCCGCGAATCGATTCAGTTTCTTCACTGTTCTCATCGCTGAATTAAAACTACTCCTTAAAGGACAGCGTTGGTGGTGGTACGCCATCGCTGGCGGATTCATCATCGCCTGCTACTCAAACGACTCGGCAATTGTTCGCGAAATTATTCTGCCAATGGCATGGGTCTGGCCTATTCTTATCTGGTCAGCCATCGGCAACCGCGAAATTCACAACAACGTTCAGCAGATGACATTCTCCTCGGCATCTCCACTCATGCGCCAACTGCCCGCCCAATGGCTGGCTGGATTCATCGTCACGTTGTTAATCAGCATCGGCGCCATTCTGCGCTTCATAAGTGACGGGGATACTGTTGGCTTGATCGCCTTGCTCTCAGGCGCAGTGTTCATCCCATCACTCGCATTAGCCTCAGGTGTATGGAGTGGAACCAGTAAACTTTTCGAGATTCTATACATGGTCATCTGGTATGTCGGTCCGCTCAACAATGTTCCCACCCTGGATTACATGGGCTCGCACAACAACGGGCGCCCTGAGTTCTTCATTCCATTCTCAATTGCACTGATCTCCTTCGCATTATTAGGCAGGGCAAAACAATTACGCTCCTAATCATAAGGATAAAACAATGGCTGACGAACTACTAGATATCATCGACGATAAAGACATTATCACAGGACAAGAAATGCGCTCCACTGTCCATAAGCTTGGGTTGTGGCATCGCGGTGTGCATGTATTTTTATTTACTGATGATGGCAAAATGCTCATTCAAAAAAGAAGCGCAGACCGCGCCGCCTCCCCATCTCTGTTGGATTGCGCCGTCTCTGAACATATCAAAGCTGGAGAGGGTTATTTTGAAGCGGCAATACGCGGATTAAAAGAAGAAATGGGCGTAGAAGGAATTGAAATCACACCGCTGGTTAAATTCAAAATGAATTACGGGGTGAACGATAATGAAATTAGCGTGTTATACAAAGGGACAGTTGATCCTGCTCAAGTTAAATTCGATCCCGTTGAAATTGAATCTATTGATTATTACAGTATGAACGAATTACAAGAATTGCAAAGAAACAGAGCCGCTGATATGTGCGGGTGGTTTATTGAGATACTAAATTGTTATTTGAACAAACCTGCAAACATGCACATTATGGAAAAATTTACAAAGACACATTTGCCTGAGTAATTTTCATCATTATTTCCAACAGTGTGCTTTACCACAGGTCGCCCCGCAAATTGCCGTTTCGGCAATTTGCGGGGCGATTTTTATTAATAAGCCTTAACCAGCTTGATAATATCAAACCATTGTTTAATATTATCAATTTTACTATTGACAAAATAAATTATTTTGCTATAATTACGGTTATAAATTGATTGAAATATAACTAATCCTAATATCCGCCTTCAATTTCAGGAGAAATTATGAATGCCGCTCTTACCCGATGCCCCGTTTGCCAATCTGAATTAACTGTTGCAAAACTTCACTGCCAATCCTGCGACACTACGATTGAAGGTCGCTTCAACTTCGGACCATTTGCCCACCTCACCGCAGATCAACTAGACTTCATCGTCACGTTTGTACGGTGTGAGGGCAAGATCAACCGTATGGAACCCGAGCTAAACCTCTCCTACCCTACTATTCGCAACCGCCTCGTCGAAGTGATCCGCGTAATGGGTTTTGAACCCGGCAAGGAAGAGACTATCGAACTAAACGATCAAGCACGCCGCTCCGTTTTGGAAGACTTAAATACAGGCAAAATTTCTGCTGATGCCGCCATGAAACTCTTACGCGGCGTGGAGGAATAATATGACTCAAAAAACGTTCACCACATCATCAAAACCAAACATCATCATCAAAATGGTCGGCGGGAATTTAAACGCCTCAGGCTCCGACCTGGAACTGGTTACTGTCACCTCAACCGACTCTACCCTGGATGCTGTTCAAGATGGGGACAAAATCATCTTCAGCAGTCACAGCAACCTCACACTTGAAGTACCCCGCAATGCAAATCTCACCATTCAATTTGTAGGCGGCAACACAGACCTAGAGAATCTTTCAGGTGAAACGGTGATTCAGTTCATTGGCGGCGTAACCAGCATGAACAATGTTACAAAAGTGAAAAACCTTTCATCGCGCGATGCGCCAGCAAAAGATTTTATGAAAGACTTTGCAAAAGATTTCGGCAAAGATTTCAATCCATTGCCAGCAGATTTTAGCGAACGTATATCGCGCAAAGTTGAAAAGGCTACTCAAAAAGTACACGAGCATGTAGAAGAAGCATCCCGCCGCGCACAAAAACATGCCGAGCAAGCCGCGCGCCGCGCAGAACGTCAAACCCGCGGGCATAACGTCCGAGCTAATGTGAGCATAGGCCGCTGGAATTGGGATATAGCATCCAAAGGCACCCCGCCTGCCCCACCCAGTGAGCCCGTCACAGACGAAGAACGTATGACCATCTTAAAGATGTTGCAACAGAAAAAAATATCAGCAGAAGATGCAGAAAAATTATTATCCGCTTTGGATGGAGGCAAATAATGACTGATGAACAGAAACGTGTATTGAAAATGGTGGAAGACGGAAAGATCTCTGCCGAAGAAGCCATGCAATTGATGAAAGCCCTCGAACAAGCCGCCGCCGAAGATAGAATCGAGATCATCGAAGCAGAATCAGGCTCCAGTTCAGATCAGAGCCGCGAATTCTTTAACGAAAAAGTACATGCGCCCGAATTCGAAAAAGTTCGCAATAGTGCGCGCCGCTTTGCCGCCATCCCGCTGTGGATTGGTGTATTCACAGCAGTGCTGACTGCCTGGGGCATGTATGCGATTGAGCAAAGCGCTGGGATGAATTTTTGGTTCTTCTGTTTAATTTTTCCGTTTTTGTTTGGCGTATTACTTATTTCACTGGGTTCGATCACAAAAGGTTCGCGCTGGCTATATATTAATGTCGAACGACCTGAGGGCGAATCGCCCAAACATATTCGCTTTGGCTTTCCCCTCCCGATCGTAAAACTTGCATGGTTGCTGCGAAACATTCGATATGACATCCCCGGCATGGAAAAAGAAAAAATGGCAGAGATTTTGAATGTTGTAGAAAATGCCGCTGGCTCATCTGAGTTGCTGATCGTAAATGTAGATGAAGGCAAAAACGGCGAACGTGTACAAATATTTATAGGATAAAAATGGAAAATACAATTCCCTCTACCATAGTAACTGAGGTCAAGAAACAGCCGCTATTAAGCGGTGTGATCCTCTTGTTTTTAGCGGCGATGATTCTAGCAAACATAGGCGGAAGCATGTACGACCCGCTGCTGCCTTTGTATTTACGTGAATTAAAAGCCGACGTGCCGCAAATTGGTTTGTTCTTTACGCTTTCACAAATTGTGCCGCTGTTATTACAAATCCTTGGCGGATGGTTAAGCGACTCGATTGGGCGCCTACGCGCAATTGCGATCGGCAGTGTCTTTGGTATGTTCGTATTCATCCCATTAATATTAGCAACAACTTGGCAATGGCTGTTAATCGGCTTAGCGCTTGGCGCCGTAGCACGTTCTTTGGTGGGTCCTAGCTTTGACGCATTCATAGCAGAACACTCAAGCGAAGAAAATCGCGCAAAGATGTTCGGCGTAACGCAGGCTATCTTTATGATCGTTTCAGTTGTTGGTCCCCCACTTGGCGGGTACCTCGCTGGCACGTATGGCTTCAAAGGTATGTTGATGGTCGCGGCTGTGTTATATATTCTCGCTACGATCATACGCGTGGGTATGGCTCGTGAAGCCGCAAAAGGTGAAAAATCACAGCCTAACAAACTATCATTTGACAGCTTAAAATCCAATTTATCGTCTATGTTTGGGCTGGTCTTTGCAGGCGGCCTTATCACCTGGATCATGATCACAGACGGTGCGCGCGATTTGGCATTTAGTCTTTCGATGAACTTCATGCCTATCTTTTTGCAAGACATTGGCAACATGAGCATGACTCAAATTGGATGGATGAATAGCCTTTTTGGATTAAGCGTCATGCTGATGACCATTCCCGGCGGCTGGCTTTCAGACAAATTTAGCGAACGCGCAGTAATCTCTGTGGGAATGTTCTTAATTGGCTCTTCTCTATTGCTATTTGTAGCTACTCCTGCAAACTTAACTTGGCTATATTTTACAGGCTGGGCGATTGCAGGCGCAGGCGTCGGTATGATGATGCCTGCCTACCAGTCGCTCATTAGTAAAGCCGTGCCGCAAGAATTGCGTGGAACCGCTTTTGGCTTGTTCAGTACCAGCCTTGGCATCATCTCATTACCTGGTCCTTGGATTGGCGCTCAATTATGGGAACGCTACACTCCCGGAACGCCTTTCATTATTACTGGCGTGATCGCAATGTTGTCCATCATACCGATCATGCTAAAGTTCCGCCTGCCGGACAAACCAAAGCAAGAAACAACGTAACCGTTTTCTCTCCTCCCACTTTCCCATCCCTAGCGGGGCAATGGGATGGGAAAAATGGAGAAGTTTTATCAAAAAAATATAGACTATCAACAGAAAGTGAAAGGAGTAGCCATGACATCAGTTGAAGAACGAATGAAAATATTAAAAATGATCGAGGACGGCAAGATCAGCGCAGAGGAAGGCGCAAAACTACTTGGTGCATTAAGTGAGGGTCGGCGTTCAGTCGGCGCACCCAACCCCCGCCCCGGTGCGCCGCGCTGGCTGCGCATCCGTGTCACAGATATCAACACAGGCAAATCCAAAGCATCTGTGCAAATTCCGCTGACTTTGGTAGATGCCGGCATGAAGATCGGCGCACACTTTGCCCCAGAAGTGGAAGGCGTGGACATGGCGAATGTCATGGAAGCCCTACGCACTGGAATGACTGGCAAGATCATTGATGTTGTAGATGATAAGGACGGCGAGCATGTTGAAATTTATATTGAATAATCCATAAGCTTATTGTTTATTTTCACGTCCAACCTTATTATCTGAAAGGAGATCGCTATGTATGCAATTTTCTATTCCCCTTATTACCGCCTGATGCAATAAAAAAATAAACTATAAAGAAGGTAGATAGCGAATAACTATCTACCTTCTTGCATTTCCGCAACTTATATTCCAGAATTTACGCAAGGCAGTTTATATAAAACTCGTTTTATCTTGTTTATCTCTGGTTAAAATAGGGTTTTGCGTAAGTCCTATATTCACAAAGGAATGTATATGAAAGAAACAACTACAAAACGCCCATCTGGCATGTTCGGTTTCACACTTGTATGGATCGGGCAGATCGTTTCTGTATTAGCCAGCGCAATGAGTCAGTTTGCGTTAACCATATGGATGTACGACCAAACCAAAAGTGCTACTGCCATGGGATTAATGCAGGTATTTTTTATCACTCCTTTTCTACTGATATCCCCCATCGCAGGCGTCATGGTAGACCGCCACAATCGTAAATTAATGATGATGATCAGCGACATCGGCGCAGGCGTGGCTACATTTGGAATCCTTATTTTTCAGTATTTCGGAATACTGGAATATTGGCATTTATATCTTGCGTCAATTATTTATGGATTGGGCATGGCATTCCAATGGCCCGCCTATTCTGCCGCAATTACCACCATGATTCCCAAAGAACAGTTGGGGCGCGCCAACGGCATGATGTCGCTCATCGAAGCCGGTCCTGGCGTCTTAGCGCCGATCTTGGCAGGCGCATTACTACCCCTGATCGGAATCACTGGCGTGCTCTTCTTAGACGTAGCAACTTTTCTGTTCGCTATTGCAGTCTTAGCATTTGTGCATGTCCCTCAACCCGTCAAAACAGAAGAAGGACAACAAGTCAAAGGCAGTATTTGGCAAGAAGCCTTATACGGATTCAAATATATCTTTGCCCGCCCTAGCCTGCTGGGACTGCAATTGATATTTCTATTTGGCAATTTATTTGCCGGCATTTCATTTGCCTTAATTGCTCCAATGATTCTTGCACGCACAGATAGCAACAGCTTGATCTTCGGCTCAGTACAAACCGCCGGAGCAATAGGCGGAATTATCGGCGGCATCATTATGAGCGCCTGGGGAGGTTTCAAACGCCGCGTGCATGGCATCTTAATCGGCTGGATTTGGGGTGGATTAACCACTGCAATACTTGGTGTAGCTGGAGGCTTAACACTTTGGGCTACTGCATTATTCCTAGGCGCACTTACCTTCCCTCTCGTAAATGGTTCCAGCCAGGCAATTTGGCAATCAAAGGTTGCACCAGATATACAGGGCCGCGTTTTTTCTGCACGCCGCCTAATCGCATGGATCACCCAGCCCATCGCGCCTCTCATTGCCGGAACCCTTGCTGATTACGTACTAGAGCCCGCACTGATGACAACCTCATCGCCTCTTTCTTCCACTTTTGGCTGGCTCGTCGGAACCGGACCCGGTTCTGGCATGGGGCTGATCATCCTTGTTGGAGGTCTGTTTAGCGCCATCATTGGATTATCAGGGTACTTTATCCCGGTCATTCACCACGCAGAAGATATTCTGCAGGATCACGATCAACTAAAACCTGCTGAAACACAACTTGCGTCATAAAGAAAAACGGACTTGCATTTTATTTGCAAGTCCGTTTTTCTTTAGCAGCAACCGCCGCCGCAACAACCGCTGGAGCAATCATCACAGCAATCATTGCTAATTACTTCGAGTTCGTTCATGGTTTTCACCTCCTTTCATATTGAAGTTTATCTATACGTTGAAGAAAAAAATATAGACCTTACAAAGTCTTGAGCAGGATTTGGGTAGATTTTTCCTCGGGGGCAAATTTGATCATTAATTGCCCGCAACAAAAAGCGACCTGATCCTGATTCAACGAGTAAAAAGTTTGCTTGCCTTCTTCGCGAATATTTACTAAGCCTGCATCACGTAAAATAGCGAGATGATGAGACACGGTAGGCTGAGAAACATCCACCTTATCAACGATCTCATTCACAGACAGCCAGCAACAACAGCACTCGCCCATGATTTTTTGGCGGGTATCATCTGAAATAGCTTTGGCAAACAAGACGGGGTTAAATTTTTGAGATCTCATTTTATATGCCGATTTCTGCTTTCAAAAATTCTTTTGTTCCTTCAGGTCCTGTTAATTTTAACCAGATGGGACCTCGCTGTTCTTCAACTTCAAGCTGAAATCGTAAAAAGGAGCAACAAACATTTTCACGCCCTATAAACTCAGCAATTTTTAGCAAAACATCTGGGGCATTGATAAAACGCAATACATATCCATTTTCCAATTCACATTTTTCCTGCACTTGCGCAAAGATAGCCTGCGTAAGTGAATCAAATTGCTCTCTTTGCAAAACATTCAAGGCAATCGGGTTACAAGCAATGGCTGGAGCTTGGTTCATACCTTTATTATATAGACACTTGTCTATTTGTCAAGAGCTTATTTTAAGACCACTTCCACACGCACAACACCTGCACGATCATGTTTTGCGCTTAACTTGACCTTCGCTCCTTTTTTCGCCTTGACCACCCACTCTACTTTAACGCGATCATCTGTGCCTTCGCTGGCTTCATCGATAAAAGCATTTTTATAAGCACGACCTTCAAGTTCACCTAGTTCCTCATGTTCTTTGCCAGAGATTAGAGCTGCGCCTTTGGGTAATTGAATCTTTGCAATTACCCCGCGAGTCACTTTTCGTTCAAGTGCTTTTTTGGAGATATATGTTGGCAGCCAGCCTTCGTTTTGAACCACCAGCCGCACGCGGAATGTATCTGCTCCAAGGGCGGTAACGCTCGTTTTCCACAAAGCAAGTTTCGGCGAGATAAGAGCGTGCCACACGATCCAATCAGGAAACGGGCTGATTTCTTTTTCTAAAAATTCTGGCGGCACATTTGACCACATGTGCAAAAAGTCCCAGCCGCCCACTTCCACATTTCCAAGTTGATCATGTTTATATGCATGCCAATCCACAAAACCACTGCCTTTTAAAACTTCATCATTCCACTTGAGTAGTTTCAGGTCATCTTCAACAGGATGCTCACGATACCAATCAATATATTTAAATTTTTGAATGCCTGCCTGTTTTTGCGGACTCCAAAACTCCACAGTCCATGCATATAAACCAAGATGTTCGTAAGTCCACTCATCAAACGCACCTGTGATAACCTGCTTGGGATGATACTTAAATTCATCAAAAGTGGAAATATGTGGATAGCCGGTCAATTCAGTTCCCTTTGCGCCAATTTTTTCAAAGGTCCACAGATCTTCAGGAATTTGTTCGCTATCGGGCTTATCGCTGAATCCGCGCAACAAGACACCGCTCATTGTGTGAAAAGATAAAGTACCTGTGATATTTTTATGTGTTCGCAAAAATTCAACCAGATTACGCGCTTCGGGCTCGCTGGTAGGGAAATCTCCCGCACCATATTGATCCCCTTCGGGCCGCCAATTTGCAGGGAAGTTACGATTAAGATCCAAGCCTTCTGCAGGTCGACGTAATTTTACGGTTGCGCCGTCATAATTGTTGATCACGCCTTCGGGGAAAATACGATAATATTTTCCGCCCGTCTCAATGGGGTCACGGCGAATCATCAATCGTGGTTCTTCAGGGTGTATCTTCCACGCTCCGTTAGAGTCTTCAACTCGCATTTGCAAAATCCGCCCATCCCCATCAATATCTTCACCCCACACCAAACCATCACGCACACTATCAACATATGGATACTGGCGCGTGCTTGACCGAATTTCCTTTGGCTTATCTGCCAGCGCCAACTCTGCGCCATCAGGATTAACCCGCGGCACAATGTAAAACACACGCGTATCCAATGCACGTGTTACAGTTTCATCCTTCTTATAACGCGTCGCCAGATCATGAACCAGATATAAAGCCGCAGTAGAACCCGTCACCTCAGATGCATGTAGATTCGCATCCACCCACAAAGCAGGCTTTTCCGTATCTTTACCAAGCTTGAAGTTGGTTGCTGTTACGAGCCATACATCCCGCCCCTCATAGCTTTTGCCAATACTTTCCAACTTAAATAAATTTGGATATTCTTTAACATAATTTTTTAATAGCTTGGTTAGGTCATCGTAGCGATAGAATTTATCGAATTTTGGGGTTATCATATGTTCTCCGAGATGCTGAATTACTTTATTGTTTGGCAGTCCTGATGAAAATATACTACAATCGCTTTAATTAAACTACTCAAACATGTCATTGCGAGGCGGGTTCTTGCTCTTCCCGCCGAAGCAATCCCCTGTCATAAGGAGACTGCTTCGGCTAAGTACAAGAGCGCCTCGCAGCGACATAAGCCTGTAGGTGAGCAGTTACCTATTCAATAAAAATAACGCTATTTGGATAAACATGAACGTTCAAGGAAAACATTACCGCACCGTTTGGCTCAAAGAAGACGATCATATAATCGTTCAAATCATTGATCAGCGCCACTTGCCTTTTGAATTAGTCATCGAAGATTTGCATACTGTTGCAGAAACAGGCACAGCCATTAAAGAAATGCACGCGCGCGGCGCAGGCTTGATCGGCGCGCTGGCTGGGTATGGCATGTATTTGGCAGCTTTGCAATCTGCGCAACTCCCTTTCGCTGAATTTATGCCTGCAATTGAAGCACATGCAAAATATTTAATCTCTACCCGCCCCACCGCAGTTAACCTTGAGTGGGCAGTGCGCCGAAGTTTATCTGCCATGCAAAATGCAGATGCAAATATTTCAGCAAAAATAAATATAGCCAAACAAACCGCTATTGAAATAGCTGATGAAGATTCAGAATTTTGCCGCCGCATTGGTGAGCATGGCTTAGAAATCATCGCTGAAATTTCGCGCCGCAAAAATGGCGCACCTGTAAACATACTCACTCACTGCAATGCTGGCTGGCTTGCATTTGTAGATTACGGTACAGCCACCGCGCCCATCTATGCCGCATTCGAAAAAAAAATTCCTGTCCATGTTTGGGTAGATGAGACTCGTCCGCGCAATCAAGGTGCACGACTTACAGCATGGGAGCTTGGCCAACACGGTGTTCCGCATACTGTCATTGCAGATAACACTGGCGGACACCTCATGCAGCATGGCATGGTAGATTTTGTGATCACCGGCGCAGACCGTGTCACATATACCGGCGATGCCGCCAATAAGATTGGCACCTACCTCAAAGCATTAGCCGCCAAAGATAACAACATCCCTTTTTATGTAGCGTTACCCTCCTCCACTTTTGACTGGGAAATGACTGATGGCGTGAATCAAATTCCAGTGGAAGAAAGAGGCGCAGATGAAGTGCGCTTCATCGAAGGCTGGGAATCTGATTCTGTCCATAAAGTTCGACTCACGCCTGAGCATAGCCCCGCCGCTAATTACGGATTCGACGTGACCCCCTCACGCCTGATCACTGGCTTGGTTACAGAACGTGGTATCTGCACCGCATCTGCCGAAGGTGTGCTGAATTTATATCCCGAAAAAAGGAAAGCATAATGGAAATTGAAGGTTATCTCGAATATCAACGCCGCGAATATTGCAAAGACATTTCCTGCCCCGTTCAATTATTATTAGACGCAGAAAAAGAGGGCTCGCCAAAACACGAGTCCATTCGCAATATCTGCAAAAATTCCTGCATCCACACCACTTATGAGTTTCATCACTGGTTAATTCAAAAAGGCTACCTGCTGGTGCGCCCAGTGGAAGATAAAAAGTAGCGGGGTAAAATTTGAGAATGTATTTAATATCTATAAAAAAATTACTCACCCAATTTTTCGCTCGCTTTATTGGAGAAAAATCAAATATGACTCTTAACTTTGAAGGCTTTATCAAAGATGTTCAATACAAGGCATTTTTGACAGAAGATTTACCGCACTATGAGTATAAAGATTTTGACATCAACACAGTTGAACCTTCCGGGAAGATTCATTTACCAGAAGGCGAATTTGCTTTTTCCAAGTGGGTAACGCCAAAACGAACTCGAAGCTATCCCTTTGAGCGGCTCTATAATACAATTAACTCACCAATGCGCTTGACAATCATCCCCATTATTAAAGATGAAGGATTGGACGGTGATTTAGACAGGATACAGTATTCAACCATTTCATGGATGAACCTGCTCAACATTTATATTGTTTTAGCATATTATGATAAGGCGTCAAAAAACAAGCACCCATTACAATTTTCGAAAAACAAAATTACCAGTCAGGAATTCAATACCACTATTGTTAATGAGCAGCTATTGAAAATAAGCCGATATAAGCAAAGCGCGCTTCACTGGAATCGCACGCTCATGGAAGATAGTTTTGTTGATATTTACAAACTGGCTTTGGACAGCTACGAAAGAATATCTAAAAAGACGCGCACTAAAATACATGACAGAAATCCTCAAGAACAATACTTGGCAATTATTATGCGTGATTTTGTGAATTTTAAAGATATTTCTTTGCGCGGCTCAAAAAGCGCCGCATTACGAGAGACACAGACATCTCACAACCTTGAGTATTTATCTGATGGAATGAAGGCAACTTTTCAAATCAACAACTATCTTGGTGGCACATATTTTTTAACAGCCGATGAAGTCATTAAAGATGAAAAAGATGATGTATATGTTATTCAAGAATCAAAAAACTCTACTGAAGGCTTTCTCCCCAGTCTTTCAGACATCAAAGATGGGTTGTTTAAATTAATTTTATATTCAAATCTTAATTCTCTTCACCTTAATTCAAAACCTGTCAACTTCAAATCATGCTTAAAATTGACGGGGAAAAAGGTCTCTGGGATATTATCAATGCCATGTAATGAAAGTTTATTGATACAATTCTTAAACAGTAACAAGCAAAATTGCTCCAAACGAGAAGCCGAAACCTTGCACAAATTAAATCAAGAAGCTACGAATAACCAAAGGCTTGAAATTCAAATTTCATCTAATAAAAAATGACCCTTACAAAAACCCCTTTACGCTACCCCGGCGGAAAATCGCGCGCTATACAACAAATGAAGTACCTCTTGCCAAAAGATTTTGATGAATACAGAGAGCCATTTGTAGGCGGCGGCTCATTTTTTATATACTTAAAGCAAGCCTATCCAAAACTAAAAATGTGGATTAATGATCTAAATCCAGAATTGTATTATTTCTGGAAACATGCTCAAGCGGATTCGGAAAAACTAGCAAGGGAGGTTTTGAAGATTAAAGAAGAAAGAGTAGACGGGCAGGGATTGTTCAACGAATTGGTAAATATAAAAATTGAGACATTAACAGAATTTGAACGCGCCGTCCGCTTTTTTGTTCTTAATCGTATAACTTTTTCAGGGGTTGTTGAGTCTGGTGGATATTCGCAGATGGCTTTTATAGGAAGATTTACAGAATCGTCAATCGAACGTGTTGCAAAACTAGGAACGCTTTTAGAAGGAATTAAGATTACTTACTTAGACTATCATGAAGTTCTTTCAAGCGGAGGTAAAGAAGTTTTTACCTTTCTTGATCCGCCTTACTTCAAGGCCACTAAATCAAAGCTATATGGAAAGAATGGTATTTTGCATACAGGATTTAATCACAATGAATTTATGCTTGCCATAAAACAAAGCAATCATTCATGGCTTATTACTTACGACGACTCTCCTGAAATTAGGCAAAATTTTAGTTTTGCAAATATTTACGAATGGGAATTGCAATATGGCATGAACAATTACAAACAAGGCAAAGCCGATAAAGGAAAAGAGCTCTTTATTTCAAACTACTTACTTCCAATCACAGCAAAAAATATACAAAATGAAGAAAGGGAAGTAAAACAACTTGCATTAATCTAGCTATTAAAAAGGAGAAATAACTTATGGAATGGGGCATGGCAAATCGTTTGGCTCGTACCATCAAACCCGATGGAAAATGTTTTTATCTGGCGGTAGATCACGGTTATTTTCAAGGACCAACTCATCGGCTTGAGAATCCCGGTCAAACCGCAGAACCGTTATTAAAGTATGTAGACGCGGTATTTATGCCGCGCGGTTCTATTCGCGCATCTTTAAACCCCAACATTGACACGCCCATTATTTTGCGTGTCTCGGGCGGCAACAGCATGGTTGGCGAAGATCTGGCAAACGAAGAAGTAACAAACTCGATCGAGGATATCATCCGCATCAACGCTTCGGCGGTGGGTATTTCGGTTTATGTTGGCAGTCAATATGAACATCAAACCATTATGGCGCTTTCAAAACTAGTGAATGATTGCTACGACTACAGCATCCCTGTCATGGCTGTCACCGCAGTAGGACGCGAAGAGGAAAAGAAATCTGCGCGTTACCTTGCGCTTGCCTGCCGTGTGTGTGCAGAACAAGGCGCGGCAGTTGTTAAAACATATTACTGTGAAGATTTTGAAAAAGTAGTGCGCGGTTGTCCAGTACCCATCGTGATCGCAGGCGGACCCAAAACAGAAAATGATTTGGAAGTCATGCAGTTTGTTTATGATGGTATTCAGCAAGGCGCCATTGGCGTGAACTTGGGCCGCAACATCTGGCAAAATGATTCTCCCGAGGGCATGGCGCGCGCGTTGCAAGCGATCATCCATGAAAACTTTACGCCGAAGGAAGCCTTTGGGTTGTATGAGGAGATGAAAAATAATTCGTAATAAGTATGTCTTTGCGAGGCGGGTTCTGGCTCTTCCCGCCGACATCGTACTCGCAGAGTAAGCAATCCCCTGTCATAAGGAAACTGCTTCGGCAAGAGCAAGGGCGCCTCGCAACGACATAAGCCTATGCCTGAGCAGCTACAATTAGAGAACATATGAATCCAACTTCCATATCCATTGCAGATTTGCGTAAAAAAATTTCTCAGCGTTTTGGCTTGCCTGTGCTGATGTCATTGTCAAACAGCGAAACTTCGTCTGCGGGGTTGCCCTCAGCGGAGAGTCTCTTGACGAATACCGGCGACCAGCCTTCCGCGTTTGTAGAGGCGGGCTTAGGCGTGTTTCATTTGTCAGCAAGGGAATCAACAAATCAATTTGATGGCGAGATTGCGCTGGTCTCTGGCGGGGCATCTGGCATTGGCAAGGCAGTCGTTGAATCGCTTTTAGAAAAAGGCGCGGCTGTTGTAAATTTGGATATCAACCCAGCCGTTAAAAATCTTTTTTCATCAGCACGTTATCTTGGCATTGAAATTGATCTCACAAATGAATCTGCGATCATTGCAGCATTTGAAAAAACTGCACGTACATTTGGCGGTTTGGATATGCTGGTATTGAATGCGGGAATTTTCCCTGCCGGGATTCGAATTGAAAACCTGAATTTAGATGATTGGCAAAAAGTAATGCGCGTCAACCTTGACCCGAACTTGATTCTGCTTCGAGAGGCTTACCCATTGCTTCAGCGTGCGCCGCGCTATGGGCGTGTGGTTATCAATGCATCGAAAAACGTGCGCGCCCCGGGCGCGGGCGCCGCGGCATATTCAGCTTCGAAAGCGGCAATTACGCAACTAGGACGTGTGGCGGCGTTGGAATGGGCAAAGGATGGAATTCGCGTAAACCAAGTGCATCCCGACCAAGTATTTGATACCGGCATTTGGACCGACGATGTATTAAATGCGCGCGCCGCGCATTATGGCTTGACCATTGAACAATATAAAAAACGAAACCTACTTGGTGTTGAAATTAAAAGCAGTTATGTAGGTAATTTTATTGTTGAAATGCTCGGTCCATTATTTGAAAATATTACCGGCGCACAAATCCCGATTGACGGTGGAAGCGATAGGGTCATTTAATGAACAAAGTGAATGATTTAATCTTTGAACAACTGCTCCAACTTTCACTTACCTTGGGAAAGCCCGAACAAGATCTTGTAATTTTAGGCGACGGCAACACTTCTGCCATACTGGATGACGAGACCTTTTGGGTTAAAGCTAGCGGCTCATACTTACACCAAATTACAGCAGAAGGATTTACAAGAGTGCGCTTGGTCCCACTCTTAGAAATGATCGATGACACAACTCTCTCTGACAGTGAAGTTGAAAAAATATTTTCTTCATCCAAAGTAGATTCATCGGCGCGCCATCCATCTATTGAAACATTACTACATGCACTGGCATATTCATTATGCGGTGCATGCTTTGTGGGGCACACTCATCCTATTGCAGTAAATTCTATTCTTTGCAGTCAAAATGCGCGTGAAGCATTAAGCGGGCATATCTTTACCGAAACTGCTTTATATCTTGGTGATGTTCCACTAATCGTCCCTTATGCAGATCCAGGTTTACCTTTGGCACGCATCCTTAAACAGGAGCTTGTGAATTATTTAGATAAATACAGCCAGCCCCCACGTGTGTTTTATTTACTGAATCATGGCTTGGTTGCACTAGGTCAAACGACACAAGAAGTTGAAAATATCACCGCCATGACAGTTAAATCTGCACGCATCTTGTTGGGAACGTATGCCTTGGGCGGACCAAAATTCATTTCTCAAGCCGAAGTAGAGCGCATCACATCCCGCACCGATGAAGAATATCGCCGAAAACTGGCAAATCGCAAATAAGATTGAAACGGGGTTAAAACAATTGGGGTGTGCGCGAGCATTTCGAAGTTCTGCAACGCGCCATCGCGCAAGAGGGCGGCTCGGTAGTAAAAACCATCGGCGACTCGGTCATGGCAACTTTTCGTCAACCCTCTGCCGCGTTACGCGCGATTGCCAAGGCACACGGCGACATTAAGGAACCTTTGATGTTAAAGATCGGCATCCACCATGGTCCATGTCTTGTAGTAAATTTAAACGACAGACTAGATTATTTCGGCTCCACTTTAAACATTGCGGCGCGTCTGCCAAATTTCTCCAGTGGAAATGAGATCATCTTTTCGGAAGCTATTCGTAGCGATCCTGACACACAAGTTTTTCTTGCAGAAAGAGCAAAGGTAAATACACTAATCCGTTTTCAGGGTGAGATTAAAGGTTTTGATGAAGTCTTTGCATTATGGCGAATTGATTTGCGTAGCTTGAAGTAATCATCCTATCTTTGGAGTCAAACAGCAAGTTGTTTGACTCCAAAGATACATCTATTATTTTGTTTTTCGATTAATCCATTTCACGATCAACCAAATAACTAAAACGGGGGGCAGCATAATGGGCAGGAAGACAATACCAAGCCAGATCAATACTTCAAACAGACCTTGATATGTGTTAACCAGAGTTTTACGCGCATCTTCAAAAGTATCCGATGGGTCCCAGGCTGTTGGTGTCGGCGTAGGTAAAGGCTCAATTTCTGGCAGAACAGGCTCGAGGTTGACAGTGATCGTAGAGTACGAAGCGCGGTCGCTGAGGTAATTCATCTGCCCTTTAATTTGCTCAATCTGCGCTTCAATATTCGCCAATTCTTGATTGACACGTAAGGCTTCATCTACATTCTTCGTTTGAGCAAGAAAATCTTTTAAGCGATCTCGTGTGGCTTCAAGTGTACGTACTTGCGAATCCAAATCTACAAACTGATCGCTGACATCCTGGCCAGAAGCATTTTCATCCAGCACTTTCACAGCCAAGCCGCGCAAACGGCGTAGTGCATTTTCAAATTGATCTACTGGCACGCCAAAAGTAATGGTGGAATATTTATAACTAACCTGATCCCAATCCTGATACCAAACGCGAGAACTGATGATATAGCCATTCACGTCACCCACAATTTGAGTAACACCATCAATCGCCACATCTGATTCTGCCACCATCAAACGCAGATCTGCATTCTTGATGATCATACGCGTTGAGTCGCCGCGCGCATCCACATCAGGAACGGTTTGACCATCTACTCCAGTGGTCTGCGCCTCAGGCGCACCTAGATTAAAAACTGTGTTATCTGTTTTAGCAGACGAATCCTGTGCAACGCCTGACTGCGCTTCTTCATAGACTGCGACAGGGGCTTCTACTATGTATTCAGTGTCACGAGCTGCGGCTCCCCCACAGGCAGACAATACCAAAATGCCAAGCAATAAAACTGAGACAACGAACGACTTTCGGGTTTTCATGGCTTCTCCTCTTTTACACAATCTGTATTTATCGGCGGTGATTGTGTTACAAAGTTGACGATGGGATATACAGGAAGGTTCCCTACAAATGATGGAAATAGATTACACGGGTTTAATAATCAGTGAGAATCCGCTCGATCCGCGTAATCTGTGTTCTATTTTTTCGCCCCTTTCACATAACGATTTTGAGAGTTGGCAATTTCTCTATTTTTCACTAATTCATGATAAACTTTTGTCACTCTCAATGGAGAGTAATTTTCTGGGAAGTTGTTTTGATCACTCTGAAAGACAAGCCCGAGTTTCGTTTTCGGGCTTTTTTGTTGGGCGGGCGCCTCTGCAAAGAGAAACCTGATTGGCAGGAAGGCAGTACATCGGAGTTGTCAAAATAATCCCGTATATATCATTGTGAATATGCTGATGGTTGAGTAACCGCACTTTTGTTCTTCGCGGCGTATCGCAAAGTCCCCTCAGGGGGAAACCATCATCCTCGCAATGACAAAAGGATAACATGACAACCGATTTTTCCTCCCTCAACCTCCGTGAAGAACTCACGAAGGCAATCAGTGAACTTGGCTATTCAACGCCAACCCCCATTCAATCGGGCATGATTCCGCTCATGCTCACGGGCGTAGATGTAATTGGTCAAGCCCAAACTGGCACAGGCAAAACAGCCGCCTTCGCCCTCCCTATTCTCCAAAATTTTCAAAAACAAAAAAACCCGCAAGCATTGGTGCTCGCGCCTACCCGTGAACTCGCGCTTCAAGTTGCCGACTCAATGATCGAGTATGGCAAGCATCTTAACGTACGCGTGCTGGCTGTCTATGGCGGTCAACCGTACGCCCCGCAGGTCAATAACCTCAAACGCGGCGTAGATGTTGTCGTCGGCACACCCGGCCGTTTGAATGATTTACTTGAACGCGGTGTGCTAGTTTTAAGCGATATCAAAACCGTCGTTTTGGATGAAGCCGATGAAATGCTCAACATGGGCTTCATCGAAGAAGTGGAAAAAATTCTTTCGACGACTCCTCCTACGCGTCAGACTGCCCTCTTCAGCGCTACCATGCCCGCGCGGATTCGCACCCTCGCCAATCGCTTCATGCGCGACCCTCAAGCTGTTACCGTTAAAAGAAGCACTCTCACCACCCCAGCCATCGAACAACGCTACTATCTCGTCCATGAAGGCGATAAAACAAATGCACTCACACGTCTCTTTGAGATTGAACCAATTCACAGCGCTCTGGTCTTTGCCCGCACTCGCGCCGAAACCAGCAACCTCGCCAATGAACTCGTCATCCGCGGCATTCCCGCCGAAGCCATTCACGGCGACTTGGATCAAAATGCGCGCGAACGTGTGTTGGGACGTTTCCGTTCCAATCAATTAAAAGTATTGGTCGGCACCGACGTCGCCGCACGCGGTTTGGACATTGACGATATTTCACACGTCTTCAACTTCAACCTGCCCGATGATGCCGAAGTCTATGTGCATCGTATTGGACGCACAGGGCGCGCTGGTAAAAAAGGCATCGCCATCACCTTGCTCGCCCCGCGTGACAAACGCCGCCTGCGCGAAGTCGAAGCATTAACAAAACAAGTTGTCACCAGAATGGAATTACCCACTTCTGCCGACATTGTTGCCCATCGTGAAAAACAAGTCGTTGAAAACTTAAGAATCTGGCTTGGACGCGGACGCTTTAAACGCGAACTCGAAATCGTTCAAGAATTAATTGCCGAGGGTCACGACATATTGAACATTGCCGCCGCCGCCATCAAGAGCGGGCGCGGTGATGAAAAACAACGCCCCATCGCAGAGATCAGTGATGTCAAATCAGATTTCAGCAAAGGCAAACCCGAACGTGATTTTGGTCGCGGCGGCAAACGCGGCGAATCATCATCTTTCGGTCGGCGTGAATCAGGCGGCAAAGTAAACTCCGATAGGCCCGGCAGACCAGCCCCCCGCGGCGGAAGAGGCGATAGTTCTCATGAAGAGGGCATGGTACGCCTCAAAGTCAACAAAGGCAGAGATCAAGGCATTCGCCCCAGCGACATCGTCGGGCAAATTGCGTTTCATGCCAAACTTCAAGGTTCCATCATCGGCAAGATCCGCATTGAAGATAAATTCTCATACGTAGATGTTCCCGAAGGTGAAGTGGATAGAGTGATCAAACACAGCGGCAACTATAAAGTTGGAAAAGAAAAGTTTAGTATCACAAAAGCGTAAAACAAAACTCCGAGTTCTTTTTAGAACTCGGAGTTTTTTATTTCAACCATCACATTATTCTTCATCAAAATTTGGCGCAACAATTTTGCATTTTCCACAGCCCCAGAGTTATCTCCATGCAAACATAATGTATCTACATGCACACGTTGACTGCCAAACAAAATACCCTCTGTGATTAACTTAAGCGCGTTATTCGCCACCTCTTCAGGCGACTCGATTACCGCGCCTGCTTTGCTTCGTGACATTAATGTGCCATCAGCATTGTACATACGATCTGGAAATCCCTCCGCTGAGACTCTTAATCCCGCTTCAAGCCCCGCTTCAATCAAGCGTGAGCCTGCCAGCCCAACGAGAATCAAATCCACACTGAAAGTTTTAACCGCACGCGCAATTGCTCTTGCCAATTCCATGTCCTGCGCCGCTTGGTTATATAACGCACCATGCGGTTTAACATGAACTAATTTTGCGCCCTCTGCTTTTGCAATCCCCGCCAGCACATTAATTTGATTCAACACCAGCGCCTCAGCCTCTCCCACTAGTATATTCATCTCACGCCGCCCAAACCCTGCTCTATCATCCCAACTTGGATGCGCCCCAATCGCCACATGATACCTTTTCGCCAGCCGAATCGTTTCGCGCATTACATCTGCATTACCCGCATGGAATCCGCAAGCAATATTTGCAGATGTAATGAAGGGCATAATCGCTTCATCATTTCCAACGCCCTCGCCGAGGTCACAGTTTAGATCTATTTTCATTTTACAATTTCCCTATGTATAAAAACTTAACGCGAAATTCGCAAAAAGAGCAAAGCGTGCAAAAATAATTTAATATCTTGTTCATCTCTGGTTAAAAAAGGTTGTGCATAAACCCTTATACCTCTCTTGCGCCTGCTCCACACTTGTTTCTTTAAACCTAATTTTACTAATCCCCGTTTCACACTGAGCCAGCAACGGCAAATCTGATTTAATCACTGTCGCAATCTTGGGATAGCCCCCCGTCGTCGGACCATCTGCCATCATTACAATAGGCTGTCCACTTGCAGGCACTTGAACGCTGCCCATCGTCATGCCCTCCGAGAGCATATCCGCGCCGCGAGAATGTTCAATCGCGCTTCCTTCCAGCCGATAGCCCATTCTGTCAAATGATTTGCTTAACGTATATTCGCTTGAGAAAAAAGTTTTTATACCATCCTTGGTAAATCGTTCAGTTTGCGGACCGGGGATCACTTCAATCATCGGTTCTTGAGAATATGCGGGTCTTTTTGATTCAGGAAAAATCTGCGCCGCCAACTTTTGCAAATCGCGCGGCTGAGCAGAAACATTTAATCGCATCCCAGCTTCAATTGCCCGCCCAATCCCTCCGCGCAAATAGGTAGATCGTGATCCTAAAAATTCCTCTGCGGTCAAACCGCCAGCAATCGCTAGGTATGCCCAATTGCCGCCGCTTGTTTTCTTGACATTCACATTCCAACCTCTACGCACATAAAACGATGTCCACAAAGAGAATGTCCACAAGTAATTTTTTACTTCGTACCCTGCGCCAGTTACGGCAATTACGCAATCACGCTCAGCGCGCAGGCTAATTTCTCCAAGCCCAATTTCAAGCGCTGGAGCATCCAGCGCGTTGCCTGTCAATTGATTTGCGGCTTGTAACGCAAACCAATCCATCGCTCCAGAAAGGGGCACGCCAAACTTGCGAAATGAATTTCGCCCCGCGTCTTGAATGGTGACCAAGCCTGAAGCTTCAGTTACTGCAAGGGACATTGTTATTAAAAACCAGCTAAAGCGGACTCGGTTATTCCCACGGATTTACAATCTCTACACCGCTAGCTTCAAAATCACCTACATTGCGCGTGACCAAAACCATCTTTTTTGCCAATGCAGTTGCAGCAATGAGAGAGTCAATGGCAGGCATAGTTAATCCCGCAGATTCAAGACGCGCAGTTAATATGCCCCATTCGATCAATACAGGAGTATCCAATATCAAAACACTTCCTTCAAAGCGCATAAGCAAATCATCATTGAGCCACTTAAGTAAATCTATTTTACGGCGAGATTTTGGCAACTTTTCAATGCCTTTCATAATCTCGCCAATTGTGATGACGGTCAAATAAACATCATCAGGGTCAAGAGAATCCACAAAGTCTATTACTTTGAGATTTGGCTTTTTGGAAACCAGTTCAGATATCACGCACGTATCCAACAGAACTTTCATAAAGTGAGGCCTTTGCGTGGCAGGCTTTTGTCGCGATTCAGGTCAATTCCCGCCAATGGAGAAGCACTAAAAAACTCAGAAAGTTTTCCTTGCGATCTTCGCATTTTTTCATATTCAACATACGACAACACAACAACGGTTTTTTCGCCATGTCGTGTAATGAGCTGCGGTCCTTGCTTTAATGCGCGCGCAATCACTTCGCTAAGTTTGTTTTTTGCATCTTGAATTTGCCAAATATCATTCATGGGCAACTCCTGTAAAATTCTGTCTAGTCTGTCTAGATTTTACTCTTTTTGCAAGCAGTCGTCAACTGGAACAAACCTCACCCTATCCCCCGGCGCAAATAAAAATGGGTTATCGCTTGCGGGGTCAAATAATTTCAAATCGGTCATTCCAATGCAGTGCCAACCGCCCGGCGAATCAAGCGGATAGATTCCAGTCTGCTCGCCAGCGATGGCAACAGTGCCGGCTTTTACCAGCGTGCGCGGTGTTTCAAGGCGCGGCATGATCAGCCTTTCATCCAGCTTGCCCATGTATGGAAAGCCTGGGGTAAAACCCATCATGTAGACTATATATTCAGTTTGGCTATGAATGCGAATCACGTCAGCGGAGGAAATGCCCCTGAAAGAGGCAACAGCTTCTAAGTCCATGCCTGATACGCCGCCGTATCTTACTGGGATTTCAATTTGGCGCGGCTTTCTATTTGCATTTTCTCCCATTTGAGCGATCTTCTCATTCACAAATACGCGCGCGGAATCATAAGTCAGGATCAAAGGATCATAATGAATTAACAAAGTTGCATAAGCTGGAACAGTTTCAATAACCCCATTCATCCCCGCAGATTCAATCAAGGCAGAAAGTGCATGAACGCGTTGATTAATGACTGGGTCAATTTCATTGCCAAGTTCAACCAATAACGCACAGTCGCCAACAGGACGGATCATTTTATTATTATAGCGGGCTTTAAATCACAGAACGTCCCGAGGGTTTCCTTGAAAAACCTTGTTGAACAGTTCAAACCCTAGGGAGGTGAGTAACATAAGTTAAATAAATAATTCGTGATACGTAAATGCATTTACGTATCACGAATTACAAATCAATTCTTCTTCAAATACTCTTCCATCGCCGTAAACAACTCTTGCAAATCTTCCATTTGCGTTTCACCCATGTGCGCAATGCGGAAGGTTTTATCTTTTAACTGTCCGTAGCCATTGGCAATTCTCATGCCGCGCTCTTTGAGGAAATTATTCATCGCCGTAATATCCAGATTGCGGTCGTTCTTGATCGTGGTCACGGTTTGCGAACGATAGCCCGCCGGCACATAAATGGATTGATCATGCGCTTCTGCCCATTCGTGCACGCTCTTTGCCATGGCAGAGTGCCGCACAAAACGATTCTCTAAACCTTCTTTGGCAATGCGGTCAAGTTGAAAATCCAAGGCGTAGATAAGAGGCATTACAGGGGTAGCTGGAGACGAATCTTTTGTACGATGTTTTTCCATGCGCACAAGATCAAAATACCAGCCGCGCTGTTCAACTGTTTCCGCTTTTTGCATGGCTCGGTCTGAAACTGCGCCAAGTGCAAGACCTGGAGGCAATGCCAGACATTTTTGAGATGAGGTCAAGACCATGTCCAGAGCCCAAGCATCCATTTCAATTTTCGCGCCGCCGAGTGAAGAAACTGCATCTACAAGGATTAAAGTATCTGGCGCAACTGCGCGCACGGCTTCGGCTATTTCTTTGACAGGGTTCTGCATCCCTGTTGATGTTTCGTTGTGAACGATGGTAACGGCTTCGTATTTTCCCTTTTTGATCGCCTCTGCAACACGCTGAGGATCAACAGGCTGATCCCATTCAAAGGAAAGTTTTTCGGTGTACTTACCATTGCTTACAGCGACTTCATACCATCTATCTGCAAACGCCCCGTTAACGCAAGATAATATTTTTTTGTGTACAAAATTACGAAGAGCCGCTTCTTGCAAACCTGTCCCAGATGAGGCAGTTAAGAAGACACGATATTTTGTATAAAAAAGGGCTTGGGATTTTTCAGAGGCACGCCGATAGATTGCCTCAAATTCCTTGCTGCGATGCGGGAGCATGGCTTTTGCTTGCGCCTGCAGTACAGCATCGTCAACATCTACAGGACCGGGAACAAACATGCGCGACATAATCAATCTCCTTATAAAACGAGACCCTAAAGGTTTTAAAAACCTTTAGGGTCTATCTACCTTACTTCAAAAAGAATTTAAGCGCAAAAAGCAGGGTGAAAAAGAAACCTGCCAACATAGCGATGCGTTTGAGGTCCGCTTTGACTGAGCTGTAATCTGGGTTAAAGTCAGCGCTCTGAGCTGGGATATTGGTCGCCGCATTGGGTCTTTTGTTTTTCTTAGCCATTTTATTTTCTCCTAAATAGATTAATTTTGTAACCGCGCAAAAACTACGATACGCTTGTTATTAATAAGATATGGATAGCATGAAATTAAAGTAATGGTTGGGTTGCCAGTGGATGCCATCACTTCCACGGCAGTTGGTTCTACCAAAACGGTACGATCCACAATATAAATATATTGTCTTTGTTGAGAATAGAGCACCACTTGGTCACCCGGCTGAAGGCGGTCTAAATAACGAAAAATCTCGCCATAGACATCGTTATGAGCAGATAAAACCACGTTACCACTTTCGCCGGGATTTGCAGAACCAGCAAATTGACCTACGCCCTTCTTAAGTTGTTCCCAGCCATCGCCTTGCACAATAGGCGCATCCACATTAATTGCGGGAACCTGCAACCGAATCGCCTGATCTGGCGCGGCGGTTGGGATGGGCATATTTGCTAATGACTGAACCATCGGGCGTAAATGCTCAGGAATTTCTGCATCGTTAGGGCGGGTGTTCCCTTGCGCATCTGGCGGAACATGCCCGGAGGGAAGCACAACCGCAATAATCAACGGTGTTGGTGAGGTAACTGGTGGTTTGATCGCCTCTGCTACTTCACGGTTTAGGTCACGCAATAAACCAAATGAGCTGGCAAGCACACCGATAAAACCTACAACTGCAAGAACTTCTATCGCCAGAAGAAACCGATCCATAAACTTGCGGCGCGGATTGCGCGAAATTGACTCAGGTGCTGATTCGCCCATTTCTGTTGTATCCACTATAGGTGCAGATGGAGGCGCGGTTAAGTCGGGGAAATCCGGCGCAAGATTAATCACACGTCCGGTGCGGCGATAGTGGTCTAGGCGTTCACGTCTCACACCGCGGCGTTTTTCAACGAGCAGTCGGCGCAACTCATCCAGCGAGAGATCTTCGGGTGCTTTCTTGCGTGCCATAGCAGGGCGATTATACCCTTAAGAGTTAACAGTTCTCTTATGCTACATCAATGATTCAGAAATGCGGTTTTGTTATAATTCAGCCCATCAACTCGGAAGTCAAATTTTAGATTTCAACCTAGATAATTAGCCGGCATTTTCCGAGCTTTGGAGGAACCCCACTTATGATGCGATTTGACCGATTTACAGAACGAGCGCAAGAAGCCGCCCAACGCGCGGCAGAAATTATTCAGCGCTATGGACATAACCAGATTGATACAGAACACATTCTGCTGGCGTTGATCGAACAGCCCGGTGGAGTGATTCCACAAATTTTAGAAAAATTAACTGTGAACGCGGATGCGCTGGCAGAACGCTTGGATGCGACTCTGCGTGCCAGCCCAAAGGCGAATATTTTCGGCGGCGGCGCAGGGCAAATTTTTATCACGCCTCGCGTCAAGCGGATAATTGATCTTGCCAACGAGGAAGCGAATCGTCTGAAAGATGAATACATTTCAACTGAACATATCTTTTTGGCAATTCTCACCGAGCGCAATACACCTGCGGCGCGCATTTTAGAAAGCGCCGGGCTGACGCGTGACCGTGTCTACGATGCGGTGCAAGATTTGCGCGGCGGTCAACGCGTTACCGATCCGCAATCTGAAACACGCTATCGCACATTAGAAAAATACTCTCGCGATTTAACTCAACTGGCACGTGAAGGCAAGCTTGACCCTGTGATTGGGCGCGATAAAGAAATTTTGCGTTTGATTCAAATCCTTTCACGGCGCACAAAAAATAACCCTGTATTAATTGGCGAAGCCGGCGTTGGTAAAACAGCAATTGCAGAAGGTCTTGCACAAAAGATCGCATCGAATGATGTTCCTGAAATTTTAGGCGGCAAACGCGTAGTGGCTTTAGATCTAGGGGCAATGATCGCAGGTTCACGTTTCCGCGGTGAGTTTGAAGAAAGACTCAAAGCCGTGATGGATGAGGTTCAACGCTCACAAGGCGATATTATTTTAATGATCGACGAATTGCATACCGTTGTCGGCGCAGGCGCGGCGCAAGGCGCAATGGATGCCAGCAATATGCTCAAGCCTGCTCTGGCACGCGGCGAATTACAATGCATCGGCGCGACCACATTAGATGAATTCCATAAGCATATTGAAAAAGATGCCGCACTGGAAAGACGCTTCGCCCCTATTTACGTGGACGAACCCACTGTGGCTGACACCATCAAAATGCTGCATGGCTTGCGTGACCGTTATGAGGCACATCATAAAGTCCATTTTTCAGATGAGGCTCTTACAGCCGCCGCACGGCTGGCTGACCGTTACGTAACCGACCGTCACCTACCTGATAAAGCCATTGACCTAATGGATGAAGCCGCCGCAAAATTACGCGTGGCTTTATATTCATTGCCCAGTGATTTAAAAGGCATGAAAAATGAATTGGATCGAATGCGCGCAGAAGAGGAACAAGCTGGAACAGAACGCGATTATGAACGCGCCGCACAAAAGAAGGCAGAGCGTTTAAGACTCGAGCAAGAGTTTGGCGCTAAACGCGATAAATGGGAATCTGATCACCACCTTGATGAAGTGGTAGATGTGAATGACATCGCCGAAGTTGTACATCAGTGGACAGGCATTCCATTAACCCAAATGATGGAAACCGAATCTGAAAAACTTTTGCATATGGAAGAACGTTTACACGAGCGCATCATTGGGCAGGAAGAAGCCATCCACGCCATATCCGATGCAATTCGCCGTGCGCGCTCCGGGCTTAAAGACCCAAGCCGTCCAATTGGTTCATTTATTTTCATTGGACCTTCCGGAGTCGGAAAGACCGAACTTGCCAAGGCTTTAGCTTGGTTCATGTTTGATGATGAAGATGCGATGGTTCGCATTGATATGTCTGAATACCGTGAACAGCATACGGTCAGCCGCTTGTTCGGCGCGCCTCCCGGATACGTTGGCTATGAAGAAGGCGGTCAATTGACCGAAG
>VFJR01000060.1 GCA_009885945.1 Anaerolineaceae bacterium
CCTATCATTAGCAAGGCAAGAGGCACTGCCCCTTGCACCTGACGCCGCCGCCAGGCAATTAAAGCAGAAATCCCGCAAATACTCGCGGAAATGACTAGATGTAATATGTATGGATGTGCTTGAAGATTCATTTTAATCCACTTAAAACCCAAGCCTATTGTATAGGAAAACCTTGTAAATTTATACTTACAGGTTGGTTACAAAGCCAAAACCTCTTAATCTCGGTCATTCAAACGAATCAAGAGCTGCCTGCAGGCTTTCATACATGGGCGTATTATGCAAAAATCCTGTAATGCCCAAGATATGATAGATCTGCGGCGGGGCATTGCACATCTTTAAAAACGCCACTTTAAACTGTTGGTCTGGCGGGGTGATCGTTTTATACACCTTTTGAATGGCGCGCATCCCGGCGCTGGTTAAGGTATCAACTTCTGCCATATCCAAAATCAAATAACGCATTCCATTCGAGTGAGCATCCCGCGCCGCGCTTAATAGCTGTTCTTCGCTTTGGGCATCCAGCCAGCCTTTTAGATGAAACACGGTTACTGCCTCTTTGCCCGCTCGTATAACTTGCTCGCTTGTGAGTGTAAAATCTACATTCATATTTGTGTTCTCCTATGCTTATAAAGATTATAAAGCGAAAACCCCGCCTCGGGCATAGCCTTTGGTTTGGCCATTCTCCATTATTGTTACCTGCCCGCCGCCGTATACAGACCAAGCCGCACCCAAACTGTCATTGATCATCCCAGTTTGCTCATCAATCCCAACCAGCCTACCATTCGGGATTCGTTGAGTCAGTTGATTTGCCCAAGTTTTACCAAAGGTATTGTAATGAGGCAGCACACAAATATTGGTTAATAGATTTAGTCCGTTTAATATTTTTTTCTCATTTGGGTCATAATAATATTCACACATAACCATTGCCCCCGCGCTGGAACCTGCAATAACTGCGCCATTTCGATAAGCAATCAGCATGGCTTCAAAAGCTTTGCTATTAAGCAGGGTTTCACCTAGATGGCGAGGAAAACCCCCGAGTAAATAAATCAATTTTGAGCGTTGTAAAGAGGCGCAGATCGTTTCGTCGTTGGCGCTGTTGCGGTCAAGGATCATCGCAATGTTTACATTATTTGCGCCTAATCCTTCAAACCATCTTTTGCCATTGTTTCCTGCACGCAGGTGATTTTGATCTGGCGCGGCGGCGGTTGGCAAAATATGAATTGGCGCATCAAACCCGCCAGCCAATTCGATGGCGCGTAAATCTGGCTCAGACATCTTTCTGCCAAATTCTGCGCCGCCTGCTAATAAAAGATACCCCATGGTTTTATAAAATTACTTTTTGAAGGACTGCAAGCCTTCATTTAAATCTGCAAACAATGGGATGTTATGTAAAAAACCCGCGATGTTGAGAATGTAATAAATTTCGGGGGCTGCACCGGCGAGTTTGAAATACGCAGATTTGTACGGCTCATTTGGATTTTTATTTTCCCATTCTTCAATCTCGCGCTTGGGAGAATAAAGCTTATAAATGGTATGCAAAGAGCGCAAGCCGGCGCTGGTGAGCATGTCTACCTTGCTGATATCTAAGAGCAAAAAGCGTGTGCCAGCTTTATGCTCGCTTTGCGTAAAATCTGTTAATGTATTTTCGGTTTGCCCATCCAGCCTGCCTGCAAGATGCAAGACCACCACATCCCCGTCCATTGTTTTTGTAACAGTCAGCATAATATTGTCTCCTTTATTTTCTTTCCACTTCAATTTGCATACTATCTCCATCTGTTGAGATAGAAATCCAACCGTTCATATCTGTTCGCAATAAAGTATAACCCCCGACAGCATCTAAAGTCTCTTGAGAGGGCATTCCAAATTCATCACTTGCGGCTACATCTAGCACGATCAATTGCGGATTCATTTGTTTGATCCATGCTTCAGGATTGGATGGGGCGTAACCTGCGTCTGCCAGCAATAACACGTCCAAAGTATCAGCATCCATATTTAAACTTTGAATATCCACACCAATAGGCAGTAATGCGCGGAAGTTTTTCCACTCGATCAACAGCACGCTTCCACGCGCACCCTCAGCCAGCACCTCAATAAATGCGCCGTCTCCTAGCTCCAGCCTTTGACCAAGCTCTGCCTGCGCCACAGGGATTTGATTCTCGGTTAACCATTCATCTACCAAACGCGCGGAGAATGATGCGTGCGGGTTGCCGCTCCACAACACATTTGAAGGTGGATAGCGATCCAAAATGCGCGGCAAGGCTGTCATTTGGTCTTCATCTGTAGATGCAATAATCAGCCAATCCAATTGACGGGAGAATGGCGGCAGTGTGCGCCCGAGTGATTCGGACAATAAGGTTGCCTTAGGTCCGCCGTTGATTAACACTGAGCGTCCGCTTGGAGACTGTACTAGAATCGCATCAGCAGACCCAACGTCGAAAAATGAAACGTGCAATCTGCCGTCAGGTCCGGCAAAGGAATATTTCCAAGTGAATACAACGCAAGTAAATAAAATAAACAGTGCGGCAATCAGCGCAAATTCTCTAACGAGTTTTAAAAGTTTTTTTAGGGAATCAGTGAGGAAAGTCATAGAAAATAATATACCGTAAAACAAGATCGGCAGCCAAAGCGGGATGTTATTAAAATACAAGACCCAGCTCTTCCAGTTAAAGAATTCTACCGCGCGAATGGTATACAACGCAAAGGGCCAGGCAAAAAATGCCGCGAATTTGCCAAGCCAAATCCATACATGACTTAGCAATAGCGCCGCGCCGCTAATCAACATAACGGCAGGCTGAACAGGGAGAATGAATAGATTGGCAATAAAAGATACCAGCGATAGCTGTTTGAAATGATAGACCATAATAGGAATAGCAGTAAGCTGTGCGGCGAAGGTGAGAATTGCACCGTCAGAAACTGTACGCATCATAATTCTTGCAGCTTTATATGTAAACATTCTTTTTAGGTATATAAAGATGTTTTTCGGAAATGGCTTGGTGAGTTTCTTTGCAATTTTTGGAGAAGTTACGCCAGCAATAAAATTAAAAAAATAATCGGTAATTGGCTGGGCGTATAAAATCAAGCCCAGCGTGGCAAAGAATGAAAGTTGAAAGCCTACATCCCATAGATAAAGCGGGCTAAAAACAAAACACATCAAAGCGGCAACAAATACAAGAGTGACGATCCCTGTTTGCCTGCGCCCTGCTTGCCGCGCAAAAAGACCAAGACTTCCCATAAATGCGGCGCGTAGAACAGCGGCATCTGCCCCTACTAGAATCGTATAAAAGAAAATTCCAAAGACTGCGATAACAGAACCCCTGCGCTGCCCAAACCAACGGCTAAAGGTCGCCATAAAAAGCCCTGCGATGATCGCAATGTTAAAGCCAGAGATAGCAATAATATGAGAGGTACCTGTATTTTTGAATGCTTGTTGAATATCTTTGGAGAGCCCAGTATCTACGCCCAGCAAAATGCCTGCCAACAAAGATGCTTCTGGGTCGGGAAAGATACGATATATATTTTCCAGCGAACGCGTTTTTATTTGATAGATTCTGCGAAAGAAAAAATTTCCCTCTGTTTCAGGGTAGATCGTTGCTTCGGCAATCGTCATATAAGCATAAATGGTATGGATAGATAAATAATCGCGGTACGAAAATTCGCCTTGTTCATCCGCGTCGGGCGGGGTTTTTAATTTGCCGCGCAAACGCAGAACCTGTCCATATTCATATTTTTGATTAGCGCCCACTTTTGCAAGAATTAACCCAGAAATCGGCAAGTCGCCGTCGCCCGTATCCACAAATTGAGTTTCTATTTTCAAGTTTGTAAAGCCATCACGCGCATCAGGCATTTCTTTTACCCAACCCGTTACCAACACTTCATAATCTCGGTCTGCATAAAAGACAATATTTTTTGCATCCAGAATAGGTAATTGGAATACATAGCGCAGGATGCCTAAAAACAAAAAGCATATGCAAACCAGCACAAGAGCTGGGGCAGAAAGGTTTGATCGTTGACGAAATTTAACCGAAATAAAATAAATACCTAAAATTAACAATAATGCGCCAAGCGCATAAAAAACATAAGCCCACTTAAACCATTGAATTTCAAAACTCCCTGCCAGGATGATCCCCGCGAGAAATGAAAGGGATATCCACAAAAGAGGCAGGCTTATTAATTCTAAGAGGCGGTTTTCGGCAGCGGGCGCAGATGTTTCCATAGTCGCTGGGATGATAGCATATATTGAGACAACATCACATCATCAAGCAACCTGTTGACTCAAAATCTTAATATGAAAATCAGCATTAAACTATGATATAAATTTACGGGATACCATCAACGAGCTTATATCCTGTACTATTCTTTGATTATTAAAAAGTTTTTATAGAAAAGGAGAATACTATGATTTTAAATATCTTACTTCTCATCTTAATTCTAATGCGACTCGTGATCGGAACACGCCTATTCACTTTAGCGCGCCGAAATAACCTGCCCAATATGTATTGGCTGGCAGTGCATTTCTTCGCATTTATTTTCCTCTTATTCGCGCCTACAGTTGGAAACCCATTAGGCAATTTATCCTTTAGCTTGTTTCTTTTTACTGGCGTCAACACCATCTTGACCCAGATCGCTCTCATCTATTTCAACCATACAACTTTTTATCAAAATAGAAAAAATCCTGTAAATTGGTTTATGTTCCTATTCGCCATCACCAGCTTAATTATGCTATATGGTGTATTTACATCCAAATCAAACTACGATCAATCCCCCTGGGTAGCGGCTTATATCCCCACTCAAATCCTCCTTTGGGGCTGGCATGCCTGGATCGCATATCAAGCTTGGAACAAAACAAGAAACGACGAACATATTGAAGACTGGGTGAAATCACGCTATCAATTAATCATTGCCTATTCAATAGCACTTTCAATTGGTGCCATAGCGTCCTTCATTCGAATTACATTTGCAGGCGGTTCAGCTTTGACAGCGCTGGGGACATTAATGGGATTTGTTACTTTGATCTTCCAAATTATCAGTGTCAGCCTGCAATTTTTGGTTTGGGTCATGCCGGAAGGTTTCCGTACGTGGCTTAATCGCAACCAAAAGGCTCACAGCGAGGAACGGATTCACAAACAGGCTGCAAACATCCTCAATATTGTAGGAACCGCCATAACTCAAGAAAGCGGGTTGGATAGAATGATGTGCCTTTTTGCGATACGCAAATCGATCGGTAAATCGATCGGCGCTGATGATACAAACCACATAGAAGAACATGCAGTAAAAATGGGCTACCCTGAATGGATCAGCTTGGTCGAAAGCAAGGACTTTGGAGATGCTATTTCTCTGGCAGGCAATAATATAAACATGAAAGATATAGTCACTAAAGCAAAAAAAGTTCTCACCGAAAAACAATCCCTATTTACAATGCAGGCAAGGTAATAGTAGGGGCGACCCGTCAGGATCGTCGAATAATTTTGCTCCCGCTGGTCGGGTCGCCCCTACGTTTATCAATCAATAAGCCGCGTCCTCAAGGGCGCGGCTTATTGATTGCCACCAGCTCTTCCATCTTCCCTCCGTTATAATTCAAGCATGTCCAGCATCATCCCGCTGCAACCCATTGACTACCTGCTCATTGGTCATATAGCTGAAGATATCACCCCTACAAGCAAACAACTCGGCGGCACAGTTACCTTCTGCGCATTGATGGCGCGTGCCTTAGGCTTAAGAGTGGGTATCGTAACTGCATCTACAAAAGAATTACATCTTGAAGTATTAATAGACATTCAAGTGATTACACATGCATCTGAACACACGACCACCTTTGAAAATATTTATACAAAAGAAGGACGCAAACAGATATTGCATCACCAAGCGGCACGAATCAATTATGCAGATATTCCCACTGCATGGCAAAACACAGCCATCATTCACGTAGCGCCCATTGCCCAAGAAGTAGAGGAAGAAATACCCGCTTCTTTTTCTACCTCGTTGCTGGGCATTACACCCCAAGGCTGGATGCGCACCTGGGACTCTGCCGGCAACATCCAAGCCTGCGCTTGGCGCTCAGCCGATACAATCCTGCCGCGCGCCGGCGCGGTCGTCGTCAGCCGTGAAGATGTCGGCGGCGATGATGAATTAATTGAGCACATGGCGCAGCATACAAAAATCCTAGCAGTAACAGAAGGTTCAGCAGGAATGGTCTTATACTGGAATGGAGATCGTCGCCGCTTCAATGCCCCTCAAGTCGACGAAGTAGATGCCACAGGCGCCGGCGACATTTTTGCCGCTTCATTTTTTATCCGCTTAAACACAACTCGCGACCCATGGGAAGCCGCGCGCTTTGCAACGCTACTCGCATCCCAATCTGTCACTCGTAAAGGGTTGGAGGGTATCCCCAACTCGCGCGAAATAGAAAACAGTCTTATGGAGGTACTTTAAATGGCTTACACCTACACACTTGTCAACCAAAAAGGCGGAGTTGGCAAAACCACATCCACCATTAACCTTGCCGCATATTTGGCGCTGTTAAATCAACGCGTACTGATCGTTGATCTTGACCCTCAAGCCAACGCCACCTCATGCCTCGGCGTGGATAAATCTACTGTGCCCGGTGGAACCTACGAAGCATTGCTCGGAGATACTGCCGCGCCTTTTATTCTGCTTAATGAAAAACTAAAGTTATCCATTTTGCCTTCCTCACCGTCACTAGCAGGCGCAGAAGTGGAACTTGTAGATGAACTAGCCCGAGAAACTCGCCTCAAAAAAGCCCTCGCGCCATTGCAAGATATTTATGATTACATCCTGATTGATTGTCCGCCCTCGCTCGGGCTACTGACAGTAAACGGACTGGTGGCTGGGCAGGATGGTGTGATCGTCCCTGTGCAATGTGAATATCTTGCATTGGAAGGGCTCGGACAGCTCACCCAAACTATTGAGCGTGTGCGTTCAGCGCTGCTGCCAGACTTAAGCGTACGTGGTGTAATATTAACCATGTTCGACGGGCGCACCAATCTCTCTACGGATGTAGTAGCAGAAGTTAATAAACACTTCCCAAATCAAGTATTCAAGTCTATTATTCCGCGTAACATCCGCCTCGCAGAAGCGCCATCCTACGGATTACCAATCTCGGTCTATGCACCCGATTCACCCGGCGCGCTTGCCTATGAAAAACTTGCGCGTGAATTATTGAATGGCGATAAGGCAAAAAAATAATGCGCAAAGCGTAATTCGTAAATTGCTTTTTACGCAGTTCGCATTACGTTTTACTTAAAAGGAGTACTTATGACCAAACGATCTGGACTCGGCAAAGGCTTAGACGCACTCATTCCCGGAGGCAAACCTTCGGCGCCTTCCTCTTATACGCCAACTAATCAAACAACTCCAGCTGCTGGTGGTGTGCTTCAAGTTTCCACAGATCTGATTCAGCGCAATCCGCGTCAGCCTCGTTTACATTTTAATGAAAGCGACTTGCAAGATCTTGCCGCTTCTATTCGCGAACATGGTGTCATTCAACCACTGATCGTTTCGAAAGGAACAGGCAAAAGCTATATCTTGATCGCAGGCGAACGCCGCTTGCAAGCCTCGCGCAAAGCAGGTTTAGAAACTGTGCCTGTCGTTGTGCGCGACGCCACAGACCAGCAATTGCTTGAGCTTGCCTTAATTGAAAACGTTCAACGTGCGGATTTAAATCCAATTGAAGAAGCTGAGGCATACCGTAACCTTGCCAAGGAATTTGGCATGTCGCACGAAGTGATCGCCACCAGAGTAGGAAAAAGCCGCGTAGCAGTAACCAACACGATGCGTCTGCTGGATGCGTCTGTCGCAGTGAAGCAAGCGCTGGTAGATGGGAAAATTTCAGAGGGACATGCACGCGCATTATTGGCATTGTCCACCTCTAAAGCGCAAGAAGCTACACTGAATACTGTCATCACCCTAGACCTAAGTGTGCGCCAAACCGAAGCCCTCACGCGTAAACTCGCGGGACAAAAACCCATCTCGAAGCAGAAGCCATCCGCGAGCGCGGATGTGAACGATTTGGAAAAACGTTTGCAATCCAGCCTCGAAACAAAAGTCGCTCTCAAACATGGAAAAAATGGCGGCACCATCACCATTTATTATTATTCAGACGAAGAGTTGGACGCGCTTTTGGAAAAGATGACTTAAGAAGTGCCTTACGCAGAATCAAAATATTTTTCATCGCCACCCTCTAAAGAGGGCATAGGCGCAAAGAACCGCCAAGTTTTTTATAAAACGCCAAGAACCCCTTGGCGACATTGATAAGCCTTGGCGTCCTGGCTACTTTGCAGTTAGTGCGTTAGATGTAAGAAGATAAGGATGTTTTGATGAAAGTAATTTATAACGCCCGCATTTATACATTAGATAAAAACAAACCTAGTGCATCTTGCATTGTGATAGATCACGGAAAAATAATCGCGATTGGAAATGAAGATATCCTGAGCGAATTTGAAGGACGCGCAAAAAAAGAAGATATGGGCGGCAAAATTATTTTGCCCGGACTTACTGATGCGCACGTGCATCTAAAATATTATTCACTGAGCTTGCAAAAAATTGACTGCGAAACACCCACAAAAGAAGAATGTTTACAGCGCGTAAAAGAACGCGCGCAAAAAACAAAACCCGGCGAATGGATTTTAGGTCACGGCTGGAATCAAAATGTTTGGAATGGATGGCCCAGCTCAGAAGAATTGAATGTAATTGCGCCCAACAACCCAGTTTATCTCACCGCAAAATCATTACACGCGGGCTGGGCAAACACATCCGCGTTAAAACTTGCAAACATCACAGACACTACACCTGATCCTAAAGATGGAAAAATCCAGCGCGATGCACACGGGCGTGCAACAGGCATATTGCTAGAAACCGCTATGCAATTGCTCAGCGACGCAGTGCCGAATATTTCCATTAACGAAACAGCAGATGCTATTGAAAAAGCACAGCCTATTTTATGGAAGATGGGCTTAACCGGCGTACATGATTTTGACCGCCGCGATTATTTTATGGCTTTACAGTCCTTACATGCGCAAGGCAAATTGAAATTAAGAATCACAAAAAACATTCCAGTGGAATTGGTTAATCAAGCCAATGAACTCGGGTTACGCACAGGCTTTGGCGATGATTTTTTGCGCATTGGTTCTGTCAAAGCATTCATGGATGGCGCACTCGGTCCGCACACTGCCGCCATGTTCCAGTCTTATGAAGATGAAGCAGAAAACCGCGGCATTCTTAATATGGATGGCGAACAACTTTTTGAATATGCGCGCAAAGCCGCAGATGTGGGTCTTGGCATGACCGTTCACGCGATTGGCGATAAAGCCAATCATGAAGTACTCAATGCTTATGAACAATTGCGCACTTATGAAAAAGAAAATCATCTGCCGCATCTGCGCCATCGCATTGAACATGTGCAAGTAATTCACCCACAAGATGCGCCTCGTCTCGCACAATTGGATATCATTGCATCTATGCAGCCCATCCATGCTACCTCTGATATGCTGATGGCAGATCAATTTTGGGGAGAAGAACGCTCACGCCTCGCCTATGCCTGGCGCGCACAACTGAATCATGGTGCACGCCTTGCGCTTGGCTCCGATGCGCCCGTTGAGTCGCCGAATCCATTTTTGGGGATTCACGCCGCTGTTACCCGCCGTCGCGCAGACGGCACACCCGACACACAAGGCTGGCGTCCCGAACAAAAATTAACCATGCAAGAAGCCATTGAAGGGTTTACACTTGGTTCTGCCTACGCTGGCTACTCAGAAAATCGCATGGGACAATTAACCGAAAATTATCTAGCCGATTTAATTGTTCTGGAAAAAGACCCGTTCACTTGCGACCCAAACGAATTATTAAAAATGCAATCCTATGCAACCATGGTAAACGGAGAATGGGTTTGGCATGAATAAACCGCCTCAACAACTTTCCCCCGAAATGCTCGTACCGCGCCTCGGCGATTACCTTGTTCAACGCGGCGATATCTCTGAAGATTCTCTGATTCGTGCGCTTGCTTATCAGCAGAAACAAACAGCAACGGGAAAACAGTTTTTACTTGGGGATGCGCTGGTAGAACTGAAATTAATCAAACGCGAAAAATTAGATCAAGCCATCACTGAGCAAATCATTTTATTGAGAGGCGCATTACAGTCTGCCAATAAAGACCTGGAACGCCGCGTACAAGAACGAACATCTGAATTACAGGAAGCCTTAAGAAGGCTTTCTGAACTCAGCCAAATGAAGGCAAATTTTGTTTCCAATATTTCTCATGAACTACGCACGCCTCTCACTCATGTAAAAGGTTACCTTGAGTTAATGGTAACCGAATCACTGGGCGCTATCTCTGAAGATCAGCGCCATGCTTTGCAAGTGAGCCAACGCTCCACTGCAAAGCTGGAAGAAATTATCGAAGACCTGATCATGTTCTCGCTTGCTTCGCGCGGTGAATTGAGCATGAAACTACAAAATATAGACATGCGCCGTTTGGTAAATACAGTGATCAATTCTGCCGCCAATAAAAGTATTACGCGCGGGGTTAAACTCAAGGCGCTATTGGCTGAAAACCTACCCATGGTGCAGGCGGACCCGCAGAAGATTGGCTGGGTGTTGAATCAACTGATCGATAACGGAATCAAATTCACGGCGCCGGGAGGCAGCGTTGAGGTCAAGATCAAAATAGAGGCAGAGAATCTGGTTATGATCTCTGTAGCAGATACTGGCATTGGCATCGCTCCTGAGCGCTTACAAGAAATATTTGAGCCATTTCATCAGCTTAATGGATCTTCGACACGCAGCGCGGGCGGAACAGGGCTTGGGCTTTCATTGGTGCGCCAAATTATAGAGGCGCATGGTTCTATGTTGGAAGTTAGCTCGACACAAGAAAAAGGATCGATCTTTAAATTCCCTTTGGTTACAGCATCCGAAAACAAGTAAAATTTAGAAATGGATGCCAAACTGCTTTATAAAACGTTTGAATCAATTGCGCGCGAAGCAGATTGGAAAATAGCGCTGGATAAAATGATGGCGGCGTTACGCGGGGAATTTATATATGACAACGTAGCAGTTTACATTAAAGATAAAAAGGAAAAAGGGGTGGAGGTGCAATACGCACGAGCTGTAGGGCGCGGTAAAACAGCAGAAGCAGATGTGGCTTGGGGGGAGGCAATTGCCAGCGAAATATTTTCTAAAGGCGAAAAGATATTAATCGAACCAAGCAAAATGCCATCTCGAGCCAACCGTCTTGTAGAACCTTATTTACTTGGCTTTCCCATGTATATCGGCAATCGTTTATTGGGCGCAATGGTATTTATTCGTTTTGGCGGACCAAAATTTTCCAGCGAGCATGTAAAAACTGCATTTTTATTAAGCCATTGGGCTGCATCTATTTATGAAAGAAAAGTTCTGGAAGATGTACGCGGAGAAATGGAATCAGTGCAGAGACAAATGCGTTTGCAAGATGATTTTGTTTCCACTATTTCGCATGAATTGCGCACACCGTTAGGCTTTATTAAAGGATATAGCACCAGCCTACTGCGTGACGATACAACATGGGATGAAAGCACACAGCGTGAATTTCTGACCATTATTGATGAAGAAACAGACCGCTTAAAAGATTTGATCGAAGACATGCTCGAATCGGCGCGCTTACAAAGCAAGACAACTGATTTTAATTTTTCTCCTATTCGCCTAGACGCCACCATACGCGACATCACATCCCGAGTGCAAACGCACAAACCCGACCTGAAAGTTGCTCTTGATATTCTGGGGGCACCTCTAATCCTCGGCGATAGCGCGCATATTACGCGTGTATTTGATAATCTGTTTAGCAATGCCATGAAATATGCACCTGAGTCACCACTTAATATATCCATCCGCGAAACTGCAGGAGTCATTACTATTAAATTTGCAGATCAGGGAAAGGGAATACCAGAAGAATTTTTACCCTTCCTTTTTGAACGATTCTATCGTGTACCCGGAGAACGCACAGTTACAGGCACAGGCTTGGGGCTGTATATTTGCAAGCAGATTATTTTGTCTCATCATGGTAAGATTTGGGCAGAATCAAAGCCCAATAAAGGTACTACATTTTTTATTGAATTCCCAGCACAGCCTGTGGAATAACACTTTATGTTGGAGGTAGGGATGCCGAAACGTGTATTAATTGTAGATGATGAACCCCGCTATCTGCGTTTATTGGAAGCCAATCTGCGCACCGAAGGTTATGAAATTGTGAGTGCGCAAGATGGGCTGCAAGCCCTTGAGGTATTTTCATCCCAGACCATAGACCTTGTTCTTCTAGATGTGATGATGCCGCGCTTGGATGGTTTTGCCACTTGTCAGCGCATCCGTGAATTTTCCAATGTACCCATCGTCATCCTGACCGCCAAGGGAGAAGAACAAGATCGGGTGCGCGGTTTGGATTTGGGTGCGGATGATTACCTCGTCAAACCATTTTCAGCAACTGAATTATTAGCGCGGGTGCGGGCTGTTTTGCGCCGCGTGCAAACTACAACAGAATCGGTACAGAACCGTTACTTTACACACGAAAATCTTAAGATCGATTTTGCACGCGCCGAAGTATGGCGGGGAGAAGAGCCTGTCTCCCTTTCGGCTACTGAATATCGTTTATTACTTCAATTCGCACACAACACAGGCAAGATCATGACGTCTGAAGAACTATTAACCAGCGTGTGGGGACCCGAATATAAAAGTGACAAAGAGATTCTATGGGTCAGCATTGCACGTTTACGCCAAAAACTTGAGCTAGACGCGCACACTCCTAAACATATTGTGACACGTTCCGGGCTGGGATACATCATGCCGCCATCAGGGTCAAGCTAATCAGCATGGCTGGAAAAAAGATTCTACTAATAGATTCAGATGTTGCCAGCCGTAATTTTGTTGCGCGCGCATTGCAACAGGCACAACATATCGTCTTACACGCCAGCTCTGGCAAAGAAGGACTGATCTTCGCCTGGCGCGATCGCCCTGACGCTATTATTATTGAACCAGTTCTCGCTGATCTTAAAGGGGAAGAACTCGCTGTTAAATTTAGGCAGGATCCGCGCACAGCCAACATCCCACTGATTGCATTAAGCAATGACACAACCATTTTGCGGCGCAAACAGTGTTTGGATGCCGGCTTCAGTGAGTATATTGTCAAATCAGGACAAGCAGTTGCTATATTAATTGGTTTGCTCAACCGCTTGTTTGGCATGGGTCCCTCTATTACGGATAAACAAGGCGGGATCTTAATTGTGTTCTTAAGCTCAAAAGGCGGTGTTGGCACGTCTTCCTTGTGCGCTAACATTGCCATGAATATGCTGGTAAGTCAGCCAGAGGCAAAAGCTGTTGTAGTGGATATGGTTTTGCCAATTGGCTCCATAGCTTCCATTGTTGGCTATAGCGAGGAACAAAATCTTGTTACCATCTCCGATCTAGATCCACAGGAAACAAGCCCCGATTATTTTAAAGAAAATCTAGCAGTTCCAAAAGATTGGCGCTTTCACCTGCTGGCAGGTTCACCCGACCCAGAAACAGGAAACCACCTCAAGTCGGCAAATATAGGCGACATCATCAATAAGCTAAGAGCCTCTTTTGACTATGTGATCATTGACTTGGGGCGCTCACTTTCGAAAATAAGCCTGCCTATTATCGAAAGCGCCGATTTAATAACCTTGGTCTTAAGTTCAGAGATAAGTACCATCACATTAACCAAAACTACTCTGGCATATTTAATTCAAAAAGGCATCAAACAATCATCCATCTATAGCATCTTGAATCGGGCAGTTGGCTTGGAAGGTATGTCAAAACCAGAAGCAGAAAAAGAGTTGGGCTTGGAAATTAAAACAGCCCTGCCCTATATGGGCGGCAGTTTTTCCTTTGCAAACAATCAGCACGCCCCAGTTACATTAAAATTCCCAAACGATACAGCTTCGATGGTCTTGCGTGAGGCAGCAAAACAGATTATTGAACAGGCGCGCAAAACCCGCTCTTCATAAGCGTGCATTGCGCGTATCTTCTCAGCTATAATATTGCTATAACTTTCCACTCAAGGACAGCCACATGGATATCCATTCACAGATCACCATCCGTACCAAAAAACTTGGCGTATTGATTCGCGATGCGCGCACCTCAGAACGCCGCAGCATTCAAGAATGTGCGCAGGCAATGGGCATTAAACCCGCACTATTACGCACCTACGAAAAAGGACGCCGCGCACCCTCTCTGCCAGAACTAGAACTGCTGGTTCATTACCTAAAATTAAAGATAAATCACTTTTGGGGACAATCAGCGCTGACTGACTCTGCCTCGCAGCCGGAGGCACTCAACGCCGAAATGCTCGTCTCCGTTCGCCAGCGTAAGATTGGCGCGTTATTGCGCCAAGAAAGAAATAAAATTAACATCTCGGTCAAAGCCCTCTCCGACCAAACCGGCATCCCCGGTACCCGCGTCAAAGCCTATGAGCTTGGAGAACGCTCGATCCCATTACCTGAATTAGAAGCTATTCTCACTGTGTTCGATGCCCGCATTGAAAACTTCTACGACCAAAGTGGACCTGTGGGTCAATGGATGACCGAACAAAAAGCCATGTTGAAATTCTTGGAACTTCCAGAAGATATTCAAAACTTTGCCTGTCGCCCGATCAACCGCCCCTACCTTGAACTTGCCATGAAACTAAGCGAAATGTCTAAGGACCGTCTGCGCTCTGTTGCAGAGGGCTTACTCGACATAACCTTGTAAAATAAAATATAAACGCATTTAATGCGTATTTTTTAAACTGCATCCATTTGACCGCTGACCGCAGCCAACCACTGCAGTCAGCGGTCAAATCACAATATCATACAAAGCAAGGAATTATTAAATGACATCTTTAGACCCAGCCATCATTGCCGAAGAAGCCAAACGTTTATATGCACAAAAGCAATATCACGACGCCGCGCAGTCTTTTAGTCAAGCCGCCAAATTATTGACACAAAACCACGACAATCTACTATCTGCCGAAATGAGCAACAACGAAAGTGTTGCCTGGCTGCAAGGCGGTATGCCGCGCGAAGCATACAATGCCGCAAAAGGAACAGACAAGGTTTTCGAAGACGCAAAAGATATAAAACGCCAAGCCATTGCTATCTCTAATCAAGCGGCTGCCTTAACAGCTCTCAAACAAAAAGAAGAAGCGCTGGCGCTCTACAATACTGCTTATCAATTATTTGATGAGATTGGGGAAAAAGACATGCGCTCTTATATCTCGCGCGCCATTGCAGAGATCAACTTTGGACAGGGCAACTTCTCCAACTCTGCGCTTAAAATGCTAGGGTCTTTAGAATCAAAAGAACAACCAAGCCTGCGTGAGCGTATATTACTTTCTTTGCTACGCTTTTTTTACCGCCGCATTTACCGCACCAAATGATCACACCAAAGAGTCAAGTGCGCCGCGCCGTCAGCACAGATCACAGCTCCATCAGCGACCTGATCTTTAGCGCACCGCAAACCCATCGGCACATGGATTGGCGCGCCCCGCTGGAATGGCTTGGTGAGCCTCACTACTTCGTGCTGGAAGAAAACGAACGAATCGTTGCCGCGCTTGCCTGTCCGCAAGACCCGCCTGATGCCGCATGGATTCGACTCTTCTCCTACACCGCGCCTCTGAGCGGCGCTCAAGCTTGGTCTGCCCTCTGGGAAGTTATCCACGCTGATATCGCAAACAGCGGCGGCGCAACCGTTGCTGTCATCTGTACGCACTCTTGGCTTGAGAGTCTCCTACACAATAGCAGGTTTACTCTTAAACAACATATTGTCATGCTTTCATTACAAACACGATCACATAAACCTGCCGCAACGAATATACATATTCGCCCAATCACATATGATGACCTATCTGTTATTGTGCAAGTGGATTGGTCTGCATTTGAACCTTTATGGCGTAATTCAACAGAAGCCACTCAAAGCGCGTTGTCACAATCAAACTATGCCACCTTAGCAGAACTTGATGGGCAGGTGTTGGGGTATCAACTTTCAACCCAGAATCCGCGCGGGAGTCACCTCGCCCGCCTCTCGGTCAAAAAAGAAGCGCAAGGCAAGGGGATAGCATCCGCTTTACTCAGCGATATGATTCATCACTTTAATATATGCGGCGTGGATTATTTCAGCGTAAACACACAGGCAGATAACAGTGCATCTTTAAGCCTTTATAAAAAATTCGGCTATCTTGGCACAGGGGAACAATATCCTGTTTATATTTATGAGATAAAAGGCAGACAAAATGACTGAAACGAAATTCCCCATTCATATCTTGAAAATATTTATTCGTACACTTGGCAGCGAATTAGGACGAGATACGCTAAGGGCTGTGTTTGAAAAAGCAGGCTTGCCGCCCGATTGGGTGGAGCCCGCTCAATTGGCAAACATGAACGATAGACAAGCAGGGCAGACTTACGCGCAACTGCAATCTGTAATGCGCACTTATTATGGACGCGGCGCACGCGGTATCCTAATGAGAATTGGGGGAAAACTATGGGACTCTTTACTAGCAGAAGCCTCTTTTGGCGTTCGTGCTCAATCTAAATTGATACGCACATTGCCTGCCTCAATACGCATAAAACCATCGTTGGAAATGCTGGCAAATATTTTAAAGACCGAATCTGGCGATGTAAGTTTGCATACTTTGGATTTGGATTTATTATTTGTAGACCGTATCAGCCCAACTACTTTCGAGCAAAAAGAATCTGCGCCTATTTGCTATGTCACTCAGGGATTAATTCGAGAGTGTTTATACTGGGCTACGGGCAAAGAATTTGACGTTGAAGAAACATCCTGCCGCAGTATGAATGAAAAAGAATGTGAATTTAAAATCATCACAGGAGCAAAAGCATGAAAACCTACGAAATGAAATGGAAGACTCAGGACGGGCTGGATATTTTTGGGCAACGCTGGGAATCCACCGAACGCAGCCCCAAGGCGGTGGTATGTCTCATACATGGTTTTGGCGAACATATTAAACGCTATCAGCATGTTGCTGAAGCATTTGGCAAAGATGGTTATGCATTAGTAGGCGCTGATTTGCGCGGCCACGGGCAATCTAGCGGCAAGCGCGGATTCACCCCGTCTATCGAAGCTTTTATGCAGGATATAGATTTGTTAGTTGAACAAGCCCGCAAGCAATACCCAAATCTGCCCCTATTTGTCTATGGACACAGTCTTGGCGGGGTGCTAGCTTTAAATTACGGATTGCGCCATAAAACAACAGCAAAAGGTTTTATCGTGACTGCGCCAAGTTTATACACATCGGTGGAAGAGCAACCCATCAAGGTTTTTATGGCAAAAACCCTTGGCGCGTTAATGCCTGCCATCACCATATCCACCGCACTCGATCCAGCCGATCTTTCCCGTGATGAAAAAGTAGTCAACAAGTATAAGAGCGACCCTCTTGTGCATGACAAAATTTCGCTTGGGATGGCGAAAGCTTTTATCGAAACCAACCGCTGGACTTTGGAAAACGCATCGAAATTTAATACACCCTTATTGCTCATGCACGGCAAAGCAGATCATTTAGCGTATCCCAAAGGCAGTCAAGAATTTGCCTCAGCGCTTAAAGAAAAATGCACACTCATGCTCTGGGATAATCTCTATCATGAGATTCACAACGAGCCTGAACAGAACGAAGTACTAAAGACAATGACCATTTGGATGGACGCGCGGCTGTAAAATACTATAGTGGTTTTACAAAATGTACCAAACGCTCGGCTTCTACATAGCCAAATTTTAAATGCGCGCCAATACTTAATTCATTATCCAGCCACGTATCAGAGCCCATTTCGGTGCACCCTTTTTGGCGCGCCCACTCTTCAGCGGCTTCCATTAGTTTCCCGCTCACGCCGCTGCCGCGAAATGTTTCGTAAACAAACCATGCTTCAATATAACCAACGGGGCTGGTCTCACAGCCTTCGCCATACTCTCTAATGCGCGACTCGATCATGCCCGCGGGCACACCATCTGCTTCGGCAATAAAGACAGCATCGCGCTCACTTTGTAAAATATCATCCATATCAAAATCGAGATAATCCAGCGGCGCATCGGGCCAAATTCCATGCCGCATCTTGAACCATTCTTTTTTATCTGCACTGGTCACACGTCGAATCAAAACTTGCATATATCTCCAAGACATCATCTGAAAATTAACCCGCTTCAAAATTAGCCCAAGCCTGATTCTAACCAATCAGCTTTTATCTGTAACTACTCAGCCATGTCGTTGCGACGAGCCTCAAACGGCGAGGGCTTTTGCTCTTCCCACCGACATCGTACTCGCAGAGTAAGCAATCTCATGTCATTAGGAGACTGCTTCGGCAAAACCAAGCGACGTACTGAGCCTGTCAAAGAGCGCCTCGCAGCGACATGATTATGTATGTAGTCTATGGCTGAGCAGTTACTTTTATCTACCCTATATCGAATTTTGAATCAACCACTCCAGCGAATAATCTGCCACTTCTTGCCAACCGCTGGAGCCGATCAAAAAATGATCGCGCCCGGCAAACAGCTTGAAGTCAGTTTTTGAAGCGGATGTTTTATAGCGCTTATAGTTTGTGCGGTTTAAAGAGGCAGGGATAATATGATCTTTATCGCCCGCCGTGATCAACAAAGGCGGATGCGCTTTCTTGAAATCCACTCTGGCAACAGGCGTCAATGATTGCAAAGGCACGCGCCTTGATTCGGGAATCATATAACGGTCATAAGCGGAACGCTGTTCTGCCAAGGGCATGGCGTTGCCAAAGGCATACTGAAAATGCTCAAAACTCATTTGCACAGGCTCGTTGAGTTTAAAAGGATTAATCGCAGGCATATTCGCCTTATAAAACGAAAACGATGTAGAGAATACCCCCATCGGCGGGGCAGGGTTAATTGCCACACCTGCATACGCCAAATTATGCTGCAACAACAATTGCACAACCAAGCCGCCCATCGAGTGACCGATCAAAACAGGTTTTTCATCTAGGCTTTTAAGCACACGCTGCATATGCTCCACCACATCGCTGAGGGTTAATTTTGCAAGCTGAGCATCTGGATGATTCTTACGCAGTGTCTCGATCGGCTGATTGCGCCCGAGCCAATCTGGCGTTACACAACGATAGCCTTTTGACTGGTAATAGGGAACCCACTTCTCCCAAGCCAGTGAGTTCATGAACATGCCGTGGATTAAGACGATTGTTTTTGTTTTCATAAAATTATCCTTTTTGTCTCAAATATCTCACAAGGCTTCCGAGATTTTAAAAATCTCGAGGGTTTGTGAAAAATGAATTGACTCTGTCATTGGAAATTAATCCTTAAATGAATAGCGAGGTGCAAAGTTTATCATGATATTATTTGGCTATCTGTATCCTAAAAGGAGTTCCCCATGCAAATCATCATCTTCAACGGCAAGACATACAACAGCATTGACGAAATGCCCGCCAACGAAAGACAGGCATATGAAGGGCTTGCAAATATGTTTGAAGACAAGAACGGCAATGGCATTCCAGATTTTTTGGAAGGGGATATGGCAAACAAAGTACTGAACGCGTACACCAGTTCAAGCTCTATTAATTTAAACGGCAAAATGTACAACAGCATGGATGAACTGCCGCCTGAGATGCGTGACAAAATAAAAGGCGCTTTCAATATGTTAAAACAATATGGGATGACTTCGGTGATCTCGCCATTAATGGCAGGGAAACAAACTTCCAATTTTGCGCAAGCGCCCACGCCGTCTGTTACGCCGCGTATTTCTCAAACGCCATCTGCGATTCAGGATGATAAGAGTTCAAACTTAATGCTGGGAGTTGGAATTGGTATTGGGTTAATGGCTTGCTTGGCGGCGCTTGGAGCAGGGCTTTTGTTTTATCTGCGCTAGATAAATTTGTAAAAAAGCAAACGATGGGCAATTAAGGAATTATTTGCTTTTTCTTTGGATGTATAATACATGTGTGAGGTAAGCTATGACAATCCTGCTTGAAATACCAGATTCTGTTGCGCGAGCAATACGACTTCCGCGTAATGAACAATCGCATCAACTAAAAGTGGAGCTTTCCTTGAGCTTATATGCGCAAGGTTTACTTTCCTTTGGAAAATCTTGTGAGTTGGCAGAGATCACACAGCTTGAATTTAGCATTCTACTCGGCAAACGCAATATCCCTCGTCACTATGACGAACAAAACCTAGATGACGATATAGCCTATGCCAATCGTTAGCGACACATCCCCAATTCTGGGTCTTGCATCTATAGGGTATTTAGATCTGCTTCACGAACAATTTGGAAATGTTTTTATACCGCAAGCTGTTTTAGACGAACTTAAAGTAGAGCATGATTTCCGCGGCACAGAAGCTATACAAAAAGCATTGAATGCTGGGTGGCTTAATCTTCAAGCTATCAAAAATACACACCTTGCACAGTCACTTTCATTGGATTTGCACAAAGGCGAGTCAGAAGCAATTACACTGGCAATGGATTTGGGCATGGAAATGATCGTGGTGGATGAGCGTATTGGCCGCGAACGAGCCAAAGCGCTGGGGTTAAAAACAATTGGGATTCTTGGGGTTTTATTAAGCGCGAAAAAACAGGGGAAAATAACTTCAATTGGCGCAGCAATGATATCGCTACGCCGAGAAATTGGCTTCTTTATTTCTGACAATCTGTATCAGAAAATTTTAAGGCAGGCGGGGGAGATAGAATAATTTTTTGAAAATTTTATTTTGCAACCGTGCTGATGCCCTCTCCCGCTTCCAAGACCTCCGAGATTTTTAAAATCTCGGAGGTCCATGAATGTCGCAAATTTCACAAACATTGATTTTTTTAAGGAAGCGCCTATTGTATCCACTTGCCCAATATGCTACACTACCTTTCATAAGTGAAAGGAGCCGCACCGCTACTATCTATCCCTGTTAATTGATCTGCACAGTAACGCAAAATAATTCCACCCATTTTATAGGAGAATACTCATGCGTAAGTCAATACACTTGATCGTGATCGTTGCAACAGTGCTCGCCGTTCTATCCACCCTTACAGGCACAGTCCAAGCTGCGCCGCCTGCGGCTCAAGCAAAATGGACTGTGATGGTTTATATTTCGGGGGATAACAATCTCGAAGATTATGTTGTCAAAGATATCGAATTAGAACTTGCCCCCACCGGCTCCAGCGCGAACGTTCAGGTGGTTGCGCTTGCAGATAGAGGTCCCGGCTACGATACCAGCTATGGCGACTGGCAAACTACAAAATTATTCCACGTTACACAAGGCATGACCGCCGATGGCGCAAATGCCGTTGCAGATTGGGGCGAACGCAACATGGGTGACAAACAAACCTTAATTGATTTTGTAACTTGGTCAAAAACAAATTATCCCGCTGATCATTATGCTTTGTATTTCTGGGGACACGGCTGGAATTGGCATCCCGGTTATGTAATGCAAGACGATACAAATGCAGACACTCTTGATCTCGATGAATTAAAAGCAGCGCAACCATCACTTGGCTTTATTGATGTTGTTGCTTATGACGGCTGTAACATGTCATCCATTGAAGTATTAAATGCCTGGCGTGGGTATGCAACGGTAATGTCCGGCTCTCAAGAATATGTGGGCTGGGACGGCGTGGAATATGACCTTGTGCTTGCACAATTAGCCGCCAACCCCAACATGACTGCTGACCAAGTAGGCATCGCCACCAGCCAAAGCGCCAGCAATGATAAGACTTGGGCCGCAGTGGCAGTAGATAGCCGACTTACAACATTAATTACCGCAGTAGATCAATGGTCGGTTGCATTGAAGAACGGGCTAGCCGCAAATCGTAAAAAGTACGATCGTGCCTTTGGCGCCACCCAGGACTTCTGGCAGGCTCCTATGGATAGAGACCTTTATGATATGGCGTATGAGATCAATCGTAATGTGGCTGATACCAATATCAAAGCAAAGAGCCAGGCAGTGATGAATGCCGTTAACGGAGTTGTGCTGAACGAACATCATGTCAATGGATATCCAGATGCTCATGGTATTACTATTTATTATGTCTCTAGCGCGGCGGGCAAAGATGCAAATTACACCTACTACCGCACCAAAATTGATTTTGCCTTGAATACTGGCTGGGATGAATTTTTGGACGCATACGCTAAGTAGCGATTAGGTAATTAGGAAGTAATAAGTAAAAAGAGGATCATCAACGCCAATGGCTTAAGATGATCCTCTTTTTGTTCACTGATTACTGCTCACTTTATCACCCCCAACTTTTTCCCCACCTTCGCAAACGCTTCCAATCCCTGACCTAGGTCATCGCGGTCGTGAGAAGCAGAGATCATCACGCGAATCCTTGCCTTGCCTTTTGCTACAGTAGGGAAGCTGATTGCCATCCCAAAAACGCCCTCCTCAAATAATTCACGGCTAAATTGCTGTGCAAGCTGAGCCTCACCTAACATAATGGGCGTAATAGGCGTTTCACTCACACCCGTGTCAAAGCCGAGCTTTTTCATCTCGGCTTTAAAATATTTTGCATTATCCCAAAGTTTATCCACAAGCTCTGTCGATTCTTCCAGCAAATCTACAGCCGCCAAACATGCCGCCGCATCTGGCGCAGTCACAGCAGATGAAAACAGGAAAGGGCGTCCGCGCTGGCGCAACCATTCAATAATAACTTTATCTCCAGCTACGATTCCGCCGACCACACCAAATGCTTTAGACATCGTACCCACTTCGATATCCACTTGACCGTGCATGTTGAAGTGATCGACAATGCCGCGCCCGCCTTTGCCTAAAACACCTTCGCCGTGTGCATCATCTACCATAAATAAAATATCATATTTTTTTGCCACTTCATACAGACCAGGCAACGGCGCAATATCCCCATCCATGCTAAAGACACCATCTGTGATGATCAATCCGCGCCGAAAATTTGACAGATTCGTTTTAATCGCCTCTTCCAACGACTTGGGATCGTTGTGCTCATAAGGAATGATTTTCGCACCTGAGAGTCTGCTCCCGTCAATGATCGAAGCGTGATTCAACTTATCCGAGAAGATCACATCTTCTTTGCCCACCAAGGCAGAGATAGCGCCCAAGTTCGCAGTGAATCCCGATTGAAACGTGATCACATCCTCAGCGCCCTTAAATTTTGCCAGCCGCTGTTCCAGTTGAACATGCAAATCGGTTGTGCCCGCAATCGAACGCACTGCCGCAGGACCGACGCCATATTTTTTGGTAGCTTCTTTTGCCGCTTCTATCAATTTGGGATGATTCGCCAGCCCCAAATAATTATTCGAGCAAAAGTTCAGCACATCCTTGCCATCCACTTTAATCCGCGCCCCCTGCGCCGAACCAATTGTGCGAATGCGATTATATAAACCTTGTTCTTTTAATCCATCAATTTCTTGTTTAAGCCAATCGAGTTTTGTGGTCATGGTATCTCCGTGATTGTATGAATACCGGTGGTTGAGTAAGCGGCGGGCATAAATAAATACATGCAAAATCACCTGTCTCCGACACTGTATCGAAACCACCTGCATTCATTATAAACAACTTAACCCCCAACGCCACAAAATCTTTTCTGTGGTTAAATAACCGCATGTCCATCAAAACATTTTTGCGCCGAGCTATCTATCAAACTGAAAAAACGATTCAACGCGCGCGCTTCCCCTCCATTCAAAACGATCTACCCGCACTGCTTGGCATTTCATTCCCAAAAAGCGGCACACATTTACTCGACCAAATCCTGCTAGGCTTTTCACAAATTGCGCCTTACTCAAAACGCCTGCATTCTTTTTACGCCGAGTATGACGGCGAAAGCGGAATAAAAAAATCTACACAGCAAGCCATTCACTGGCTCGATTCTTTGTCTGCGCACGATGTAGCATCTGCTCATCTTTTTGCACGCCCCGAGGCAATCGCCCGCGTCACATCCGAAAATTTTATTCCCTATTTTATTTTCCGCGACCCGCGCGATGTGGTCGTCTCGCACGTTTTTTACGTCACCGAGATGGAAACTCGCCACGTTCATCACCAGTATTACGCATCCCTGCCAGATTTCAATGCGCGCCTCAACGTCAGTATTTTGGGCAAAGAAAATTCTGCTGTTGAATTTCCAAATATCGCGGCACGCTTCGCACCTTATCTCGAATGGCTCAACCAGCCGCAAGTGCTTTCGATTCATTTTGAAGATTTGATAGAAGACCGCGCCTCAACTTTGAGGCGCATCATCGAACATTTCCTCACCCGCAGCGCGCTTCAAACGCCCCCCAACCTGATTCTACAAACCCTAGAATCATCTATCAACCCCAAAAAATCCCCGACCTTCCGCAGCGGGAAAACAGGCGAGTGGAAAAAATATTTTACCGATGAACACAAGAAAATCTTCAAGAATAGCGCAGGTGATTTATTGATCAAACTAGGATATGAGAAAGATAAAAATTGGTGATCCCAATTCACCAGCATCTAGTTTCGGGAGTGTCTAAAATGATGGGCTACATAAAGCGCTTCACCACTGAGCGCACAAAGGTCACAGAGATTTTAAGAGGTTTTCTCCGTGTTCTTTGTGCGCTTTGTGGTTAAATCTTTTAGAAAGCCCACGAGATTAGACCTCCCCTAGTTTCAAATCTTTAGTCTGTATGGCGGTCATCTGATATACTCGCACTTAAGCTGAAAACATTCCTATGATTCAACAATCCAAAACAATTAAGTATTTTTATACAAAAGAAAGTCTCATTCAAATATTTTTGGTGTGCGCTTTTCCTCTGCATCTTTGGTCGCTCTTAATGGCATTTAGGGATTTTAGCTGGGTTGCCGCACGCACCTATGTTTGGGATGCAATAGGCTTAGTTTCTTACGCGCTTGCATTTGCGTTAGTAGAAAGCTTGGGAATATTCTTAATTGTTTTATGTCTTGGGTTGCTCGTGCCAACATTTTGGGGAACGAAAAAAAGAACGGCTCTCATCTCAACTTTTTATTTGATTGTTTCATTTTGGGCAATTCTCGCTCAACTATATTCCGCCAATGGGTATGCCCTGCCAGAATGGTTCACAGCTTGGATGTGGACATCAGGACACCCTGCGCGAATCTATTGGGGGATGCTTATTTTTCTAGTAAGTTTAAGCGCAGCATTGCCAATTTGGCTGGTTATTAAAAAAGACACACAGACTATATTTGAAAACATTATATTATTATCCGCCTTGTATATCATATTAGACTTGGCGGCAATTATCATTATCGTGATTAGAAATTTTCATTATTAAAAGGAATTTATGCACGAACCATTAAATCGGCGAGACTTTTTGAAGTTAATGTCATCTATGCCTGCGGGCACTTTTTTGTCGCGCTTTGTGGATATTCCAAAAAATCCGCTTCAAGACCCTGCTGCAAAGAATGTGCTATTGGTAGTATTTGATACGTTTTCAGCACAGCATATTTCTATGTATGGCTATCGCCGCGAAACAATGCCGAATTTGGCGCGGATTGCCAACAAAGCTACTGTATATCATAATCATTATGCGGGCGGCAATTGGACAACCCCCGGAACAGCAACACTGCTCACAGGCACTTACCCATGGACACACCGCGCTTTTAGTGAACGTGATAGCGTAGTTAAAGAAAAGGAACACCGCAACATTTTCAATGTGTTTAAAGATTATTACCGGGTGGGGTATTCACACAATTCGATCGTGGATCGATTTTTACATCAATTCAATGATGACCTTGATCTCTTAAAGCCGCAAAAAGAATTATTCACCTCCAATCCTTTATCTTTTGACAGATTATTCCCCTGGGACGGTGATACAGCCCCCATCAGCTGGGATCGAATCGCCACCAAGGGCGAAAAAGGCTATACCTATTCGTTATTCTTTGCTGAGTTATATGAGAAATATCGCCAGAATTTAATAAAGGGTTTGTTAAATGATTTTCCACGCGGGATTCCGCACACAGGCGAAGACAGCTACTTTCTCTTGGAAGATGCCATTAATTGGCTTGAAGAACAACTGCGCAAAATCTCAAAACCGTTTTTTGGTTATTTCCATTATCTGCCGCCTCATCGTCCTTATAATACACGGCGTGAATATGTTGACGTATTCAAAAATGACGATATGGGGCATTACATGGAAAAGCCACGCCACCGCTTTTTTAGTCCGCGCACTGATAAACCGCAAAATATCGAATATCAAAAACGGCAAAGACAAATGTATGATGAATTTATCTTGTATGTAGACGCTGAATTTGGGCGGCTATACAAATTCCTTGAGCAAAGCGGGCTGGCAGATAATACTTGGGTAGTCTTTACTTCGGATCATGGTGAGATGTTTGAGAGAGACATATTTGGTCATAAGACGCCATTGTTGTATCAGCCAGTCATTCAAATCCCATTGATGATCCTTGAGCCAGGACAGCAAAAGCGCGTGGACATATTCTCCGCAACCAGTGCAGTGGATATTTTGCCCACCCTTGCAAAAGTTTCCAATTTGACAATCCCCGAATGGACAGAAGGACGTGTATTGCCTCCCTACTCTGATAACAACAACGAAACCGAGAAAGGCGTATTTGCGCTAGAGGCTTCTGACAGCATAGATACACAGCCGCTTAACCCCGCATCTGTGATGATGGTAAAAGGAAAATACAAGATAACATATTACTTTGGCTATCAAGAACTTGGTGACCATGGACCATTATTCGAGGTCTTTGATCTGCAAAATGATCCTGAAGAATTAAATAATATATTTACTGAAAACTCGAAAATTTGTAAAGATTTAAAAGATGAACTTTTAGAAAAAATAAAGGAAGTGGATGCGCCCTACCAAAAGTAAATGAAAACAAAACCATTGCCTTGATTCATAGTATATTCATCACCGTATTATGCATCCCTGCCAATTTCAATGTGCGCATCAGCGAACATTTCCTCACCTGTAGCACGCTTCGCACTCCCCCCAACCTGATTCTACAAACCCTCGAATCATCCATCAACCCCAAAAAATCCCCGACCTTCCGCAGTGGGAAAACAGGCGAGTGAAAAAAATACTTTACCGATGAACACAAGAAAATCTTCAAGAATAGCGCAGGTGATTTATTGATCAAACTAGGATATGAAAAAAAATGACTGGTGATACTTTTTTTGCCCGCATGAAAAAACTCAAAGACGATCCTTTCTTTGAAAAAATTATGCTGCTGGCATTCATCATGATGCTGACTACTCTCGCCATCAATGCCTACAGCCTGCATCTTCATAACACAGAAGGGGATGATTTTCGCGGTTATTATGCAGCGGCGCTTCTTATTGTGCGCGGCGGAAACCCATACGACTTCCATCAACTAGCGCCCATTTTACAGGAAGTCACCGGCACTATAGGCAATAACCCCTATTTTTACCCTCCTTGGTTTTGTCTGCTTTTTATTCCATTTACATTGATTCCATACCAAATTGCACGCACCCTTTGGATCGCGGTCAATATCATCCTGCTATACATCAGCATGGAAAACATACGTAAATTCATGTGCTGGCAAATGGGCTGGGAACGTTGGGCAATTTACACGCTCGCATCCTTTCTACTTGCTATTTTCTGTTTAAGAAGCGGACAGGCTGGAATATTAATGTTTTGGGGATTATCTTTGGTCTTTCTTGGCATCAAAAAAGAAAAGCCTTCATTAACTGCCCTAGGATTGATACTTCTTCTCACTAAGCCAAACGTAACGGGAGTATTGTTTTTGTTTTTGATCGCTCATCTTTTATTCCGCCAGCGCCAAAGCATCTACTGGACTATTTTTTACACCAGCGCTTTGCTTGGAGTCTTTACGCTGATTCTGCCGCAATGGTGGAACTTTAACCGTAACGGTTTTGGCAGTGGATTAATCAATGGCATGGATGGACCCGACCAACAAACAGGCATTAGAACCCCAGCTACTTTATATTCTTTTCTTGAGCATCAACTTGGTATATCGCCAAATATATGGCTACTATTCATTCTTATTACTATTTTTGGAATCGCCCTACTCTGGCTTTGGAATCGTGCACAAAACGATGATCTATTATATAAAAGCGGACTATGCTTACTTTTCACTTTGCTGGTAACACCCTACGCTGTTACTTACGATTATGTGCCGCTCATACCCTTATTCTTTTGGATCATTAAGCATGTGACACTCGAAGCATTATGGAAAAAATGGGCTGTGGCTGCGGGAGTTACACTGATCATCTTTATTTTCCCCAAATTGGAATATGCTTATACGAGTTACATCATGCTGCCTATTTTCTTAGCCATGCTGATCGCTGTCAATTACAAGCGCCCTCAATTTACAAAGCAGATCTAACTTTATGCAATGCTCCATCGTAATTCGCGCCTATAACGAAGAAAAGCACATTAAACGTTTGTTAGATGGGATTCGTCAACAGACCGTCAAAGATGTTGAGATCATTCTCGTTGATTCGGGGTCGACAGACTCTACTGTAGCGATTGCAGAATCATACGGAGCGCGGATCGAAAGAATCGCATCAGCGGAGTTTACGTTTGGGCGTTCGCTCAACATAGGGGTCAAAGAAGCGACGCGTGAATTGATCGTTATCGCCAGCGCACATGTCTATCCTGTCTATCCTGATTGGCTGGAAACTTTGCTACATCCTTTTCAAGATAATAACGTAGCGCTCAGCTACGGCAAACAGCGTGGACCAGCGTTTGCGAAATATTCGGAACAGCAAATTTTTCATCAATGGTATCCAAATGTCAGCAAACCCAATCAAGAGACCGCCTTTTGCAACAATGCCAACGCCGCCATTCGAAAAAGTCTTTGGCAAAAAAATATTTACGATGAAACTGTAACGGGCTTGGAAGATCTGGCTTGGGCAAAATGGGCGAAGGAACAAAACTATACGATTGCATATGTTGCAGAAGCAGAGATCATTCATATTCACAACGAAACACCGCAAGGTGTATTCAACCGTTATCGACGGGAAGCGATGGCTTTTAAGAAGATATACCCAGAAACACACTTCAACATTTATGATTTTCTGCGTTTAACAGCAACGAATACAATCAGCGATATGCGACATGCTGTTCATGAGCATGTGTTGTGGAAAAATACTATTTCTATCTTTTGGTTTCGTTTTATGCAGTTTTACGGTACATTGGCTGGGCATCGTCAAACCAGCATTATTACTCCTCAATTGCGTGAGACCTTTTATTACGCTCTTAAGCAGAAGAATTCTAATAACTCAAACCGCGAGATAGAACCAATTAAATATAACGAGAAATAACTAATGCCCTAGGCGCGTCTATGCAATCGTAAGAAGAGTATGTGTAGTGTAGAACTTGATATTAGAAAAGGAGCTAGAAAATGAAAACAGAAATTGCAACCCTGGCAGGCGGATGTTTTTGGTGCATCGAAGTTGTCTTTGATGAATTGAACGGCGTGCAATCCGTAGAATCCGGTTATACGGGCGGGCGCATTCCAAACCCAAGTTATCAAATAATCGGCACCGGGTTAACGGGTCATGCTGAAGCACTTCAAGTCACCTTTGATGCAGATGTGATTTCATACGCAGATCTATTAAGAGTATTTTTTGCAGTACATGACCCAACAACCCTCAATCGTCAGGGCAATGATGTTGGTACACAATATCGTTCTGCTGTTTTTTATCATGACAATGCACAAAAAGAAACAGCGGAACAAGTCATCCGCGAAGTGAACGATGCCAAGGTTTGGAAAAACCCAATCGTGACCGAGTTAGCCGCTTATGATGTGTTTTATATTGCCGAAAGTTATCATCAGGAATATTATGTCAACAATCCAAATCAGGGCTATTGCAAGGTAGTGATCGAGCCCAAGGTGGCAAAATTCCGCAAACAATTTGTGGATAAGTTAAAGAAGAAACAAACTGCGTAATTATAAAAGCAATCCCCATAAAGGGGATTGTTTTTATGGTGTGTGTTAAGAGACTCGCATTGTCCCCTTTTGGGGAAACCCCACACTATAAAAAAAGATTCTCATCAAGAGAATCTTTTTTTATAGTGTGGGTGCTAAGGGACTCGAACCCCTGACCCCTTCCGTGTAAAGGAAGTGCTCTAACCAACTGAGCTAAGCACCCAACGGGCAACATTATACACCAATGTGCTTTTTATGCTAAACTTTTGCGCAGTTTACAAACGGAGGCATTATGCGAATTGTTCGATATCAAACTGAAGCAGGCACACAGTATGGCTGGGTCAACAACGACAAAGTCGGCGAGGTGCAAGGCGATCTATTTTCTGGATTCAAACGCAAAGAAGCGAAAACGCCTCTTTCCACGCTCAAGCTGGTTCCACCCTGTGTGCCGAGCAAGATCGTATGCGTGGGACGCAATTATGTAGAACACGCCAAAGAGTTAGGCAATGAAGTTCCAAAAGTTCCGTTGATCTTTATGAAGCCGCCCTCTTCTATTATTGCCAACGGCGAGGCGATTCTCCTGCCGCCGCAATCCTCTCAGGTGGAGCACGAAGCCGAGCTTGTGGCTGTGATCGGCAAGCGCGGACGGCATATCTTGGCGGAGGATGTGAAAAATTATATTTTAGGTTACACCATCGGCAACGATATTACTGCGCGCGATCTGCAAAATATTGACGGGCAATGGACACGCGCCAAAGGCTTTGATACTTTCTGTTCATTCGGTCCGTGGATCGACACTGAATTTGATCCCGCGGATGCTGTAGTAACCTGCCGCGTGAACGGGCAAATGCGGCAGATGGCATCTACACGCGATATGGTTTTTAATGTAAACACATTGGTGGTTTATATTTCATCCATTATGACGCTGGAGCCTGGGGACCTTATCTTTACAGGTACACCTGCAGGCGTGAGCATGTTAAAAAATGGCGATGAAGTTGTGGTAGAGATCGAGGGGCTGGGCGCTTTGAAGAACCCGGTCAAGGCAGAGGGGAAATAATTTTTTTCAGCGCGCAGTAATTTCTTAAAGACTTTTTAACACAAAGGACACAAAGGAAAACCTTAAAGGTTTAAGGGTCTTCGTTCTCTGTGTCCTTGTGCTTTTGATGCATTACGCTTTCGATCAATTCAGGTATATCTTTGCCAGTGTTGCCTGTTTCCAGCAAGACTAAAAATTCGGCGTTGCCTTTGGGTCCTAGCAAAGGGGATTTGATCAAGCCAAGGATAGAGAAACCTTCCTGTTGAACAAAAGATAATACATCTAACAAAACTTGTTTGTGAATTTCAGGGTCCCGGATCACGCCGTCGCCGCGGGAAACGTCTTTTTTGCCGGCTTCAAATTGAGGTTTGATGAGGGCTAAGATTTTTCTTTCCCCTGCCCATTTTTTGATGACGGGCAGTAATGTTTTTAATGAAATAAACGATGCATCTATAGTAATGAAGGAGACAGGCTCGGGCAGTGATTCTACATAGCGGGCGTTGGTTTCTTCCATGACAACTACGCGTTTGTCGGTGCGTAACTTCCAATGCAAAATGCCTTTGCCCACATCAATGGCATATATTTTTTTTGCGCCGCGCTGTAGCATGCAATCGGTGAAGCCACCGGTGGAGGAGCCCACGTCGGCGCAGGTGGCATCTTTGACATCTATGGCGAAGGCTTCCAGGGCGGCATCTAATTTTTCTCCGCCGCGTGAGACGAAGCGCGGACCGTGGTCCACCGTCAGCTTGGATGCGGTTGTGACAGCGGTGGCAGGCTTGAGCGCGACTTGACCGTCCACTCGCACCTGCCCAGCCATGATCAGGGCTTGTGCTTTGGCGCGTGATTCGGCGAGTCCGCGTTCGGTTAATAAAAGATCGAGTCTGGTTTTGGGCATATTATTTATGGTATGTCATTGCCCCTTAAGGGGGGTTGCGAGGGCGCTCTTGATCTTGCCCGACATCGTACTCTTTAGAGTAAGTAATCTCCAACAATGAAGGGATTGCTTCATCACGAAGAGCAAGGACGTTCCTCGCAACCCTCTAAAGGGGGCAGGTGACATAATATCTTTAGGAGGGAAACAACTTGTCAAAAACTTCGGGGCAATATTTTTGAATCATTTCACTGGAGATGCCGTTCTCTTTGCAGATGGCGGCGTAAAAATCTACTGAGGGGCGTTTGATTCTTTTTTGGGTTTCGATATCCAGACCCCACAAGCCAAAGCGTTGAGTCCAGCCGCGTTCCCATTCAAAGTTATCTACGAGTGACCAATGGAAGTAGCCGCGCACGGGCCAGTTGAAGTTTACGGCGCGCCATACTTGATGAAGATGCTGGGCGATGTAACGCGGACGCAGGTGGTCGTCGGCATCTTCGACGCCATTTTCTGAAACGATCAGCGGCAAATCTGGGTATTTATAGACTGCCCATTTGATGGTGTTATATAAGCCTTCGGGAATGTTGGCGATGAACTTTGTATCGCTCATGTCGGCATCTTTGGGAAAGCCGCTGTTGCTAAAAAGCTCTCTGGATTTTTTTATGTCAAACCAAACTGTATCTGCTGAATAATAATTTAATCCGAGATAATCCTGCGTGCCTTTGGCTTCGGGGATGTTGACATTGCCAATGGGAGAACGCATTACGCCTGTTGAAAGCGCGGAAGGAAAGCCCATGTTGAATCCGTTATAACGAATGTTGCGCATAAGGCGATCCAACGGCGACCAAGGATTGCGCGCCACCATCGGGCGAAAGTGTAAGGCGTAGCCAACGCGCGCTTCGGGTTGAATTTGATGAATGGCATGATAGGCGGCGGCGTGCGCGCGAATCATATTTGCCATCACTTTCATGGTGGGCTTTAAGCCTTTACTGCAAGCAGGGAAATCTCCCAAGAGGTAACCGCCAAAGGCGTATACGTTTGGCTCGTTGATAGTGCACCATAAATTTACATATTCTTTTAATGCACCCACAATTTTGCGCACAAATTTCTCGAACAAGGCAACGATGTCTTCTCTTTCCCAGCCACAAGAATCATATAACCATAATGGGTCGGTGAAATGATGAAGCGTAACCATAGGCGTGATGCCGCGTTCGTGCAAGCCGCGTAACATGGCGCGGTATTTTTCAATTGCCTCTTCATCCCAAGTATCGGGCGTGGGCTGAATGCGGCTCCACTCTACCGAAAAACGATGCGCGTTTTGCCCGCCTTCTGCGGCGCGGTCAAAGTCTTCGCGCCAGCGCCCGCCCCACCAATCGCAAGCCAAGCCTGCTTTGTGTTTGGTATGCCCCTCTTGTTCCCAGCGATACCAATTGTTATTTGTATTGTTGCCTTCCACTTGATGAGAGGCAGTAGCGGTTCCCCATAAAAAGCCTTTTGGGAAATGATATGTTCCAGAGGGCATGTGTTTCTCCATGAGTATTTATGTCGCTGCAAGGCGTTTACTTCGACAGGCTCAGTACAACGCTTGTTATTAGCCGACATCGTACTCTTTAGAGTAAGCAGTCTGCTAATAACAGGGGGTTGCTTCGGGCAAAAACCAAAAACGCCCTCGCAACGACATATTATTTTTATTTTTTTCTTGCCAGCGAGGCTAGGTATAGGGCTACTGAACCAGCTACCGCCGCATTCAATGATTCGATTTTGCCCTTCATCGGCAGTTTTAGCAATAGATCGCATTTCTTACGAGTGAGATCATGCAAGCCTTCGCCTTCACTGCCAATCACCAAGCCGATCGCGCCGTCTAAACGCGTCTTTTCTAAAGCCTGAGCCTGATCACTGCCTTCGAGTCCAATGATCCACGCCTCAGCTTCTTTTAAGACATCAATGGCTTGCGAAAGATTCCATTGCGCAATTAATAAATGTTCGCTGGCGCCAGAAGAGGCATTGACCACGGCGGGAGTGACTTCTACAGTTCTGGCTAAGGGCATGATCACACCATGCACGCCGACCACTTCGGCGGTGCGTAATAGCGTGCCAAAATTTTGCGGATCGTTTAACGAATCCAGCAGTAAGACAAAGAGGGGTTCGTTTTGATGATGGGCGAGGTTAATGATCTCGGTGAGATCGGTGTAAGGATAACTGCTGACCTCTGCCGCCACGCCCTGATGGTTGGCATGCAATTTTTCCAGCTTGGCACGCGGCACACGCAGAAGTTTTATCTTTTGTTCTTTTGCCATTTCCATAATTTCTTGAACACGCCCTTTTTCCTGCACGCCTTCGGCAACTTCAATAGAAAAGACCTGCCTGCGCCCAGCGCGCAAGGTTTCATAAACAGCATTTCGTGAGTAGATGATTTCTTTCATATTCTTGATTATAAAGGCTGTTATTGGTGGATGGGGGAATAGGGCGTGGAAAGTAGAAAGTGGTGGGGAGCGGAAAATAGAAAGTGGAAAGTGGAGGGAAGTATTTGGCAGTGAGGTTAGGGCGGGCTTTATGAGGCAATGGCGAGGCAGGGCGTTTTCTGATTGGAAAATTGTGGTTTTGGGCGGCTAGGCGTATAATGCTGTTTTGCAGGATATAAGGAGTTATACGGCGCACCGCTGTATAATCCCCCAAAATGGGGTGTATAACCGCCATCCGCCGTATAAAACATAGTTAGTCTGCTAAAAACTTCAAATTAGGCACGAGAAATTAGATATATAGAAAGGCGACTGAATAAATGGAAGAACTCAAAGAGTATCAAAGCCATAAGCTGCGAATGTTATTCCCGGAGTACAAATGGGACTATATCGCAGATGCAATTCTGGAAGGCTCAATGGGGAAAGTGCTGGTTAATAATGCGGAAAACCCTCAGGTTGTAGCTTTAAGTATATATGAAAACAAGATTCAAATACTTGGTGGTGATGCTAAACATCCAGCCGCCCGCGAATACTTGTCCGCGTTACCTCGGTTCACAATGCTGTGGGTAGGCGCGCAAGAGTGGAAGACTTTGCTAGATGAAGTTCACCAAGGAAAAGTGATTACCCTAAAACGATATGCTTTTAGCAGTGAAAGTTTAGATTTAAGCCGATTGAATGGGTTGAAATTACAACTTTCTGATCGCTTCAAAATTGAACGGATTGATTTGCATCGCGCCCAGCAGATCGCGCTTAAAAAGAGTGAATTGACTGAAAATCACCTGACCTGCTTTACTTCGCCCGAAGATTTTATCAAGCGTGGCTTTGGGTATTGCGCATTGGAAAATGAGAAAATAGTGTGCCTTGCTTCTACATGGGCAGTTTGCTCTAATGGGATTGAAGTACAAGTCAACACACATAAGAAATATCGTGGGCAAAGTCTAGCGTCAGCTACTAGTGCCGCTTTGATTGTTGAATGCCTTGAAAATAACATTGACCCTAATTGGGATGCTGCAACTGAAATGTCAGCCGGTTTAGCAAAAAAGTTAGGTTATGTACCAAAAGGTGAATACGATACGTATTTCTATACTGGTTCACGTTTCTTGGTAAATCTTCGAAATTTTTTGCGTAGAATTCGGGGCAAAGAAGTTTGAAAATACAATTAGAATTGTTTATTCCGGTGCATTTTGAGGTATATCGAGTTTCGAGAAATCGGGCAGATAGCCAGTAACCGCAGGCTAACAAAGCGTGCAGCAACTGTCTTGAAAGTCAAGAGCAAAAGCACCATTAAAGGGAAAAGCATTTCGCGCAGCGTGGCTTCGAGTTTTTTTCTACTCCCAAGCAGAGTCCACGTCCGCCCCAGCGCCAAAGTCCCCTTTAAGGGATGCTCCGCGAACGCAAACCGTTGAACTAAGCGCTGGAACAAAGCTCCTGCATAATCTTGCAATTCAAACAATGAGACAATTATGGCAGCATCAAACACTAACTCACGATTAGAAGCCTTTTGCGATGGGGTATTCGCAATCGCATTAACACTATTGATTATTGATATTAAAATTCCTTCAAGCGAAACGATCAATACAACAAATGAATTTTGGCTTGCACTTCAACATCTTCTCCCATCTGTTTTTGCTTTTCTTTTAAGTTTTATGATTATCTTAATTAGCTGGGTCAATCATCATGCTGCGTTAACCTTAATCCATAAATCATCTCACAGCTTTATCTATGCAAATGGGTTTATGTTACTAACGATCGTTATTCTTCCTTTTCCAACGGCTTTGTTAAGTAAATATCTTTTTACAAATCATGCCGCACCCGCTGTTGTTCTTTATGCTGTGATCAATGTTTTGAATGCGATCTCTTGGATACTTTTATCTAAAACAGCGCTTAAGCCTAACCCATTAACGAAAAACGAGAAATCAACTCATGCCATGCGCATCATTCTGAGAAATGGTTATTTTGCGTTAGTTATTTATACGCTTTGTGTAATTATGGCTTTTTGGTTTCCGCTAGTTGTTGCGCTTCTGCTCACAGCAATTTGGATTGGTTGGTTGTTTTTTGGCATAAATATTAAAGACGAATAAAAATATCTGCCGCCTAACAAACGCGCGCTGGGGATTCCGTAAGAGCATTGAGGTAGGCAGATGGGTTCGTCGTCATTTTGGGCAGTTCCTTGCAAAGTCTACAGTAATGTCAAACCATTCTTTCAAAATGTAGAGGCAAAAAATGTCTGAGCTAAAAACAAAAGTTAATACTGCCAGCGTCGAAAAATTCCTCAACTCTGTTGCAGCTGAGCAAGCCCGCAAAGATTGTTATGAAATCCTCAAGATCATGAAACAAGTAACAAAAGAAGAACCGAAAATGTGGGGAGCGAGCATTGTTGGGTTTGGCAGTTATCACTACAAAGGCGCCAGTGGACGTGAAGGTGATTGGATGTTGACGGGCTTCTCGCCTCGTAAACAAAACCTAACCTTGTATTTAATGGGCGGCTTTGAAGCACATAAAGATTTACTTAAAAAGCTTGGAAAATATAAAACCAGCGTAGGCTGTTTATATATCAAAAAGTTAGAGGATGTGGATAAGAAAGTTTTGAAAGAACTGGTGACTGAGTCTGTGAAAAGGATGAAGAAGGCTGCAAAGTAAAGAATCTGCCATACTCACCGAATCGCTGCTTAAAATGTTAGGCGCTTCTCTTGTAAATTGGGAATAAAGTAAACAAACCATCTAAGAGGGTTTGTTCAAAAACAACTTGAACTCTTTTGTTCACTTTCAAGGGCGTTTTACCCTAAATTGAGCAACTTGTTTTTGGACAAAGACTTAGTGGAACTTTATAGACCCGCCATTCGTCATTTCCTGCAAGGAGATGACAATGAATAAAACATTAACCATATTGATAATTGCTTTAATAATTAATGCTTGTGCTCCACTCGTGACTGCTGTTCCTGTGCCTGCCGCCGCCCCAATTGAAATTGCGTTCCCAACTTCTGCATCACCATCAAACACTATAGTTAAAAAAGTGTTGATTGCCGATAAATATTTAATTGAAATTCCCGAAGATTTCACTGTCCATGAAAATATTTCAAGTTCTACTACAACAGTTCCAATATATCGGATTGAAGAATCAAATGGTGCGAGTTTTGATATTATAGTGCACCCATATCTTGTTTCTTCATCGCTTATACCGGGCAAATGTGTTGTCTCAACAGATTTTGATGCAGGGGCAACACCTGCTCCGATCTTTTGCGAAGGACTAGAGCTAATCAATTTATTCACAATTTCCGAAGATTGGACTGTAAAATATAGAGGAGTAATTAGCGATTTATCACTACTGCTTTGCACGGCGAATTCACCTTGTCCAGTTGAAGTACCATCTGAAACAAGGTATTCAACAACTTATGTATTCGTTGTCGCCGATAAATCTCTTAGCACTATACTTGAGTTTTACGTTGGCGATGCTTTTCGCAGCCCATCCAATGAAATAGACGGCTTTGAAGGATTAGGATCTGTTTTACATGATTCGATCATTCCTTCACTCTCAATAAGAAATCCATAACATTCAAAATCTAAATTTCTGCTTTATGGTAAGTTATCAAAAAAGCTTAAGGTTATAATTCAATAAAACATGCCCTCAATAAAATTGAGGGCATGTTGAAATACACACCTGTTAGTATTCACTCAAGAGACGATGTCGCAAACTGCTGAACGCATACAAAGGAATAATTTAAAACATGAATGCAAATGCCTTTCGCCATTTTTATAATTATCACTTTTCTGAAAATCGCAAAATATGGGAGGGTTATGTTGTTTCGCTATCTTATGAACAATTTACTCAAGATGCAAAATACTCGCATGGATCTGTTAGAGACCAGATCATTCACCTGATGAATGTGGATGATGCTTGGTTTGGCGGTCTGCGTGGCGTTGAAGTTGCGGAATCATATGAGCCTGCCTCCTCTGATGATCGGGAAATCATCCGCGCACGCTGGGATAGTGTTGAGCAAACCATACGTGATTATCTTGCGAAATTACAGGATGAAATGTTGTTTGATAAGCCGATTAAAGAACCAGAAGAAGATAAAGACCTTGTTCTATGGCAAGTGCTTCTGCATGTAGCGAATCATGGCACAGATCACCGTGCTCAGCTTCTTAGACTGCTAAATGATATGGGAGTCAAGACAACCTCTCAAGATTACATTTTTTACGTCTACGAAAACTTATAATTTCTTTTGATATACGCATCCCTTTAGCTGGTGTAAGATAAAAACATAAGCACTAATACGAATCAGATTGGAATAAGACATGCCTGTTATCGGTTTCAACCATTACAACCTTTGCGCAGACCGCGCCCTGCTTGATAAACTGCGAGACTTTTATGTTAACGTGATCGGATTACAGCCAGGCTATCGTCCGCCGTTTCAAGGCTTCGGATATTGGTTATATCTTGGGGATCAAGCTGTTTTGCATCTCTCAGAATCAGAGCCGCAAGATGTTCGACCAGTGCATGTGATTAGCACATTTGATCATTTGGCATTCACGTGCGTCAGCCGTGTTGAGATGGAAGCGCATCTTCAAAAGCATCAGGTGCAATTCATACATGCGCAAATCCCAGATGCGGGCAATCGTCAATTGTTTTTCAACGATCCTGCTGGCAATAAAATTGAATTGAACTTTGCGCCAAGTGATGACTAAATAATAGGTATTATCAGGAATAATCCACAGACACTGTAATCGCAGAGTATTTCTCAGATTGCACAGAGTTGAAATTTACAAGAGAAAGGTCTGCGAAGATCTGTGTAGTCTGTGGATAAAGTCTAATACCATAAACATGGAAGAATATTCCAAAGAAAGGCAATAAGAGTTATGGAAATCAAACCCTATATTACTGAGATCTATCAATATAATTATTGGGCAAATAAGCGTTATCTTGCCGTAGCAGAAACACTGACCCAAGAACAGCTCTTTCATAAACATGGACATTCTTGGGAGAGTGTTCACGCGATTCTCGTGCACATGATGAGCTCGGAACAAATGTGGCCCCAACGTTGGCGCGGTGAGCAGATTATTTTGCTGGATGCAAAAGATTTTCCTACAGCTGAATCTATTCTCAATACTTGGCTAAAAGTGGAAGAAAACATCCTGGCATTTCTTGCGAATCAAAGTGATGAAAGTTTGCAGAAGCCCACTTCGTATACCAATCCTAAAGGCGAGACCTTTACTTTGCCGCTCTGGCAGATGATGGCGCATGTGCCCAACCATAATACCCATCATCGCGGTGAACTGGCGGCAATGTTCGCGTTAATGAACATTGCTCATCCTGAAGAAGAAGTAGTGCAATATTTTTTGAATGCCAGTGGTCAAAAAAAGTTTTAATAGCGTACCCTTACAAATAGAAAAATAAATGTATTTCCTTATTCGCCCTTTTCTTTTCAAGCTGGATCCTGAACGTTCACACGCGCTTTCTTTGCAGGCATTAAGGCTGGCAGGGAAAATTCCTGAAGTGCGCTGGATATTGCAGAAGATATATTCAGCTCCGCAAAAACTAGTGGAAGCCTTTGGATTAAAATTTAAGAATCCAATTGGGCTTGCCGCTGGATATGATAAGGATGGCTTAGCCATGCGCGGACTCACTGCGCTGGGGTTTGGTCACGTGGAAATTGGCACGGTCACGCCTCAGCCTCAGCTTGGCAATCCATCTCCGCGCGTTTTTCGGCTTGTCGAGGATGAAGCTGTGGTCAATCGCATGGGCTTCCCATCAAGAGGCGCTGAATTTTTGCAAAGACGATTGGATATTGTCTTGCAGAAAAATATGGCAGGTTGTATGCTGGGTATTAATCTCGGCAAAAATAAAGATACACCCAACGAAGAAGCAGTTTTAGATTATCTCTCATTGCTGCAAAGTTTTGCTAAATATGCAAACTATTTGACCATAAATGTCAGTTCGCCAAATACAGTCGGCTTGCGTCAATTACAGGGACGAGCCGCGTTGGAAAGTTTACTTACTCAATTGCATCATCAACGTGTGATTGAAGAAAAAGCATTGCAAAAGAAATTGCCTATCTTGGTAAAACTTGCGCCAGATTTAACAGATGCCGAGTTGAATGATGCTCTTGAAGCCATTCTAAATGCTAACATGGATGGCGTAATTGTTACCAACACAACGCTTGCGCGCGAGGGGCTCGTATCAAAGCATCAGCTTGAAGCAGGCGGCTTAAGTGGCAGCCCGCTTAGGCTTAAGAGCGAAGCGGTTCTTCATCAAACGATTAAGCTTTTAAATGGAAAAATTCCAGTGGTTAGCGCGGGTGGAATTATGAACCCTGAAGATGCGCATAAGCGCTTGGAGATGGGCGCGGTGTTGGTACAAATTTATAGCGGCATGATCTATTATGGTCCTGGGCTTGCAAAAGCAATCGCAAGGTTTATCTAGTTTTTTTGTGGTATATTCCCCGTCTATGGAAAAAATAACCATAATCGAAGGTCCGCCGCCCGTGTTCGAACACGCTAACGATGGCTGGGCAATGAGCTTAAATGAAGGTCCTGCTTTGTCTGTGCCTGCGCTGACTCGTTTGCGCACTTTCAATGGGCGTGCGCTAATAGAGCGCTGTTATCGCGCGTGGAGCACGAAATCGCAGATTCATTTACATTATCGTGATGATATGGGTCTTGAGCAAACCGCGCCGATCCTTGCGGCACGAAATGTAAAAACCGAAGAAGGCGATGTGCTTTTGTTGTGGGTCTACATGCAGCGTGACAGTGTTGAATATGAACTTGACGCTGACGACGATGACAACATGGATGACCTGATTTGAGCCACTTGTGATAAGGATGACCGAGCTGAAAGGCTCGGTTTTTTTATACCTGCGCTTCTTCCCGCCTAAGCCCGATTCTTTACAATGGGCGTTTCCTTATTTGATGCTGGTGACTTAAGCTAGCTATTACGTTGACGATGACATGTTCACGTGATAAAATGCACACCGCTCAAGAAGATGGGCGCGTAGCTCAATGGCAGAGCAGTAGCCTTTTAAGCTATTTGTTGAGAGTTCGACCCTCTCCGCGCTCACAAAAAAATCCTCCCAACGGAGGATTTTTTTGTTATATAAACTCGTCTTAAAAGATTTACGCTAATTCCTTTAATAGCATATCGTAAATTCCTGGGGCCGCGGCGATCACAGATTGTGGTGCAGAAATGTAATCGGCGTTCCCTTGTACATTGGTGACGCGTGCGCCGCCCTCTTCGGCGATCAATCCGCCCGCGGCTACATCCCATGGTTTGAGCGATAATTCCCAGAAGGCGTCAAAACGACCTGCACCTACATAGGCAGCGTCCAGTGCGGCAGAGCCAAGCCTGCGTACGCCTTGAGTCATTTTTGCGAGTCGTTCAAAATTCTTAAAGTTATCCAGTTTGGTGTTCCATGTATCGTAGGGGAAGCCAGTTACTAGTAAACTCTTTTGCAGTTCAGTGACAGTAGATGCGCGAATCGTTTTTCCATTAAGCCATGCGCCTTTGCCGCGTTCGGCGCTGAACATTTCATCACGCAGCGGGTCATACACCGCTCCAAGCTGAACCTGCCCATTGAGCGCATACCCAATTGATACACAAAACATAGGGATATGATGTGCGTAATTTACTGTCCCATCCAGCGGATCAACATACCAAACATGATTTTTATTTCCCTGTGTTTCCCCGCTTTCTTCTGCAAGGATGTAATGGTCAGGGAATTTCTTTTGGATTTCACCGAGCAAGTAGGCTTCAGATTCATGATCCACTTCGGTCACAAGGTCAATTACGCCTTTGAACTTCACTGTATGCTCACGTTGATAGCCTGCTCGTAAAATTTCTCCTGCAGCACGTGCCAATAGTTCAAGGTCGTTAAGGGTTGGGGAATTGCTCATGGTTATCCTATTCACTCCAGATGCGTTTGCCTAGCGCAGAGAGGATGTATTCCACTGCCAGCGCGGCGGTTTGATTTTGAATATCGAGGATGGCGTTCACTTCTACCATATCCATGCCAATTAGTTTGCCTGTTTCAGCGACCATCTCGCAAATGAGATGCCCCTCGCGCTGGGTCAAGCCTGCAGGAACAGGAGTGCCCACCCCCGGCGCGTGCTGTGGATCCATTGAGTCCATGTCAAATGAAAGATAGATTCCATCTACATCGCGGCTGATGCGTTCAATGGCTTTCTCTACCACAGTAACGAGGCTCATACGGTCAATCTGTTCCATGCCCATCACCATCACGCCTGCTTTACGTAGGTTTTCTTTTTCGCCGCTGTCAAGATCGCGCGCGCCAATGACCGCGATTTTTTTTGGATCAATAACAGGAATAATCTCGTCCCATAATTGCACCAAGCTTTTCTCGCCCATGCCAGAAAGGGCGGCAAGGGGCATGCCATGTATATTGCCAGATGGTGTAGTTTTGTCTGTGTTAAAGTCTGCGTGAGCGTCTACCCAAATAACGCCAATTTTTTTATGCTTTGCCGCGCCGCGCACAGACCCAAGTGAGATACTGTGATCTCCGCCCAATACCAGCGGAAAATTACCCGCTTGTATTGAAGTTGCTACTGAGCCAGCCAACCGCCGCGCCATAGGGACGATGCAGTCAATATATTTTAGTTTTGGGTTTGTAACCTTACACATTTCTGCAATGGCAACTTCAATATTGCCTTCATCTTCTACTTCATAACCGAGCTCTTCTAGTTTAGGTTGCAGCTGTGCGTAACGAATTGCGCTGGGTCCCATGTCTACACCGCGGCGGTCTGCGCCAAGGTCTATCGGTACGCCAATGATATTTATTTTCATTTTTATTTTTTTCTCCTAAACAATTTCCATTGTTATTATAAGGTTTGTGAGTATCCAACATTCACTGAATATACTTTTCCGCGTTTAATTACTTGTTTTACTAAATTGGTGCCAAAGCGATACCCAAGGTGACGATAATTTGGGATGGAGAGAATTAACATATCAGCTTGTTTTCCAACTTCGATGGAGCCGACCGAATCTGCCCTGCGGATGGCGTGGGCTGAATTAATCGTTGCGGCGGCGATGGCTTGTGCAGGGGTGATCTTCATATAACGACATGCCAATGAAATTGAGAACTGCATCGATTCGTTCCAGGCGGTGCCGGGGTTGCAGTCTGTAGCGAGGGCGAGCATTGCGTTGGCTTCAATGAGCTTCTTGGCGGGGGTGTACTCTTTTTCTGCGAGCCCGAATGGGGTGCATGGTAATGCTACTGCAACCGTATCGGATTTTCCTAAGGCTTGAATATCTGTTTCAGATGCGCGCACTAAATGATCTGCGGATGCCGCACCTAATTCAACCGCGAGAGATGTGCCGCCGAGGTTGTCAAACTCGTCAGCGTGGATCTTGAGCGGGAATCCCAGCGACCCAGCGCGGGTTAAGATCTGACGCGACTGTTCAAGGTCAAATGCTTTTGTTTCGCAGAAGACATCCACAAAAGGCAGAGGCAGTTCGGGTGCGTGAGTTGCCCACCAATTTTTTAACATTGGCAGTGTACTGTTGGCAATTTCATCTGTATAGCCTTGCGGATTATTTTTATACTCGGGTGCGATAGCGTGTGCGCCGAGGAAGGTAATTGCAAGATCAATGGGACCTTCATTGCTAAGAGCGATCAGCGTTTCTAGCAAACGTAATTCTGTTTCTGTTTGCAGACCGTAGCCTGTTTTTGCTTCGGCGGTGGTGGTGCCATGTGTAAACATCCTTAAGAGACGCGCGCGACTCTCTGTGAGCAGAGTCTCTGTGCTGGCGCTGCGCGTTTTTTTGACCGTGGAGAGGATGCCGCCGCCCGATGCGAGGATGTCGAGATATGCCATGCCGCCCATTTTCATTTCGAATTCATCGGCGCGGTCGCCTGCCCAAACTAAATGTGTGTGCGGGTCAACAAAGCCTGGCATGATGACACAATTGCTGGCATCTAATGTACGTTCATTGGGATATGCATTTTTGAGTTCATCTGTTTTGCCAACGGCGATAATTTTTTCATTTTGAATAACGACTGCGCCATTTTCAATAATGCCGAGTGTGCCGAGGGTTTGTCCGCGCTGGGGTCCGCCGGCGAGGGTGAGTAATTGGGGAGAGGAATGGATGAGCATGAAGGTTCCTGAGGGTGGTGATTAGTTATTAGTTATCAGTTAGGCGCGTTGGGTCCAAGTGGAGTGGTTGTATTTTTCTTGTACTAATTCATTGGCACGAGAGGCTTCAGATGGCGATAGCTCTTCGGCTGTCAGTTTAATTCCAAGTTGAAGTTCAAAAGCAGAGATGAAGGCTTGAGCGGCTGTTTGCCAATCTATTTTTTTTCCTAATTCTATTTCAACATTTGTTGCGCGCTTTAATAATCTTTCTTTTGCCTTTTCGCGAGTAGCTTCATCTGAAAAGATAATTGCATCACAGATGCGGGTTAAGTCTCCGTAAAGAGGTAGAGATCCATGTTGGAGCACGCCTTCTTTTTTGCGGGCTTGTGCAGAGCCGATCAGTTTTTTGTCGTGGACGGTAATTTCATAAGAAGACGGAACTTCAAAGCAAACGGGGTTTGAGTTGCTCGCGCCTGAAACATGCTCCGCTTTTTTCATTTCAACAGGCAAGCCTAGATCATATACAGCCTTGAGCAATGCTTGTGCAATGCGGTTATAGGATTCTAAGATAGTGCCAGCGAGCGCGGGTTCGGTCTCACTGCCGATGATGGAATAGGTTAATTCGTCAGTGTGTAGAATGGCGCGGCCGCCTGTGAGACGACGGACGACTTCCCAGCCGCGTTCTTGCAGCCGTTCAATATCTACATCTTTAAACGGCTGTGCATGACCCAATGATAAGCAAGGCGGATCCCAAGCGTATAAACGCAAGGTAGGCTTTGCTTCGCCGCGATAAATGTGCTCAAGGATGGATTCATCCACAGCCATGTTCCATGCCCCGCGGGTGGGAGGAGTGATGAGGAGACGGTAGGTCATTGAATTCATTAACGTTTAAACGTTTAAACGTTCTAACGTTTCGACTGCTTGTGCTATGCTGTTCTCGTCTAGTTCTTCCAGCGGCGGTTTGACTGTCCAGCGTGGGAGTTTATATAAGTGATGAAGTAAGGCTTTGATGGTGGGAGGAAAGGGCGGATATTTTTCAATGGCATGGCGCAGTTCGGTGACGCGGGCTTGGGCTTGGGTGGTATCTTTGCTGGCTTTCATCAAATCCCATACTTCGCGCAATTCTGGAGAGATGAGGTTGGCGGGCGCGGTAATGCATCCGCCGGCTTTATTTTCCATGGCTAGTTGAAGATACGAGTCGGTGCCGTTGAGTACGAGTAAATCTTCGCCAAAGGCGTTGCCAATGGTGCGTGTTAGGTCTGCATCATGCGATGAATCTTTTATGCCGGCAAATTGAACAGGGAAGGCGTCTTTTAGTCTCTTTAATAGGTCAATAGAAAAACCAATGCCTGCGACGTTTGGAAAATGATAGCCAAGCACATATTTATCTTTTGGGACTGCTTTATTGATCAATTCGCTGAACCATTTGAATAAGCCTTCGTCGGTTGCTTTGCGGAAATAATAGGGGGGCAGAACCACAACGCCGTCGTAGCCAAGTTCAAAGGAAAGCTTGGTTAATTGAATCGATTCGTCTAGGCTGGGCGTGCCTGTTCCTGCCAATAATTTAAAACCCGGTACTTGATGGCGAAACGCGCGCGCTGAACGCATTAATGTTTCGCGTTCTTTGAGCGAGAAGGAAGGTCCTTCGCCGGTGGTGCCAAAGAACAGTGCGCCGTGACAGCCTCGAGATGCGAGAAACTTCAAGAAAACGGGAACAGATTCAAGGTCGAGGGAAGAGTCGAGTTTCAAAGGAGTCACAGCCGCGGCGTAGACTCCTGCTAATGGATGTTGGGTCATTTTTATCAATGGCTCCTGTAATTTGGGTGTTTTGCTAATATCGTTTTGTGCAAGGTGATTTTGCCTTAGTTTGAGCCTAGTGGCAAGAGAAGTTCAATAGAATTGTAAGAAATAGGGCTTTGCAAAACATGAGAGTGGGCACTATAATTTGATTTGCCGTGTTGAATGGCAGGAGACGACACTGGAAAACAACTCGACTCAGATATTAAGCAACAATGATAATAAGCCACGACAACAATTAGCGCCTAATACAACATTGGTTGACCGATATAATATTCAAGAAGTCATCGGTGTTGGGGGAATGGGCTCTGTTTATCGTGCGCGCGATTTGCATTTTCCCAGTGTAGTGAAGTTAGTGGCGGTGAAGGAGATGATTAATATGGCTCCTGATCCTTTGGTTCGTCAGGCGATTTTGCAAAACTTTGAGCGTGAAGCAAATTTACTCGCAACTTTAAATCATTTTGCCATCCCGCGCATTTACGATTATTTCTCTTTAGATGACCGCGCCTATCTTGTCTTGGAATTTGTAATGGGCAAAGATTTGGAAGCGGTGATTTCTGATACTCAGGGTTTTCTTTCTGAAGATCAAGTGATTAGCTGGGCGGTGCAGTTATGTGATGTGCTTGCGTATCTGCATGCGCATAAGCCAGACCCAATTATTTTCCGTGATATGAAGCCGTCCAATATTATGATTAATCATAATGGAGATGTTGTCTTGGTAGATTTTGGGATTGCCAAGGCCTTTCAGTCTGGGCAAAAGGGCACGATGATTGGAACGGAAGGATACTCTCCGCCGGAGCAATATCGTGGTGAAGCATCTCATGTTGCAGATATATATTCTTTGGGTGCTACTTTGCATCATGCACTTACGCGCCGCGACCCGCGTGTTGAGCCTCCCTTTTCATTTGCAGAACGTCCAGTAAAACGAATTAACCCGAATGTTTCTGTCGAGTTAGAAGCTATTATTAACACTGCTTTACAATATAATATCGCGGATCGTTTTCAAAGTGCAAACGATATGAAAGATGCGATCATCAATGTAGCAAAGAAGACCGGTATTTTGACACGTATTTCTACTGCTTTGCCGGCTCAATCCAATACAATTAAACCTTTGTGGACATTTAAATGTGAAGATGAAGTGCGCGGCACGCCCACCTTATTTCAAGGGAATCTTTATTTAGGATGTTACGATAATAATCTTTATTCACTAAGCGCTGCGGATGGGAAGTTCCAATGGAAGTATGCTTCTGATGCTGGGATTGTGACTCGGCCTACTATTTATGAGGGAAATGTGCTTTTCGGTTCAGAGGATAAAAAGTTACATGCTATTGCTAGCCGTACTGGCAAAGTTGTATGGACTTACCAAACCGAGGGGAAAATCCGTTCATCGCCCAGAATTGCCGAAGGACATGTTTTCTTTGGTTCTGATGATGACGCGGTACATGCTGTTAATTTAAATACAGGGCGTGGTGTTTGGAAATTTCAGACAGGTGATTATGTCCACTCTACGCCGTTTGTTGCTAATGAGTTGGTTTATGTGGGTTCAGAAAACGGCGATTTCTTTGCGCTTGATTTTCGTGGCTCGGCAAAGTGGCGTTTTCAGGCAAAGCGTTCGATCACGTCATCTCCGGTGGCAACTGCACAAGCTGTTTATTTTACATCTTTAGACAGCACGCTGTATGCGCTGGATGCAAAAAATGGATTTGTACTGTGGCGTTTTCGGCTTGGCAAGGGCTCTGTCTCATCCCCTGCCTTGGCTGATGATTATGTGTTTGTTGGCGCTTCAGATGGGTATATTTATTGTGTGGATGCGCGTAATGCAAAAGAAGTGTGGCGCTTCCATACGGACAATCAAGTAAGCAGTTCACCTATTATTTATAAAGATTCACTTTATTGTGGGTCTATAGACGGTGCGTTATATTGTCTTGAGTATCGCACGGGGCGCTTGCGCTGGAAGTTTCAAACGACCGGGCAAATTACCGGTTCCCCGTGTATATTTGATGATGTGGTTTATGTTGGTTCTACCGATCATCAAGTTTATGCATTTCTTGCATAAGGTAGAGGAGATTCTGTGGCTGATTTCTTTAGAAAATTGTTCGGCAAAGGCGAAGATGCGACCCCGGCTCCAAAGCCTCAGCCTGTTGATTTTGCAACGACTGCGCCCTTATCAGATTTACAGCTTCAGTCTATTTTGCAGAACCAAACTGTTAAATATGAGACTCAACAATTAATTGTGGGCAGTGGGCAGTCTGTTGGCAAGCAGCGTGAGCATAATGAAGATAGTTTGCTTGCCATTACATCCACGATCGCTGGGCATTCTGGCAATATTCCATTTGGATTGTATATTGTGGCAGACGGAATGGGTGGACATCAATATGGCGAAGTAGCAAGTAACACGGCGATTCGTATTATTGCAGGGTATGTTTTAAAAGCCTTTCATTCCTATCTCTTCAATTTGCCGTCCCAGCCCATGCAGGAATCTTTGCAAGAGATGATGGAAGCCAGCATTCGAGATGCTCATCGTGCTATTCAACGTGAAGCGCCCGGCAGCGGCACAACAGTAACAGCGGCGCTGGTGCTGGGTCAACAGGTAACTATGGCGCATATTGGAGATAGCCGCGCATATTCTATTTTCCCCGACGGTAGAATTTCACCCGTTACTCGTGATCATTCATTAGTGAAACGTCTCGAGGAGCTTGGACATCTTAGCCCCGAAGAAGCCGTAAACTTTCCTCATCGAAATGTACTAATCCGTGCTCTTGGGCAGGGAGAAGTTTTGGAAGCAGATATTTTCACGATCCCATTCCCGCAACCAGGGTACTTAATGTTATGCAGTGACGGCTTATGGGGAGTGATTTCAGAAAATGATATTTCGCGCGCAATAATGGAAGCCCCTACTCTTCATCGCGCCTGTCAGATTATGGTCGAAGCTGCGAATAGCGCAGGCGGACCAGATAACATCAGTGTAGTTCTTGTGCAAATGATTGGTTAAATAAAAACTAATATAGTACAGCAGGTCTATAAAAATCACTTGCTGTACTACATTTATTTAGCTCCTTATGACTCAAGCAAAGAAACTAACATACTATGAAATTCTTGGCGTGCAAAGAGATGTCGCTCAGGAAGAGATAAAAAGCGCTTATTTACAAGCTGCGCAGCGTCTTCATCCGGATAAAAATACAGCGGAGGGCGAGACCGAGCTTTTTCTGGATGCGCAGCTGGCTTTTGAGACTTTATTTAATCCCGTGCGCCGCGCGCAATACGATGCTACCCTGCCGCCCGAGGAAAAACATTCGGATATAGTTTCTCATAAAATTCACTTCAGTCGTCCTAATCTTGTACGCATTGATGAACCGCAAATTATGTATGTATTGCTTGAGCTTGAGGCAATTAAAGGCAAAGATGCATTTGTAGCGCCGCCCATGAATCTCTGTCTTGTCATTGATCGTTCCACATCGATGCAAGGTCCCAAGATGGACCTGGTCAAATCATCTATTTCGCAAATCCTTCGCCTCTTACGTCCACAGGATGTTTTTAGCGTGGTATCTTTTAGCGACAAAGCCGATGTCGTGATTCCAGCCTCGCGCGTCACAGAGCCTGGAAGAATGGAGGCGCGTCTTCGTTTGATTCAGCCCTCAGGCGGCACCGAAATTTTTCAGGGCTTGAACATGGGCTATACAGAAATACAGCATAATTACTCATCTGCCTACGTTAATCATATTGTCGTACTGACCGATGGGAATACCTATGGAGATGAGCAAAATTGTCTGCAATTGGCAAAAAAAGCTGGGGAGCAAAATATAGGCATTACCTGCATGGGATTAGGCAGTGATTGGAACGACATTTTGTTGGATGAAATAGCATGCGCTACTGGCAGCAGTAGTGTCCATATAGCGCAGCCTGATGATATTCAAAAAATACTAATTAGAAAATTTGAATCTCTGTCAAATGTCTTTGCCGATGACATCATGCTTGAATATAAACCTACTGACCAGTCAAAAATCACATACGCCTTTCGATTGCAGCCCAATTCGGGACCGCTCATCATTAATACACCAATGCATTTTGGCTCCATCACGCAAGACGAAACTCTTAATGTTTTATTTGAAATTGAAGTGCAACCATCAAAAGACAACTCTGATTCTGCTATACTGCTGGATGGAAATTTGAAAGTGACAATTGCTGCGCGCCCTACGCCTGTTCCGCCTATTCGTTTGCGCATCACATCCAAATTTGAAATTGATTCTGCTCCCGAGCCGCCTCCAGACCTAATCCTAAATGCGCTCTCGAGGCTTAGGCTATATCGTATGCAAGAACGTACCCGTGTTGATATTAATGACGGCCGTTACGAAGCTGCTACTGCACGTTTGCAAACATTGGCTACTCATCTCTTTTCTCAAGGCGAGAGTTCTTTAGCAAGCACTGTGCTTATGGAAGTGCAAAACATCTTGAAATCTCAAAACATCAGCGATGAGGGCAGTAAGGACTTAAAATACAAAACACGGTCTTTGCTTCTCTCTGCTCCACAGGAGAAGCGAAAATGATTAGCTGCCCCAGTTGTCGGTTGGCAAATGCAGAAGGTTCGATTTTTTGTCTTGACTGCGGAACCAAATTAATTGATTTCGACGGACAAGTTACCCAGAGCATTAAATTTTCAACCAAAGAAATGCAGTTCTCAACTCCTGCTACCAAGCATATACCAACCACAAATCCAAACGCCTGGGGATCTTTACATGTGATGGATACTGGTCAGGTTCTGCCTCTGCAAGAACGCTCTGAATTTACAATGGGGCGTGTTAGCGAAGACCAGCCGATTATGCCCGATATTGACCTATCAGTATATAAAGCATATGCTGGTGGTGTTTCTCGTTTACACGCTGTTATTAAACGAGAGGGGCAGCAGGTTATTGTGATGGACTTAGGTTCGTCCAACGGAACCTATGTAAACGGCAAGCGATTAAATCCAAACATTGAACATGCTATTAAGCATGGCGATGTGATTACTTTGGGTAAATTAAAGATGCAAGTTCTGCTTAGAAGTTAAATTGAGAGGTTATAAAAATGGCTATTACAATCATATTACACGTTGCCGGTGAGCCCGCGATTGCCGGTGAAATTGAAGAACTTCCCAAACCTACTGATACTATTATTGTAGTTACCAACCCGCGATTGCGCGATGGTAAAGAACTCCATTATCTTGAGCATAATGTGGTCAAAGTGATTTGGCCCATGTCTAAGATCGCTTTGATCGAAGTACTAGAAAATTCTGAAGAAGAGAAGATTATTGGTTTCGTGAGGGAGTAATATGCCTGAGACTTTTGAGCGCCGCCGTGTGCTTGTGGTAGATGATGAAGAGCGGATGATTCGTTTCATTCGTATGAATTTGGAACATGATGGCTTTCAGGTAAGCGAAGCCTTAAATGGCAAACAAGCTATTCAAAAATTACGGGATGTGAATCCAGACATTATTTTATTGGACGTGATGATGCCTGAATTAAATGGTTTTGAAACTCTTGAGACCATTCGCGAGATTAGCAATGTGCCGGTAATTATGCTCACTGCAAAAGGGGAAGAAGATGACCGTGTGCGCGGATTAGAATTGGGCGCAGACGATTATGTGACCAAGCCGTTTAGTCCGCGTGAATTGGTCAGCCGCGCAAAAGCTGTGCTGAGACGCACAGAAGGCATGAGCGGTTCGATGCATGGTTTGCTTGAAATTGATGCGCGCTTGAAGATCGATTTTGACCGCCGCGAAATTTGGCTGGAGGGTAAGCTGGTGAAGCTGCGTCCCACGGAATATCGCCTGCTATTTCACCTTGTTCAAAATGCAGGCTGGGTGGTTTCGCATGATCAGTTATTGCAAAAAGTATGGGGCTACGAATATCGTGATGAGCCGCATTATGTGCGTTTGTATATTAATTACCTTCGCCAAAAATTAGAGAAGGATCCTGCGGACCCAAAATATATTTTGACCGAACGGGGGGTAGGCTACCGATTTGTGGATTACAAACGGTCGAAGTGAGATAAAGCTTGCTGTCTTTGGATCAAGCGCGAGTTAAATAAAGAAGCGAACATTCGAACATTTTTTTGTTCGAATGTTTTTATATCTGTATTGGAGGTAAAATCACAGCATGGCAAAACAAAGAATTATTTTAGTGGATGATCATGAAGTAGTGCGCCTTGGGTTGAAATCGCTCTTGGAGAGGAATTCGCAATTTTCTGTAGTGGGGGAAGCGGGCTCGGCGCGTGAGGCTGTTGAGAAAGTGGCAAGGCTTCAGCCTGATGTGGTGGTGATGGATATTCGCTTGCCGGGCACGTCTGGCATTGAAGCCTGTGAAGAGATTGTGGATAAATTTCCGAAGACGAAAGTGATAATGTTGACATCTTATGCGGAAGATGAAATGTTGTTTTCTGCGATTCGCGCGGGCGCATCTGGATATATTCTTAAGCAAATCGGAAGTGAAGATCTAATTAAGGCTCTGGAAGCTGTAAGCCGCGGCGAAGCTTTGCTGGACCCTGCGGTAACGCAGCGCATTTTTCAAGAAGTGCGCCGTGCAGGGAAAGAAGGCGAGGCTTCTGCGTTTGCACATTTGAGCGAGCAGGAAAAACATGTTCTGCTATTGGTGGCAGAGGGTAAGACCAACCGCGAGATCGCGAAACAATTATTTTTGGGAGAGGGCACGGTACGGAATTATGTATCTAGCATTCTTTCCAAGTTAAATGTGAGTAACCGTGCCGAAGCGGCTGCCTATGCGGTCACGCATAAATTAAAAGAACAGATAACCGTATAGATGATTTTGGCAAGAAATGTTCCCATTTTTTCATTTGACGGATGATGTAATTTCTTTGCGTGCCTTTCAGTTTGGTGAAGAACATGTACTGCACCGCGCAGTGCAGGAATCATTGCCAGAACTTGAGCCGTGGATGTCTTGGGCAAATGCTGCATATACCCTCGAGACAGCGCAAAGTTTTATTGCACTAACTCGTGCCAGTTGGGCAAATAGTTCTATGTTTGCTTTTGCGATCATAGAAGAAAAAACAGGCGAGTTTTTGGGCGGCTGTAGTTTAAGTTATATACATCCTGTATATCATTTTTGCAATTTGGGATATTGGGTGCGTACCCCAAAGCGCGGTCAGGGCATTGCGGGGCGCGCCGCAAATTTAATTGCGCGTTTTGCCTTTGACAAAGTGAAGTTAATTCGCGCAGAAATTGTGATCGCAGTGGGGAATGTTGCCAGCGTTAAAGTTGCCCAAAAGCTTGGCGCACACGACGAAGGAATTTCATTGAATCGTATGACGATTAATGAAAAAGTATGCGACGCGCACATGTTTTCACTGCTTCCATCTGATTTTAATATACCCATGCCAAAAATATTTCAGTTGGTTAGAAACGAAAAAAATGACCCGCTACAGCTATAATCAAACACATGGTTGATCTTTCTCTTCTTTTTCTTGGCAAAGCAGATGATGCAGATTGCATGCGCGCATTGGAGTTTTGCCAGAAAAATTTTACATCCGTAACGTATTGTTTGGGCAAGTGGGGAGACCCTTTGCCGGAGTATGTGAAGAATTGGCAGGGCGATTATGTTATTTCTTATCTTTCACGCTGGGTTGTACCAGAATACTTATTAGAACGCGCTCAAAAAGCATCCATTAATTTTCACCCTGCCTCGCCTGAATACCCCGGTATTGGCTGTAATAATTTTGCATTGTACGAAGGTGCAAAAGAATATGGCGTCACTTGTCATCACATGGCATCCAAAGTGGATACTGGAAAGATCATTGCAGTAAAACGCTTTCCTATTTTTGCAGAGGATAATGTTGAAACAATTCTCAAACGTACTTACGAACATCAAATTTCTCTGTTTTTTGAGATCGTTACCATTATGGCGCAAGGGCTGGCTTTACCGGTATCACCAGAAACATGGACTCGCCCGCCTTTTACACGCAAACAATTTGATGATTTGTTTCGCATTACAATAGAGATGGACGAAGCAGAAGTTGCACGGCGCATTCGCGCTGTTAGCTATAAACACTTTCAGCCATTTATAGAAATTCATGGCAAGCGCTTTGAATATAAATCTGTAGATCAATAAAGAAGGAGAATCGTATGCCCAAAAGTTCAAAAAAGAGTACTGCACCGCAAGGACGCGCTCACGTTTGGCGTGATGAATTTATCTTAATTCTTAGTTTGATCGTGTTTACGGGCGTTATCTACGCCCTCAGTGATACGCTATCGCCTATGCTTCAAGGTCCCGTCTTGGTGTGGGCGGGTGTTTTGCTTGCATTGGTGCCAGCCTTTATTTGGCTGGCATTTTTTTATATGCAAGACAGAGCCGAACCAGAACCTAAATCGTATGTGTTTGGGATTTTCATCTTGGGATGTTTACTCGCAGCCGCGGTTGGCACTCCTCTTATAGATAGCATCTTCCGCGTCTCAAAGTGGATGTACGCTGACAGCATCACTACTTTGCTGGCTGGTATTCTCGTGATAGGTTTTACGCAAGAATATTTAAAATATGCCGCAGTGCGTTTTAGTGTATACCACTCTGATGAATTTAATGAAGCCACAGATGGCATTGTATATGCCACAGCCGCCGGGCTTGGATACGCCACGGTCTTAAATATGCAATTTGTCATTTCAAATGGCGGCGTAGATCTAGGTGCAGGTGTAATTCGCATGGCAGTGGTTGCTCTTGCACATGCAAGTTTTGCTGGCATCGTCGGTTACTTCCTTGGACGCGCAAAGTTTGAATCAGAACCAATTTGGTGGATGCCTCTCGGCGTGACCATCGCCGCTGTAATGAACGGAACATTCAACTGGTTACGTGGACAAGTGGTGCAAACTGGTGTGAATCTGACAGGCGCTTCCACCAACCCCTGGCTTGGTCTTGTGCTAGCGGCATTCGTTGCGCTGATAACGATGGGCGTGCTGGTCTGGCTTATGCGCCGCGATGCAGGAGTAAAACATGAAAAATAATAATCTATCCCTTGGCGATCGTTTTGCCGAAATTTCTGTCTTTATAATCACTGCCATTGCCTTGCTGATCGGCTGGAACTTAAAATCCAACGTTGAGAATCGCGCTTATTTATTTGAAGCAAATGGTATTAGCGTTCAAGCTCCTGATGGCTGGCGGCAGATACAAACTTCAGGCGACGAAGCATTTCACTCAGCTGAACTTTCCAGTGATGGTTTTGGTACAACCTACATTGTACGGAATATACCCATTCCTGCAGACGCCAGCGCAGGTGGAATTGCCAGCTTGTTGACCCTCGAACGCGGGCAAAAGATGACAGCTTTTCGGGTATTGGATCAACGTGAAGTAAATGTGAATGACAAAATTGCTTATGAGTTAAGCTACGTATTTGTTGAATCAAACCCCGACCTGACACATGCTTCTGCGCCCAAAGTGGTCTACGGTGTGGATTATATTTACATCAATGGTAATCAAGCTGTTGTGGTTACGTATTGGGCAGAAGAAGGAAAATATGAAATCGATCTTGATCGTTTTCATCGCTTCCTTCAATCGGTTAAGTTTTAGTGGAGGCAAGTATGAAACCTCATAAGTTAAATCGTTTTGTTTATATGTTGATCGTCCTCGCGCTGGCAACATTGGCTTGCAGCGGCGGTGCGGCGCCGGTCGCGCCGGTTTCGACCGAGCCGCTTGAGGCGCCGTCTGATGCGGGTAATTCCTCTGATACCAACAATGGCTTATCTCAATCAGAACGTACCAACTTGATTTCGGCAACTGTTCAGATCTATGGTTTGTTTGAGCAAAATGGGGATTTGGTACCGGGCTATGTAGGCTCAGGAACGATCATCAGCCCAACGGGCTTGATTCTTACCAATGCGCATGTGGCAAGCCCTGCCTCGCAAGGGGATGCGCAGAATGAACCAGATGCGCTGGCAATTGGCATTGTAGAGTCTGAAGACCGCCCGGCAGTATTTTCCTATCTTGCCGAAGTGAAAGCAGTGGATGGATTTTTGGATATGGCGGTCATTCAAATTGTTTCAACGATTGATGGCGATTCACTTAACTCTAATGACCTCAATTTGTCTTATGTAAAAATTGGCGATTCGAATCAAGTTCATGTGGGTGACCATGTTAGCATCTTTGGTTTCCCTGCCATTGGTGGTGAGACGATTACCTATACAGATGGCAATGTTTCGGGCTTCACTGCTGAAGACCCTATCGGTGATCGCGCCTGGATCAAAACAGACGCGACTATTTCGGGCGGTAACTCTGGCGGTCTTGCTTCGAACGATGCGGCAGAAATCATTGGTATTCCTACGATTGCATCTTCCGGCGCAAATACAGATATTACCGATTGCCGTGTAGTGCAAGATACCAATGGGGACGGACAGCTCACCGAGAAAGATACTTGTATTCCAATTGGTGGATTTATTAATGGCATTCGCCCGGTTAATTTGGCTTTGCCGTTGATCAAATCTGCGCAAGGTGGGCAGGCTTATGTCAGCCCGTATAACAGCGGTGTTGCAACAGCAGATTCTGGTGGGAATGAATCGATACGGAATTTTCAATGGTACTTAACAGATAGCGATGGTAATTTTACCGACCCTGTAGATTCTTACGAGAATGGTGTTAACATCATTGTTGCTTCATTTGATTTTAGCGGTTTTACCAAAGGGCAGGGCTGGAGTGATATCTGGTACCTTAATGGTGAAAATCTTTACGAAGGTTCATACACTTGGGAGGGCGAAAGCAGTGGTAGTTCCTATGACTATCTTAATACCACTGATGGCAGTAATTTGCCTGAGGGCACATACACAGTTGAGATTTATGTAGACAATGGCCGCGGCGCGCTTGGCTCAGCCAGTGTTGATGTGGGGAGTGGCGGTAGCGGCGGCGTTCCATCCAAGCCTAAGGGTAGCGGCGTCACATTATTTGGAAACATTTATGATGCCGACACAAACAAGCCGCTTGCAGATGTCTATGTGTTTGTGCTAGTGCCCGGCGTTACGTACGAAGAATGGTCAGATAATAATTTCCCGGATGCTGATGTTTATTCATACACGTTTACCGACGCGAACGGCAATTACCAAATTTCAGATGAACTTGAACGCGGTAAAACGTATACAGTTGGCTCTTCTATCAGTGAATATTATGACCAAGCTGGCAATGACCTTGTGTGGACAGATGCTGACCCAGATAACTATGAGCTGAATATTGGGATGAGCAAGTAAGCAAAATATAAGCAGTAGACTTTATCCGCAGATTATGCAGAATAACGCAGATTTTTTTCTAAAATATTTATAATCGGCGAAACACTTTGGGAATATGGTGTCTGTAGATTATTTCGGATAATATCTAGTGATAGCAAAAAAGGAACGAGCAAAAGCCTCGTTCCTTTTTTGCTACTTTCTACTTTCTATTCTTTAGCTTCTCTCTGCGATCGGTTTCAAATACGAATCTAGCAGTTCGTCCATCTTCTCTAAAGACTCACATACAAAGAACATCGGATTAAACGCATAAACCGTTTTTGGAATTTTTGCAATGGTTTCCACATCAAATGGAACCAGAATCACTTCACCGCCAAAGCAACCTTGACGAGGAATACCCAGCTTATCGTACAGCCCCAGCACAACATTCCAGCCGTCTTCTCCAGAAGACATTTGCCCTTTTTGGTGCAATTCGTTTACGCCGTCAATGATGCGGTGCAGGTTATTTTTATTTATTTTAAATTGATCTAAAAGCTGTTCGTAAACATTCTTACTGTAATCAATCACGTTATCCCGCCCCAAACGGTAAAACTCCATAATGGTGTGAGTCAATTCTCTGCGTCCTGAAATAATGCCTGCCCCAAAAATCTTAAAGCGATTATCTTGGATGATCACGCCAAATTCGGTGCTATACCACGCCAAGCGCTTGATCACTTCTCTTTCGGCGGTTGTAGCTTTGTAATAAGCGGGTGCAAATTTATCTTCAATGCGCGCGTAAAACTCTTGTGTTAAAAAAGGCAAATGCCCAAAAATATCATGGAACATATCAGGCTCTGGCGTAAATTCCATTTGGTCACGTGTACGTAAATAATCTGTGATCAGAAAGATGCGTTTTGTAAATTTTGCATACCAATCATCTGCAACTGTGTAGCGCACAGCGGTGCGCTCAATGTGCCAGCCTGTGCGTGGAGTGATGCGTTCATTCAAATGAGCTACTGTTGGGATGTGATGCGCGTCAAGTTCCAGCAATGAAAGTCCCATCTTGTATTCCTGGCAAACATGTTCCAACAAGTAAGGTTGATGTACCCCGGCAAACAAATCTGCCCAAATGGCATGTTGATCTTGCGAGAACGTGATCTCTTGGTTTTCAGCAGTGTATTCACGTGCTGGATCAAGTTGTTGATGTGTGATGTCGCCAGTGTAAGCAGGTGCGTTTTGAATTTTTGCCATACGTTAAACCTTTCTGCAGAATGGATTATGAAACTGTTGCGATTATACTCCCGTTAGCAATGATAAAATCTCTATTATGAGTGAAATGCTCTTGTTTGGAAAAATAATTTTAATCACGGGCGCGGCACGGCGCCTTGGCAGAATTTTTGCGTTGGCTTGCGCGAAGGCTGGTGCAGATGTGATTCTTCATCACGGGCATTCTGCTGAGCAGGCATTGGATGTCCAAAAAGAAATCGCATCATTCGGCCGCCGAAGCTGGATTCTCGCCTCAGACCTTTCCAACGCTGATGAAGCCTCGCGCTTAATTTCCCGTGCCAATGAATTTGGTGTTATTGATGGATTGGTCAATAGCGCCTCTGTGTTTGAATCTTTATCGATGCAAGAAACCACTTTGCAAGATTGGGAAAAACATATGGCAATCAACCTGACTGCGCCATTCTTATTAAGCCAGGCTTTTGCAAAACAAACTAGCACAGGGCGCATCGTCAATATTTTAGATTGGCGTGCACTGCGTCCTGGCGCAGATCACTTCCCTTACACAATTAGTAAAGCCGCCCTCGTCGCAATGACAAAGTCTTTGGCGATAGCCCTTGCGCCGAATATCACCGTAAACGGCTTGGCGTTGGGCGCAATCCTCCCGCCAGCGGATAACCCGTCAGTGAGTGAAAAAATTATCGAAGCTGTACCAGCTCTCCGTTGGAGTGAAGCGGGCGAGGTCGAAGATGCGCTGCTGTTTCTGTTATCGGGTCCTGCGTATATTACAGGTGAGATCATTCATTTGGATGGCGGCAGGCATTTGGTTTAATTCACTAAAACCGAACAGCAAGCTGTTCGACTGCAAAATAAAAGAGGAGCACTCATGGACAAGGTTTTTATCAAAGATTTACTAGTGCGTGGGATTATTGGCATTCGTGAATGGGAGCGCGAAAAACCTCAGGATATTTTGATCAATGTCACGGTCTTTACTGATACAGCACGCGCAGGAGAAAGCGATGACATTAATGATTGTGTAGATTACAGCGCCTTATCTAAAAAAATAAGCGCTCATGCTGAAACCGCTGGGCGTTTAACGGTGGAAGCGCTGGCAAATGACCTGGCAAAAATTTGTTTGCAGGAAAAAGGCGTGCAGAAAACGATTGTATGCGTTGAAAAGCCCGGCGCTGTGCGCTTTACAAAATCAGTAGGAGTTGAGCTGGAACGCAGCCGCAATGAGTGAATTGCATAAAGCCTATTTGAATCTTGGTTCTAATGTTGAGCCGCAAAAGAATCTTGCAAAAGCAGTTGAGTTATTAAAAAAATATGGGCAAATTGCTGAGGTCTCTACTGTCTGGGAATCGCAGTCGGTGGGCTCAGATGGACCTAACTTTTTAAACGCCTGCATTTTATTTTTAACAGAATTCCAACCTGAGTATTTGAAAGAAAAAATATTAAAACCTATTGAGCTTGAAATAGGGCGTATGCGGGTGGAAGATAAAAACGCACCGCGCTGTATTGATATTGACTTGATCATGTTTTATGATATCCCCGTGAATTTAAGGCAGTGGGAATATGCGTTTGTGGTCATCCCGCTTGCAGAATTAATCCCGAATTTTATTCACCCTGTTGGTTTGCAAAAGCTTTCATTGATATCTAAAAAAATGCAAAAAGAAATATGGATCGAGCCGCGTGAGGACGTATCTATATTTTAAGCGGTCCTGCTCCGCGCGAGATGTTGTCTAAAAATTCTTCGCGGGTTGCTATTTTGGTGCGGAAAGTTCCCAGCATGGTGGATGTGGTCATGCGCGCATCATGTTTGCGCACACCGCGCATCATAGAACATAAATGCAAGCCTTCCACAACAACAGCAACTCCTTGAGGTTTGAGTAAATCATCAATAAAATCTGCGATTTGGCGGGTCATGCGCTCCTGTATTTGTAAACGCCGAGAGAACATATCTACAATGCGCGGGATTTTAGACAAGCCAATCACTTTACCTTTGGGAATATAGGCAACGTGTGCGCGTCCAATGAAGGGCAGCATGTGATGTTCGCATAAACTATAGAATTCAATATCACGTACTATTACCATGTCATCGTAGTCCACACTGAAGAGCGCATCATTGACTAGCTTTATTGGGTCAGCACGATAGCCTGCCAGCAGTTCCGGGTACATGCGGGCTACGCGGTTAGGGGTGTTCTTTAATCCTTCGCGTTCTGGGTCTTCACCAAATGCGCGCAGCATGATTTGGATTGCGGATTCGATTGCTTGGGTATCAATTTCGTGATGAACAGGCAGGTTCTCTTCAAGCTGGTTTTTTTTCATTCACTCTCCACGTGTTTTACGAAGTTCTGGAATTATAACTGGCAAGTTTGTATTTAAAAGTACCGTTGACTTAACAAAAAACAGCCAACCTAGAGGTTGGCTGTTTTTTGTTGTTAGATGTGCGCAAAACGCCGTCTGCCGTCTGCGGTCAAAAGCAGGAAAATCCCCGTCTTGCGCACATCTTAATTGTTTATTTTAACCCTTCGTATCATCTCCAGATTTGGACGATGAACCTTGCCCGGTCAATTTCTTGAGCAAGTCATACCAGAAGGAAGAGCCTTGTGCAACCGCGAACACAGTAATGCCAAGCCCTGCTCCCTTTAAGAAGATGAAATATATCCAGTCAATGGGGTTGGTGCTGTCCGGCAGTTGTTGGGTGCGCCACCAGCCAATCCGAATGCTGAGTGCGCTAAGATCGTCAATTAAATTACTTAGCTCGGCATCAGCGCCTTCTTGTTGCACAATCACAGTTGCTTGTGCCTGTGCAATTGCGCGCAATTCCGCGTTTGTCCAAAGGTCTTTTGCAAGTTGAATAGTATCTGTGCCAAAAAGTAAGGTTGTCAAAAGCGAGAACATTACTACAAATGTGCGCGCCCGTGCTTTAAATGTAGATGCGGCTTGATCCATAATGCCGCCAAAATAAGCATTTGCACGTTTTTGTAGATCATCTATATTTGTTACGCCTTGCAGCACCCAGGTAGAAAGGGCGTGCTTGCCGTCTGATTCGGGCAGTTGATTCACCAGATTCATTAATTGTTCTTGGGGAATATCTTTGCTGACAATCCCTGCCATATCGAAGAAGGCATCCACAAGCGTAGACGCAGGGATCTTCTCAACACGTTTTGGTTCGGTGTTACCGCTAAATACACTTAGGAAATTTGTGTAGCGAATGGGTTGCAGGGCTTTAATTTGCGGCATGTTTGTTAGGTCAACAAATTTATCTCCTGATACCATCTTTAAATATTTTTCTAGCGATTTGCCGCGGGTTTCTACCGATTCCATAATAGACTTGGTAATAAAGGAAACGACAGAGCCCATCAGGTAATAAACGAGTACAAGACTGATAGCAACTTCAAGAATTTGTGGAAATGACATGGCGATTCTCCTTTGTTTGATTTAAGTCATATGCAAAGTAGCGCATATTGATACTTTATTTTTGTTTCAAATCTTCCAACTCCGCAAGCCATTTAAGCGGCTTGCCCCAGCGTGTTCTTTGATTGATAATTCCTTCTTTATTAACTCTATCCCATTTTGGTCCAGGTGGACCAGATTCGTCCTTTAGCGAACTTTTAACACCCCACAAACCCTGATACTGCACCCAATCGGGTTCTGGCGATAAAAGCACGCGTCGCCACTCCTTTATTTTTGGTCGCACCGTCTTACGATTTGACATGACCCGTTTTAGGTAACTGCTTGATTTTACAACGCTCTCGGCTAAATTGTCACCCTGATATCCTACGCGGAATCCATCCCCAGAGGCGATCTCCATGGGCAGGCTAACGATGTAATGATCTCTTTCATCTCGCATAAAAATAAACGAATCTTCAGCAAGGATACTGGTAGAACGTGTAGAAAGTTCTTTCAATGCAATTTGGCGCGCCTTTTGATTTGGGTTGATCAATAGGAATAAATAATGAAGCAAACCATCTACCCAATACAAAAAGCGTTGAACTTTGCCCGCTGAATATAAGCCCGGCGAACGAATGATCTCTGCTTTGCTGTAGTTGGCGTGAGAGCCTAGCGCAACATATACAACGGGATGTGTTGTTGAGTGCCCCGTTTTATCTTTTGCTTTTATAACCGTTTCCCATTTTTCAATATTGCCCGCGCCATGTTGTGAAAATAACACTGCATAAGGTTTTTCGTTTTTAAGGTAGACCGCGCTCATCTCCCAGTCGCCCTCATGATGATTCATGCCGTTTGCGGCCAATCGCCAGTCATTGAATGCGTAAAAGAAATGATATTGCAGGATCGTCCATTTATTTCCATAGTTATCATCTTCACGCACAATGCGCCCGTAATAAACGGGTTGGTTGTCTTTTTCTACTATTTTGGCATATTGTTTAAAAGAATCTTGGGCGATGCGCTCGGTTGCTTGTGAGATCATATCCATCAAGATACCTGGCGCTTCAGGGATGATACGTTCAAAGATGAATTTTAAAGTGCGGATGAACAAATAAAATAAAATAACCAGATAAACAGGAAGCAGGATGTAATACTCTATTTCAATACTAATGTAATCTTCATGGGAATTGCGAAAAAACCAAATCGGCAGAATTTCAAGAACAATAAACAAAATAGAAACAAAAACAGCGGGGATGATCCTCAAGCGAATGGGAGATGTGATCATAAAGATGATGAAAGCAGAGACCAGCGTAATTGACGCCGCCACCTCAAATGAGAATAACCCGGCTATTGTCCATGAGAGTGCAAGCGCGCTGCCACAAATAATTGCCCACCATTTCCATATATCCGAGTCGTGCCAGGCGTTATTGACGAAGCGTAAAAAATATTGTCCGCCTTCCAACTTGCCGATGCGGGCATGCAAAGATTCATTTAATTGCCATAATAAATTAACGGTGCCTTGCGGACCGCTAGGCTTTAGGTGGCAATATTCAAGATAGTGTTCCACGTCCATTGGAAAGAAGCGCTCGCTTTTTGCAAAGCGCAGGACGGGTTCATATTTTTCAAGTAGTTCTAGGTCTTTCAAATATTCTCCAAGGAAAGTTACAATATAGATATGACGAACTTAATTGAATCTTATACAGCTTATTTTAATGCCAAACCGCAATTTATAGCGCGTGCGCCCGGCCGAGTTAACTTGATCGGTGAACATACCGACTACAACGGCGGATTTGTGCTGCCGATGGCGATCGAGCAGGAAGTGAGCATTGCGCTTGTTCCCCGCCTTGATTCAACAGTGCGCCTCTTTTCTCTCGACCTAGATCTGATTGCCCAATTTGAACTTGGTGCACTCTTGCATGGCGATGGCTGGGACGAATATCCCAAAGGCGTGGCGGATGAACTGCTTAAAGCAGGTTTTAGACTTAATGGGTTTGACGGAGTGATAACAGGCAATGTGCCGCGCGGCGCTGGTTTATCATCGTCTGCGGCTGTAGAGTTGGCAGTTGCGCGCGCGTTTTGCGCTTCGTCCAATTTTGAATGGGATGCTGTGCAAATGGCAACTATTTGCCAAAAAGCAGAAAATCATTGGGTGGGTGTGCAGTGCGGAATCATGGATCAAATGGCGAGTGCGGCAAGCAGGAAAAATAACGCACTCTTTTTGGATTGTAAAACGCTTGCGATTCAAAATATTCCCATGCCGGCAAATATTGCAGTTGTTGTAATGGACACATCCACACGCAGGGGCTTGGTGGCGTCTGCATATAATGAGAGGCGCAGGCAATGTGAAGAATCTGCGCGGGATTTGAATGTGGAATTTTTACGTGATGTAAGCTGGCTTGATTTTCAAAATAATATTGGGAAGATAAAAAACCCTGATGCGCTAAAGCGCGCGCGGCATATTATTAGTGAAAATGAACGTGTGTTAAACACTGTGGATGCCATGCGTTCTAATGACCCGTTCCGAATGGGAAAATTATTTAATGAAAGTCATATCAGTTTACGCGATGACTTTGAAGTGACCAATGATGCCTTGAATCAAATTGTGGAATCGGCTTGGGAACAGGACGGCTGTTTTGGCGCACGTATGACTGGCGCTGGCTTTGGGGGCTGTGCCGTGGCTTTGGTAGAGAAAGAAAAAGCGCGGGCGTTTGCTCAAGCTGTTGGCGCGGCATACAAGCACAGGTGCGGATTAGAAGCGTTGGTCTATCTATCTAAGGCGAGTGATGGAGCAAGTATCAGCAAGTGTTAGCGTGAAGTCCAAACTGGTTGTCCATCAAAAGAAGTAATGTTGGTAAGGCGGATGGTTTCGTTGGTTGAAATAATGTATTGCACAATTTCCATGTTGCCATCCACTTCAGCTTGATAGGCAATACGCAGTCCATCGGGAGATATGACAGGTTCACCGCGAGGTGTAAATTGCGATGAAATGGTAGTGAGCAGGCTGGTGCTAAGAACCAAAGTGTCAATCCCAAATTGATTGTCGCCGCGTTGCCAGAAGAAAGCGATTTGATCGTTGTTTAACCAAACGGGGGAGTGGCTGCGTCCAAATGATTGCACAATGCAAGCGCTGTTAAGCCCATCACGAGTTATATGACATATGTTTGCTGTTTCGCTATTAGCATAGGAAAGATATACAACCTTGCTTCCATCGGGTGACCAGCTTGGAACTGCATCTGGCACTGGGTTTGTGGTGAGTGTAGAGGGCGAACCGCCGTTAGGTGAGACAACAAAAATATCAGTGTTGCCAAAACGATTGCTGGTGAATGCAATTGCTGAATTATCAGGCGACCAAACTGGTGAGCTATCTCCGGATAAGTCGTTGGTTAGATTGATTAATCCTGAGCCGTCAATATTCGCTGAATAAATTTCCCAGTTGCCATCGCGGAAAGATTCGAATGCGATACGGCTCCCATCGCTGGAGAGGGCGGGTGCACGATCTGCGGCGAGGTCGGTGGTGACGCGGGTGAGCGCGCCTGTATTAAGGTTGTATACAAAAACATCTTTGTTGTTATCAATTGTGGAAACAAAAGCAACGTGTGTTCCATCCAAAGATAAAGAGGGTGTCTCTGCGTTATCGGTCAGTGGGCTTTGGGATGTACCATCCGCATTCATTATATATAAGCGGTTTTGCCCGTCGCGGTCTGAAACATAAATGATGTGACCTGTAGGTGCTGGGATAGGTGTGGGTGAAGGAGGCTCTGCTTGAGGTTCAACATTGCCGGCGGGCTGGATGGTTGGGATGCTGTTGTTATTTCCATTGCCTGCGCCTGCTACGCCGCCCAAATTGCCGCTGGTGGTGCTTGTGCAAGAAGCTAGAAAAATGCTCATGGCACAGACGAGCATAATGATTAAATATTTTGTACTGAAATTTATATAATTCGTATTCATCTTTTCCTTGTTATTTATACCCCGCTATTTTCGGGTACAGAATTTGATTGCAATGTTTTATTAGTTGTCATTATACATAACAAAAAAGGCTAAATACTCTTCATAATTGATAGTAGTACCATCGTTCGTGCTCGACCCTTTTTTGAGGTTTTGAGCAACGTCATTAAACATAAAAACGCTGGCTTTGCTTTTTTCAGCCAAAACCAGCGTTCAGATATTAAAATTTAGCCCTGATGTACTTACTTCCAAATATTCCCATATTCAAACTCGCCTTTGATCAAAGCGCCTTCTGCGAAACGTTCAAAGCGGAATGGGTGAATGTCTACCGTTTTGGATTTGCCATCCAAAATTAATTCAACCATGCTTGCGCCGGCGGCGGGCGATGTTTTAAAGCCAGTGCCGCTTAATCCGCAGGCGAGGTAAAAGCCCTCAGGACCCGCCGCGCCATAAATTGCACGTTGATCAGGAGTCAATCCGTCGCGTCCAACATGGATTGAGTGCAGTCCGCTTTCTTCGATCTTTGGAATGCGTTTGACCATGGCGTCGATCAAATTATTCATAAAATTTGGTGTAGGGGTTTGGTCTTCGGCATCTGGTGGTTCTTTGCGCATGCTTTCATCTTCGCCTGCCGCCAGAATCAATGAAGTGCCTTCAGGGCGAAAATAACAGTTGATCGTGTCATCTATCACTGCTGGGATTTTCCCCAGAGTTGGCGGGCGATGCAGAAACGCAACATCATGAGTCCATGTTTCAAGTGGAATATCTACTTCAGCTAGTTTTGCAACTTGAGCCGCCCATGCCCCCGCCGCGTTGATAATAATGGGCGCTGAAAATTCGCCTTGGGTTGTGCTTAATCCGCTGATACGCCCGCTGGAAGTATGAATGGCTGTTACTTCGCAGTTTTGTATCAGCGTAGCTCCATTTCGTTTGGCAGAATCAAGAAACGAGTTTGTTGTAAGAGTCGCGTCTGCGTACCCAGAATCAGGTTCGTAGGCGGCGAAATCAAATTGGTCAACTTCAAAGTCGGGCACCAGTTTTTTTACATCCCCCGCAGAGATGATCGAAGTATTAATGCCGATGCCTTGCTGGTTTTTTACATTGCCGCGCATTCTATCTTCGTGTTCACGTTTTGCGATCTGTATAAATCCTGTTTTGATAAAACCGCACTCACCGCCTACACGCGCGCGCCAATTCGCAAAGTAATTGGTGTAGCTGATAAAGGTCAATTTGGATTCAGCAGCAAAATCGTAATGCATGCGCACCAATCCGCTGGAGTGCCCCGTTGCGCCTGAGGCTACAACCTTGCGCTCAAGAATAGCTGGTTTTAATCCACGCTCGGTAAGGTGAAAGGCGATGCTTGCTCCCATGACCCCTGCGCCGATAATGATGGCATCATATGATTGTGTCATAAAGATTTCCTTTGAGATTTATTTTTATACAACTAAAATTACAAACAAACGACCGCAGACGGTAGACTTTTGTCTATGGTCTGCGGTCATATGACTTTTGCGGCGTTATTTATCCTTGTTGAAGTCTGATTTCTTTGCCCGGAAAGTATCCACTTTGCTTTTTAATTCCTGAAAGTAGGGTGTGTTCGTAATATCTGCTACTTGATGCGCGCGGCGGGTTTCGTCAATTTCAATACGCAATTTTTTAATTTCTAACCTTAGTTTTTGTTCGCGAATGTAGCCGTCCAGCGCGGCAGATGCCATCAAAATCAGGCTTTCTAAAACATCATCAGCGCCAAACGGAATGATCTCGCCAGTTTCAGGATTTTTGGCATTGATCAATTGGATCACGCCAATTAATTCTTTGTTGATATTTTCAAGGGGCACAGCCAAAAATGATTTTGAGCGATAGCCTGTGCGTTTGTCAAATTCTTTTGTGCCCATGAAGTCGAAGCCGTCTGCTTCGTAAGCATCGGGGATGTTTACGCGTTGATGGGTGAGCGCTACATAGGATGCCACATTGGTGCGGTTTTCGAGCCCGTCCTCTTTATATAAGGAGATAGGGTTGAAGGTCATTTCAATGCCGGTGGTGCCGCCCATGGCTAATTTAAGAGATTCGTTTCTTACAATCATAAAACGCAGGGTGTTTTCTTCGGCTAAATATAAAGTGCCTGCATCTGCATTCGTAATTTCCTGCGCTTTCACCACCACAGTCTCTAGCAAGCGATCAAAATCTTTTTCTGCTGAAAGCGCAACGCCAATGGGGATAACGGTGCGCAACAATTTTAGTTGCCCGTCGCGAAACTTCACCTGACGCGCCATTACATCCAGTGTGCGCGCCAAATCCCCCGTCTCATCCTTGGATTGTATTAGCTTATCAAGCATCTCGGGCTTATATTCGCCGTTATGCACCGCCAGCATCGCCAACATGATCTTCCTAATGTCGTGTGACTGCATAATCATTGTAGGTTCATTCATATATTTTGGAGTATACCACTATCGTAAATGCCAAAAAACTTTGCGATATACTTATTACATGTCTCGTGAACATATTGGTATATTTGGCGGCACATTTGACCCCGCGCATATCGCCCATTTGGTGATCGCGCATGAAGCGCGCAGTCAACTTCAATTAGATCGCGTTTTGTGGGTGCTGACCCCAACACCGCCGCATAAATTAAACCAAGCGATTACCTCTACAGAACACCGTCTTGCACTTCTTAAACTTACAATCGCAAATGATCCTAGCTTTGAGCTTTCATCTATTGAAATGGACCGCCCAGGACCTCACTACACTATTGATACCATCCGCCTGCTTAAGCAACAAATGCCAGATGCTGATTTTTCGCTGATCATTGGCTTGGATTCTTTGCGCGACTTGTCCACTTGGCGCTTCGCCTCTGAACTGGTAGCGGAGTGCCGTTTCATCAGCGTAATTCAACGTCCGGGCGCTAGTGTAGACTCTTCGGCGTTGGAAACGCAGCTGCCGGGCATCAGCCTTAAGCTTCAGAAAGTGAACGTGCTTCAAATCGATATTTCAGCGCGTGAACTCCGTCGCCGCATTAAAGAGGGAGAGCCGTACCGTTATTATTTTCCAAAGGATGTGTATGAGTATATTGAAGAACACCAGTTATATCGGGATTGATCATGCCTCTATTTGTTGATCCGCTGTTTATTTCCATTGCGTTTGGACATTTGATGGTGGATATCTTCAATGCCAGCCGCCCGGTCTTACTTGCTTATTTGGGTTTATCTGAAACAAATATCGCTATCATTTCAACAATTTATATTTGGGTTTCTGCTTTAACACAACCCTTCTTTGGCTGGTGGACAGATCGTTTTGGTCCGCGTTGGTTTGCGGCATTAGGCGTGTTATGGATGACCATTTTTTATTCGGCGGCGCTATTATTGCCGGGCAATGCGGGCTTGCTTTGTTTGGTGATTGCGGCATTAGGTTCATCTTCCTATCATCCTGTGGGCACAGTGCAAGCCGCTTTGCGCGGGCACGATCTGATGAAAGAGCGTGAAACAACCGCCACGTCTATATTTTTTATGGCGGGACAAATTGGGCATTTTGTGGGTCCCATTTTGACGGGCTTATTTTTGGCATGGAAGGGTGTGCCGTTGTTGTTAATTTTCCCCTTGGTTTCATTGCCTGTGTTTTTTTCATTAGCGTATCAATTGCGCGCAAATGTGCCGCACCCGCAATACGAAAAATCTAAATCTTATTTAAAAGTGGGCGCTGGGTTTATAGTGGTCTTGGCGGTTGTCGCTACGTTTCAATCGTGGGTGCAATCGAATATGGTTAATTTGATGCCGAAATATTTTAAGGACATGGGGCTTGCCGCCACAACCTATGGAAACATGACCGGCTTGTTTATGGGCGGGTCGGCTTTAGGTAATGTGATTGGCGGTACTTTGGCAGACCGTCACCCAAAGCGCTTCGTGGCTTCGAGCGCTTTGTTCTTAGCGGCAATCCCAATTTTCATCATCAGCAAAATTGGCTGGTCAAACTGGTTGTATTTGCTGGTGCCCTTGGCAGGCGCGTTGACCGGCGCGGTGCATAGCATTATGGTGGTGCTCGCGGTACGCATTATTCCGGGCGGTATGGCTTTGGTCTCCGGGCTGGCGTTGGGATTTATCTTTTCATCCGGGGCATTAGGCTTGTTGTTGACAGGTCCCATTATGGAGCAAAGAGGCTTTCCATTTGTGTTGACGATGACCACCGCGTTGGTGCTTATTGCGTCTCCGCTGGCGCTGATGTTGAAGGAAAAATAAAAAATATTTTTATCCGCAGATTACACAGGTTTCTCAGATTTTTCTCTTGAAAAATTAAAATCTGTATAATCTGCGAACTACTCTGTAGATATGAGCTATCGCTGAGTAGTTCGCTATAATTCGTGTTAAAAAATTTCAACCCAAGTTATAATACATTTATGTTAAAAATCTACAACACCCTCACCCGCAAGACCGAAGAATTTGAAACTCTCGAGCCCAATCTCGTTAAGATGTACATCTGCGGCGTCACCGTGTATAACGATGCGCATGTCGGTCACGCTATGTCTGCGCTGGTATTTGACATTATGCGCCGTTATCTTGAATATCGCGGCTATACCGTCAAACATGTCATGAACTATACCGATGTAGACGATAAGATTATCAACCGCGCCAAACAACTTAACGAAGACCCGCTTAAACTTTCACAGCGTTACATTGAAGAATACGCAAAAGAACTTGTAAATCTCAATGTGCTGCCCGCTACATCCAATCCGCAAGTTAGCAAGACTATGCCGTTGATCATCAAATTCATCGAAGGTTTGATTCAAAAAGAACATGCTTACCCCGCATCGAATGGCGATGTGTACTTCCGTGTGACCAGTGATGATGATTACGGCAAACTCTCTGCGCGCAAAATTGATGACATGCAAGCAGGCGCGCGCATCGAAGTGGGCGAAGCCAAAGATCATCCAATGGATTTTGCTTTATGGAAAACCGCCAAAGCTGGCGAGATTTCATGGGATAGTCCGTGGGGCAAGGGACGCCCCGGTTGGCATATTGAATGTTCTGCTATGAGTCTTGCAGAACTTGGCGAACAAATAGACATTCACGGCGGCGGCAATGACCTAATCTTCCCGCATCACGAAAACGAAATCGCACAAAGCGAATGCTACACTGGCAAACCTTTTTCGCGTTACTGGGTACACAATGGTATGTTGCAATTTGGCGGCGAAAAAATGTCGAAGTCTTTGGGCAACATTGTTTCTATTAAAGAATTTTTATCCAAACGCTCTGCCGATGTGATGCGTATGTTAGTTTTGAATGGAACGTATCGCGCGCCATTAATGTTCAACGATGAAACATTAGACTCAGCCGAGAAAAATGTAGAACGCCTCAAATCCACGCTCAAGCCTGCTTCTCCATCTGCAAAAGGACTCGCCGCTGACGCAGCCTCCGCGCTTGCCTCCTCCAGCGAATCTGCGAAAGCTAATTTTGGCGAAGCCATGGACAACGACTTCAACACCGCCGGCGCAGTCGCCGCATTATTTGAACTCTCTAAAGCCATCAACACCGCCCGTGACAACGCCGCCGCCGAAGCACAACTCACCTCCGCACAAAACACCTTCCGCGAATTAAGCGGCGTGCTCGGCTTAAAACTAGAAGATAAAAAAGGTTCAAGTGAAAAAGATGCTGAGGTTAATACCTTGATTGCAGAACGCAATGAAGCACGCAAACAAAAGCAATGGAAACGTTCAGATGAAATCCGCGACCAACTCAAAGAAATGGGCGTGGCAATCGAAGATAGTAAAGATGGCACTACTTGGAAATGGGGCTAGGTGAGTCTGGTGGTTTTTGTCTTCAAGGTAAATGTAAAACTTCCAAGAGAATATCTCTTGGAAGTTTTATTATCACTTTACTACGTTCTCTCGAAAATCTGTTAAGCCTGTATTCCATTCACCACCGGCATATCCAAAAACAAAACCTCTGCCAGCAAACGTGCGTTGACATTGGCGTCTAACTTTCCTAGCGCATCTTCTAATGAAGAAACAACTTTGCGTGCGCGAGATAAATCCAATTGGTTTGCAAGCATTTCAATCTCAGCGTTGCGGTCAGCATTGACGATATTCACATTCGCTTGCGCGGCGCGTAACATTACATCGCGCCAATATGAAAGCCAAATGTGAATCGTGCGGCGCATTCCATCTTTATCCTTGGAAAGTTTATCGGCATAAGCAAAACGTTCGACTCGCGTGGCGGGTAATAGGGATTGCAAGTCTTCTAATTTTTGTTCGCGCATATCCAATAATTGATCATCTTCCAGCAAGCGGCGCGCATAACCGGGTTTGCCGCCTGAAATATGAGCGATCAATCTGGCTCGTTCTATATTGACGCCTTGTCGAATTAAATCCTGTTCAACGACTGAAGCAGATAACGGACGCAGTCTCAAGATTTCACAACGTGAAATAATGGTGGGCAATAATTGCTCGGGCGTATCTGCTGTCAGAATCAAAATAGCGTGAGCGGGAGCTTCTTCCAGCGTTTTCAGCAATGCGTTTGCGGCATTTGCATTGGCTTCATGAAAGCGTAAAAAAATAGAGACACGATATTTTGCAGAAAATGGCTTCAGCGAAAGTGTGTGCAACAACTCGCGGATTTGATCCACCTTTAGCGTTGAACTATCTTCTTCAGATTGAATTATGCTAAGGTCGGGATGTTTCATTTCAGGAATTTGCCTGCATTCGCGGCAATTTTTTTCATCCCCGCATGGTTCGCCGGGTACAGATGAATTTCTGCAATTAAGGGCTTGAGCAAACCTCAAAGCGAGAGTGCGTTTGCCAACTCCGGGCGGACCCGCTAAAAGGTAGGCATGACGCGCAGTATCATTGGCAACATGCTGTTTCAGCATATCCACTGCCCATTCGTGCCCGAGGAGATTCCAGTTATTTTTCATAAGATAGGTAATTAGGGATTATTCTTGCCCATCACGCAATTTAATAAACGACTCAAACCTTTCTTTAAAAATCTTACCATCTTTCAATGCGGCTTGCACGGCACAGCCGGGTTCGTGCGTGTGTGAGCAATCACTAAATTGACAATGCTGAACAAGGTCGCGCAATTCTGGGAAGTAGGCGTCAATCTCAACAGCTTCAGTATCCCATAATGCCAGCGACTTCCAGCCCGGTGTATCGGCTACATAACCACCACCGTTTAATGGAAACATTTGGCGCGTCACCGTTGTATGCTTGCCCTTATCCATCACTTTGCTAATTTCACGAACCGCCAAACCCAAGCCGTCTTGAATGACATTAAGCAAACTTGACTTGCCCACGCCGCTAGGTCCTGCCAACGCACTGATTTTATTTTGCAAAGCTGTGCGCAATTCACCTACGCCAATGTTTTGATTTGCAGAAGTATAAATGACACGATAGCCTAAGTTTTCATACAACCCAAAAATTTCTTTTGCATCTTTCACAGTATCTATTTTATTAGCAACAATAATAACGGGGATGTTTTGTTTTTCAGCAATTACCAAAAAGCGATCCAACATTCTTAATCTTGGGCTGGGATGCGCGCAGGCAAACACGAACACTGCCTGATCTGCATTTGCCAGCAACACTTGTTGATACTCACCCTGCGGGCGCGGGTCTAACCGAACGATAGCTTGCTTGCGCTCTTCAACATTTTCTATCACCCCAACATTTTCCTGCACTACGCTGATATGGACTCTATCGCCCAATGCCGCAATATCCCCAACAGCTCTGCCTTGTTTTAATTTTCCGCGTAGCTGGCAAACAAATAAACCCTGCTCAGTTTCTACAGAAAAGAAACCAGACTGGGCTTTGATCACGAGACCTTGAATAAGTGTTGTTTCAGTCATTTTATATAAAAGGTGACTGTCACCTTAATTGGCTACGGTCTAGGTGTTCTCGTTGGGATGCCGCCAAAGGGAGTGGGTGTGTAAAGCGGCGAACCAAATTTGCCAAACCATGGAATTGCCTGCGGTGTGCCAATGTAATAAGATTCCACGATGGCGCGGAAGATGGGCGCACCATAATCGGAGCCTTGTCCTTGATTTTCTAGAATGACTGCAACGGCAATATCCGGCAGATTGCTGTTGACTTCATTCATTGTATAACCGGCGAACCAGGCATGCGGCAAGCCGTTGCCAGATTCCGCTGTGCCCGTTTTCCCTGCGACAGGAATCGTAAATCCGCGTAAACGGAAGTTTGCAGTGCCGCGCGGGCATTCAATCACACAGATCATCGCGTCTTGCAAAAGTTTCAAGTTGTCAGCACGAATGGGCAAAGTGCCGCGCGCTTCGGGCTTGAAGCTTAATATAGAGGTGCCATCTACGGTTGAAATTTTTTCCACAATTTGCGGACGATATAACGTGCCGCCATTGCCCACTGCGGCAATCATCATGGCTGCTTGCAATGGTGTCACCAGCACTTCGCCTTGTCCAATGGCTTGATTGGTTGCGTCAATGGGATTGTTTGGAATCCCAATACTGCCAGCGCTCTCAGCAATTTGATCAATGCCAGTAGGCGCGCCTAAGCCAAACGCGCGTGACATAGCGGCAATGTCACCTGCGCGGTCGTTGTTATATAGTTTAAGACCAATGTGCCAGAAATATGGATTGCAAGAACGCATTAAGCCTTCGCTGTAATTCAGCGATCCAGATGGAATAGATGATGTAGATGAACAAGCATTGCCTGCCTGAATATCTTGCTGGCAACGTTCCCAAGTCCAATCATGTAATACGGGTCCGCCGTATTGCTGTAATTCAGTGAAATCAAATTGGCAATCATAGGTTGTCTCGGGTAAAAACAAGCCGCTTTCCAAGCCTGCCGCAAAGGTAATGACCTTGAAGACTGAGCCAAGAGGATACTGTCCTTGTGCCGCGCGATTGACCAAAGGTTGGTTTGTATCATTAAGTAAATTGTTGAGTAATAAATTATTCGGATTCTGAGGCTCGAACAGATTAGGGTCAAAACCAGGTGAAGATGCCATTGCTAAAACGCGCCCAGTATTTCTTTCGACCACCACCACTGCGCCTGTAAAGTTTTGTAATGCTCTCTGCGCTTGATATTGCAAGTTGCTATCAATAGTTAATTGAATGGAGTTTGCCGGTTCGCGCGGGCTTTGTCCTAGCGTAGAAATGATCTGTCCTGTAGGGCTCGCCACGCGTAACGTGCCGCCATGCTTGCCGGCTAAATAAGCTTCACCCCATTTTTCAATGCCAGATTGGCCCACACGTTCACTGCCGTTATAGCCAAGGCGGCGATATTGATCCAGTTGTTCCTGTGAAATAGAAAGGGTGTACCCAACAGTTTGCGGCGCAAGCCCGGTATTGAAATAGTAACGGGATGTATAGGATGTCACTTCCAGCCCGCCGGGGTTAATGGCTAACAGCCTTTCAGCTTCATCTTTTGTGCCTTCACACATTGCCAAATACCAATCTGCGCCTGCGTTGGCAATCAAATCTAAAATATCATCTTCATAAATATCGCAAAGTTGAGAAAGCTCAAAAATTAGCGTGCCTCTGCGGTTAAGGTCAATTTGACCGGGACGAATGCCAAATGCAAATACTTCAGATTGTGTTACCAGTGCTTTGCCGGCGCGGTCATAAATATCACCGCGTGCAGGCACGTCATATTCCATCACAAGATTGTTTCCGCCTATTAATTCGGGCAGGATCAAGCCGTCATCCCAAATGATTCTCCATGAACCTTCTTCTAAAATCATAAGCGCCACAATATCGCGGCTAATATCGCCTACCAAGGCGGTATGATAAATAATGCGATAAGCAACTTGCGCTTCATTAGGACTTAATTTAGATGCGATTACTTCATATTCCAAAGTCCCCGCACTCATGGTGTTTAACGCGTCATTGTATCGCTTAGAAAATGCTTCCAGTGTTATTACCTCGCGACTGGCTTTGTTGAGCATGCTATACATCGTTGCATAATCACCAGTTTTAAGCCCCTCAAGATAAACTTGCATGGCTGAGTCGGCATTGGGCGGGGTTGTGATCTGGACTGATGCTGTGGGAAGAGGTGTCGGTGTATCCGAAAAACTTGGAAAGAAAGGCGTGTCTGTTCCATCCGTTGGTCCGCAGCCAATCACCAGAGAAAATATTATTAATACACTAATCTGTCTAAAAACTTTCTTCATTCTTTCACCTTTTAATTTCAGTTAATTCATGTGCTTACTATCTCTTTACTTGAGACAGTCACTTGTAGTGTAAGCCAAAAACATGATTAAGAAGTTATTTTTAATATATCTTTTGAAATAGGGCAATCGTACTTAAGGAATGCCTGACAATTCAACGGTAAATTTTCGTCTAGTATGACGCCTAATTGTTTGAGTGCCTTCATTAGATGACATAACGGCAAGCCCATCACGCTGGCATAACAGCCATTCATGCTGGCAACAGGTTGAAATTGTGTATGTTGAATTGCGTACGCGCCGGCCTTATCTAATGGGTCGCCTGTTTGCACGTAGGCGTCAATCTCAGCATCTGAATACTCACGCATCGGCACAAGAGTCACACAATGGTCAGTGACCAGCTTCAAGTCGTGTACGCGCAGCGCCGCAATTCCTGTATAAACTTGATGAGCGCGTCCGCGTAATTGCTTCAGCATTTTTACTGCATCATCTGCATCCTTTGGTTTGCCAAGAATGTCTACGCCGTCTACTACTGCTGTATCAGAACCAATAATGATGTGATGCTCTTTTGCGTTGTGCAATACTGCGCGCGCCTTTGCCTCAGCCAGCCGCGTTACATAATCCTTTGGCGACTCGCCGTCAAATTGGCTTTCATCTGCATGAGAGACGGATACATCGAAAGAGATGTTTCCCAACGAAAGCAATTCTTTGCGGCGCGGTGAGTTGGATGCAAGTAAAATCACGCGCAAAATTGTAACACGTCTTATTTAATGGATTTTAATGCAGATGTAAACCCGCTTCATGTTTACGCTGAAATTTGAATCGGCGAAATGAAAATTTGTGCCGCTGAAAGCCTTTGGTTCGACGGTTATAATTTATAGCTTATACTCTGCAAAATTGAGGCATATTGTGGACGTACATGTATTTTAGAAGAATCGGTTGATTCTTCGTTATTCGTGTTCTATTTTTCGTCGAAAATCAACCTGTCAGAAATTAGAGATATTGTTAAAGTGAAAATTGACATTGCTAATCTATCAGTAGTATATAAAATGCGCCTAAGCGGTGAAAACTTGAGCGCTTTGGAAGATATTAATTACAAAGTAGATTCAGGCAAGTTTGTTTGTGTAATTGGACCAAGCGGCTGCGGCAAATCTACGTTATTAAAGGTGTTGGCTGGCTTGCAAAACCCAAGCGCTGGCAGAGTTTTATTGGATGGGGAGCCTCTTCAGAAGTCAGACAGGAATAAGGCGATGGTCTTTCAGTCTGCATCTTTATTGCCATGGAGAACTGTTCTACGAAATGTAACTTATGGGCTTGAAATTCAGGGGTTTTCTGTCCGTGATGCCGAAAAAATAGCAGACGGCTTTATAGACCTTGTTGGCTTGAGTGGCTTTGAAAAAAGCTACCCACGGGAGCTTTCTGGAGGAATGCAACAACGGGTTAATTTAGCGCGCGCGTTGGTTACAAACCCAAAACTTCTTTTAATGGATGAACCGTTCGCCAATCTCGACCCTCAACTTCGCAATTTTATGCAAGCAGAAGTGGAACGCATTTGGGAGCAAACTCGCCAGACGACCTTGTTCATCACTCATCTTATTGATGAAGCAATTTTTTTGGCAGATGAGATCGTAGTTTTAACTGCGCGCCCTGGCAGAATTAAAAAGATTGTCGCGGTAGATCTTCCGCGTCCGCGAAAAGTTGAGATCAGGAAAGCACCCGAATTCCATGCCTTGCAGGATATGTTAAGTGAATTGATGGACGATGAATTTCAGAAAACGATCTACCAGCAGTCTCAAAGGAAAAATCAATGAGCCCTCGTTACAATAAAATCCTTGTGTTTCTGCTTACCCTTATTTTTTTGGGCAGTTGGGAATTGCTTTCTAGAAAGGGCGTGTTGCCAACCTTCTTTTTTAGTTCACCATTAAGAATTTTAAAATCAGCGCAATGGCTTTTTGAACATGGTCTGTGGAATGATATACGTGTTAGTTTGATCGAATTTGTATTGGGCATGTCTCTGGCTGTTACCGTTGGAGTGCTTTTAGGATGGGGCTTGGGTTGGTATATAACACTCGGTGCAGTCGTTGAGCCGTTTATCACAGTGATGAACGCGGCTCCCCGCGTAGCCTTATTGCCGCTCTTAATCCTTTGGCTAGGAATTGGGATTGAATCCAAAATCGCGGCGGTGTTTTTAGGAGCGTTTTTTCCAATTGTTTTTACTGTAATGAAAGGCGTGCGTACAATGGAAAATAGCTTGTTGGAGCTTGCACGCTCATTTGGCGCAAATGATCTTCAGTTGTTCACTACCATTGCAATCCCATCGACAGTCCCTTACATTATGGCGGGTTTGCAAATTGCAGTAGGACGCGGGCTGGTGGGCGTTGTGATTGGCGAATTGCTGGCGGCGCAAGCTGGCATTGGTTACATGATGGCGCGTGCCAGTGCTTCTTTTCAGACAGATAAAATGTTTGTTGGGCTAATATTATTGGCTGGATTTGGGTATTTTCTTACAGAAGTTATTAAAATGATAGAGAAAAAGTTTGAAAGTTGGAGAGTGTAAGATGAAAAGAAATATAAGTTTTGCAATGTTGCTTTTAATTGTTCTTTCTGCTTGCGCGGTTGTAATCAAGTAGTTGGATGTTTATTTTGCTGTTCGCGGCAAAGGGTGCTCAAGGTTGAATTACTTTGAAGGCGGGAGCAGCTTTTAATAGAATGGGCTGATGTTGGTTTTACACACCTTCGATGCGTATGTTTAATTGTATACTTACTGAAATAATAAAGAACACCGAAGGATATTTGATAAATGGAGAATATATAATGAAAAAAATAATAAGTTCTGTATTTTTGTTGCTGCTCGTTCTTTCTGCATGTGCAAGCCCCGCCGCTGCTACAGAACCGGCGTCCTCGGCTGCCGCCACAGATGCCCCGCTAGTTGTTACAGAAGCACCGATGAAATTAACCGAAATAAACCTGTGCTACAACGGATCGGCTATGCATCATAGTGTTTTTTGGTATGGTTTGGAGCGCGGAATTTTTGAACAATATGGCTTGAAGGTTAATATGAGCTATATTAGCGGCGGCTCAAAAGCTGTTACAGCATTGATCACAGGTGATGTAGACGCTTGTCAAGTTGGTGCCGCGGCTGTGGTGAATGCAGTCGCTGCTGGCGAAGATGTGGTGATGATCGCTGGTTTTTATAATGTTTATCCAGCCGCTCTGTATGTTAAGCCAGAAATTAAGACAGCGGAAGATTTGAAAGGTAAGACCTTGGCTGTTTTTCAGCCGGGTTCGGCTACCTATGTGGGCACGCAGTTAGTTTTGGAACAGCTTGGGCTGATTCCAAATGAAGATGTATTTTTGCTTACAGTTGGAGAAGATTCAGAGCGTGTAGCGGCATTGTATGCTGGGCAAGTAGATGGCACATTGATATCTCCTCCGATTACCTTGGATGCCCGTTCAAAAGGCTATGTTAATTTATTTGATCTGGCTGAATCTAAAATCCCTTATCAGTTCACAGGTGTGGCAACTACTAGGGAATATATTGAAAATAACCGATCCACTATTCTTGCTCTTGAAAAGGCGATTATCGATACGATTACTCAAATGAAGAAAGACCCCGATGGCGTTAAAGAAGCAAGCGCAAAATATATGGATTTGGATGTAATTGCAGATGCAGAGAACCTTTCTGAAAGTTATTTAATTGTATTGAATATCCTTGAAGCGATTCCTTACCCAACACTGCCGGGAATTCAGACAATTATTAATACACTCATTTCGGAAAATCCAGATGTTGCTGGTCTAACTCCGGAGCAAATTGTAGATCAAAGCCTGCTTGATGAGTTGAAGGCCAGTGGATTTATTGACGAAATCCAAAAATAAATTTTATTTTATGCTTATGATCGAAGATTTAACTTTTGAAAGAGATGAAGTCCTTCAGACAGTCCCGAAAAGATTTGCGCGGGTTGTAGATAGATATCCTGAAAATATAGCAATACAGACAGAGTCACAGGCTCTTACCTATCGTGCATTAAACGATTTATCAATGCATATTGCGGCATATATTTGCAATAAATTAAAGGAAGAGCCTGTGCCGATTGCACTGCTCTTAAATGACAAGATACAAGCGCTATCTGCAATGGTGGGCGTTATTCAATCAGGGCATTTTTTTAGCGCACTACAACCTAATGACCCGGCTCTTCGGCTTGCAAAGATGTTGGAAGATATGCAACCTTCTTTTTTGATAACAAGCCGAGAGCTTTTACAGCTTGCCCGCAGTATTGCGGGCGCTGGCTTACTTGTTGTAACGATTGAAGAAATTTTAGAAGCTGAACTCCAAACAACGGGGAAAGGACCACAAATTACGTGGGAGTCTTACATTGCGATCATATACACTTCTGGTTCTACTGGAGAGCCAAAAGGAACATTAAGAAAACATCAAGCGCTGCTTGATTCTGCCTGGGGGGATCAGCATGGAATAAAAATTAACCATACTGATCGCATTATGATTATGCGCCCTCTACATTCAGCCGGGTCACTTGCTGAAGTTCTTATTTCTTTGATGAATGGCGCGACAATGTTGCCTTATTCTTTTAAAGAGCATGGAATTTCCCCTCTTGCAAATTTTATACAGGAAAAAGAGATTACAATTTTTCGCCCGCCTATACAAGTGCTGCGCTATTTTCTTGATTCTCTCCCGCAAGGGGCATATTTCCCGGGCTTGAGATGTGTGATCATTTCAGGCGATGTCTTTTACCGCAGAGATATAGAGGGGATTCGCGCAATTACTTCGCAGAACTCATTTGTTTCCTACCAGCTTGCTTCCAGTGAGAGTTCGCGGTTGACCAGTGTGGTCATTAAGCGAGATACGGTCTTGGATACTGAAAATATTCCCACCGGTTTCCCTGTTGATGGTAAAGAGATATTCCTTATTGATGAAGAAGGCAGAGGCGTGGCGCAGGGAGAGATTGGCGAAATTATTGTTCGTGCCCAAATCAATTTTGCCGGGTATTGGCGTGCCCCTGAATTGACAGAAGCGCGTTTTATGCCAGATCCCGCTTTTCCTGGTCAAAAGGTGTTTCGCTCGGGTGATTTGGGACGATTTCTTGAAGATGGGCAGTTAGAATTTATCGGCCGCATGGATTCACGCGTTAAAATTAATGGATATAGCTTTGAGCTTTCTAATGTTGAGCTGGCATTAATGACGCAGCCGGGTGTTCAACAAGCTGTTGCTTTAGTGCGCGATGATTTGTCTATTAAAAGGCAATTGGTTGCTTATATACTGCCTTATAAAGATGGTCGTGTGACAGCGGGTGAGATTCGAAAAAGTTTGGCGCAAAACCTACCGGAGTATATGGTGCCGACAATTTTTGTAATTGTTGATTCGATCCCCATGGCGGCGACCGGTAAAGTAGACCGCAAAGCGTTACCTAAGCCATCTCTTACAAGACCTGAGCTCTCTAACTCTTATGTACCGCCTCGTGATCAGGAAGAGAAAATCATCGCAGAGATTTGGAGAAGAACGCTGAAGTTAGATGATGTAGGTGTAACTGATCCGTTTTTTGAATTGGGCGGTGATTCTTTGATGGCTGCAAGTTTAATGGTTTCGCTTGAGCGCGCTTTTTCTAGAAAATTGCCAATGACCATGATCTTGAAGGCGTCCACTGTGAGACAGCAAGCTGATGTTTTGCGAAATGAAGTAATTTATAAAGATGACTCAATTGTTATTCCTGTGCAACCGCGCGGTGACAAGCCTCCCTTATTTTGTCTTACTGGTAAAGGGGGTAACCCAATGCGTTTCTTTAATTTAATTAAATACTTGCAGGTTGACCAGCCCGTTTATTATTTTAGAGCCCGTGGTTTAATGCCTAATGAGATCGTGGCCTCTTCAGTGCAGGGCATTGCGGCTGACTATATTTCCGAATTGAAGAAGATCAAACCCCACGGTCCCTATCGCTTTTTAGGAGAATCAGGTGGCGGCTTAGTCGCTTATGAAATGGCGCAGCAGCTTAAACTTCAGGGAGATGATGTAGATTTTCTTGGGATGCTTGATACGATCATCCCCTATTACAAAAGAAAAAATGCAGCGGCTAAACCATATTTTATTTTGGTTTTAAGAAAACATATCCAGACTTTAACAAGCGGTGGAGCGGATGGTTTGAAGTTGTATGTTAGTTATTACATTGGATTGTGGAAATATAAATTGTATCGATTTGGTCAGTTGTTAAGAAAAAAATGGATGCTGTTCCGCTTTGAGAAACTGCTTAACTCTTCCAGCCGTATGGAGCGGGTGAATACAAAGGCAAGCCAATCTTACTTGCCGCAGCCATACCCTGGGCGAGTGCATTTATTTTTTGCCGCTGAGCAAGCCCGTTATGAAAATGATGATTCGCATTACGGATGGGATGAAATTAAAGTCGGCGAATTAATTATTCAACCACTGGATTGTTTTCATGGAAATCTTTTGTTTGAGCCGTTTGTAGCAAAAGTTGCTCAAACTTTAAATCGTTATTTTGAAGCAAAGCTGCCTTCTTGATCTTTACCCGTATGTGCCGGACCAAGTTTCAAAATGCCGCCCATCATATTCGCCCTCTTGGTAAAAAGTAAGATAGGTTAATGCCTGATAGGGTACAAACTTTGGGTTTTTAGGGTCTCTGCGCGCTAGATCGTAATAGACATGCCATGTACCTGAGTTAAAGTAAAGCTGGCTTTGTTTGTTAATGGGCGCTAAATCTAACGGGACTATCTCGTGATGATGAGTATGACCATAAACAACATAACGAGCTTTTTCTTTTAAGAAGGCGGGCTCATGCAAAGCATGATTTACAAAAGAATGTTCGCCGCCCCACATTTTTTCGTGGACCCAAGTCACAATATCATCAATGTTTGAGAAAGATGCGCGGCTGGAAATTTTGACCACCAATTGCATTAGATCCACCATATCAAATTTAAAGGCTTTATCTGCTTCGCGTACAAAATCAAGTTGTAAAAACTCCTCTGCCAGACCATCCCACACTTTCTTAAGTTCACGTTCCATTCTAACTGTGCCGGCGTGAGCTCTTATCTGCCCGCTGATCCATAGAGGAATAACCAATGACGGGCGAATGTTGGTCATGCGGCGCATACTATCAATAATAGCTGGGGATAATTTATCTTTGTATTTTTTTTCCACTTCAAGCGGGTAACGATTGCATACATCCATGGTAAACGCATCGCCAAAGGTGGCGTAATCGCGCCCTTTTTCGCGGTCGAAGTTGAATTTGTCATGGTAATCGCCGTGACGTACAAAGACTTTGTATTGGTTAAATAGATCTTGAATGAAACCGTCTTCTTCTAATTCGTAGGGGAAGGATGCTGCCGAGTTGTGCAAGCCCATTGCTTGAATAAGCTCTTGGCGAATCTGATCGAACGCTTTTCCTTTAAGATGGTAATACCAGTCGTGATTGCCAACCATGTAATGAAGACGCGCTTTGACTGAGATTTGATTCTTTGCCTCGTAATCGGGCTTGCCGCTGCGGGTTGCTGGCGGCAGTTTGAGCAGTTCTCCGCTGGCGCATTTGCACAAAATTTCTAAGGATGCCTTGTTTTTGGCGATGATGGCACGTGTCACTTGCAGAAGTTTTTGGGCATAGAGCGGTTTTGCCGTATCACTCCATGGGCGGATGTAATTCACATCGCCGGGCATGGTATCCAGCCACAGCGTAGAATGAAGCGGATCAATGATGTCGCCCATGAGTACGATATCAAGGTTTTTGATGGGCTGGTATTTTCCATCTTTGCGCCATGAAGCAAATTGAATGGTCTCCTGGATACGGGTGGCAAATAAGTTGAAGGCGCTGAGTGGGATCGAGCTGGCGGTGGTTTCGTCGCCGAGGTGAAGGTCGCTGATAATGATAAGCATAGGACTCTCTGTGAGATGGATTGCTGTAATTATAGCCGTATTGTAAATTGAGGAATAGTTTTCTCAAAATAAAAAAATCGCGTTTTCGCGATTTTTTTATTTTGACTATGTCGAGTGTGAAACAGGAGTAGGCACTTGCTTTTTTTCCTGTGGGAAGCGTTTATCAATGACAACAGCAAGAATGCGATAGATCAAAAGAAAAAGCAAACTGCCGATAGAAATCCAATAATAGTTTTGCGCCCAGTTTGTGCTGGTGTCTGTGCCGCTGAACAGACCATGAAAAATCCCCATTAGATACATTCCGAAACTGCCGTAATGCAAGGCGCGCCATGATTTTTGTCCGATCATAGGACGAATATAAAAACTAATCACTAAGATTGCCCATATGTAAAAAGCTATCTGACCCATGCCGACCCAAAATGGACGATAGTCTACTGTGCTAAAAGGTACGACTAATTGTAATAACGTGAAGTTAATGTAATGATCGCCAAGCAAAACAACGGCGTGAAATACAGCGAATGCTAAACCCAAAAGACTTACATATTCATGCAAAGCAAAAGCGGCAGGCGCTCCTGGCCATAAGCGAGCCATTTTGTTTGTGATGCCCAACCCTAAAGCCATGGAGACCCAAAGTAAACTTAACGATACAAAGGCTGTAGCACGTGAAAGATACCAATAGGCTTTGGGTGCATCACCGCCTAGTGAAAAAGACATATTGGGCAGCCAGGAAGGCAAGATCAAAACTGCGATCAATAAGCCAATCGTCATAGCAATTAATAACATCAAAAAAGATTGAATGTTTACAGATGATTCATATTCAACTTGTTCTGAAGAGTTTATAGACATTGTTTACTCCTGCAAATATTCATGGATGCGATTGCTGTATAAAATTTGACCATCTTCTAAAATAAGCAAAGCCGCCAGGTCGGGATTAGATTCGAGCCAATCGAGTCCATCTACACTGCCGCGCATCAAAATGGACTTTGCGGCTGCTTCTGCTTCGATAGCTGTTGACGCTACGACAGTGGCTGAAACGATCTCGGTCACAGAGGGGAATCCGTTGCGCGGATCAATGATGTGATGGCGCAGCTGATTCCCCTGCTTCCAGCGGCGGCGATCTGTGGCTGATGTGGCGACTCCGCAGTTATGATGAAAATACAGCATCTTAAGATATCCGCCGCTTCGCTCAAATGGTTTGAACACCCCAATTTCCCACGGATTGCCATTTAACAAAGGTCCGCTCATGGCAATATCTCCGCCGCAATTCATTAACACAGAGCCGGCATGTTTAAGCCGTTGTACCACTTGCTCTGCGGCCCAGCCTTTTGCAACACCACCAAAATCAAGTTGCACGCCTTCAGGAAGACAAAGAGCATGGGCAGATTCGTTCCATGCCACAAGCGCTAAAGAAGAAATTGGGGCAGGTTCAAACATCGCATGATTAAGCGTTTTGCCAGCCAGCAGTTGGAAATCACGATCATAGCCAACTTTGATCATGGCTTGTGCTATCGTCGGCGTTACCAAACCACCTGTAAATTTTTCGGCATGTAATGCAGATTGAAAGACCTGCCAGAGTGTTTCTGAAACTGATCTGAGTTGGTTGCTTGCGCGGTTTAACTCAGATAGTTCACTGTTTAATCGAAAGCGGCTGAGAACTTGTTCCCATTCTTCGAACCAAGCAGGCACATCATCTAATTCAAGAGGGGCATGATCTGAGTTGTTATCTATGCAGACAAGCATCTCGGTGCCCATCGCCCGAAAACTCAAGCGATGTACCATTAAGAAGCGCCTGTTCCGCCCCCGCCGCCACCTCCGCCGGAAGTGCGTACAATGACCGTGGTTTGCGGTGCACTTCCACCAAATAATAATTTTTCACTTCCTAATGGTGTCGGCACTACAGCAGCTGATTCTACAGTTTGTGTTGCTTGATCTGATTGGTTTGGTTGAGTTGGTTGCAGAGATGCCAATTCTTGGGCTTTGGTTAGCGCGGTTTCGCGATCTGGTCCAGCAAACAAATTCCAAAATACTAAAGTGAGCGCCATTGAGATAGTTGCAATGACTACTTGTATATCGTTCCAGTTTCGATGGGCGGGTTTATTTGCCATAATATAGTTTCCTGTGTTTCTGACGGATGTTAATCTTCGTCGCTTTCATCTTCGTGTTCATCTTCATGCTCACTGCCGCCGCTGTTATTGGCTTTACCGCCGCGTTTAATACTAGGTTCGGTCACCACTGTGACGGCGATTTTTGAAATTGAAAGAACTTGCCCATCCAAACCTATGTAGACAATGTCTCCAGATGAAAATGTGACAAGATACGCATCAACTCCTTCGAATTGAGTGCTCTCTGCGCTATATAGATCAGTTCGATTTATCACCTTGCTGGCAATTGCCGCCGCTTCTTCAGGTGAGATGTTGATTACTTGCACAGGCGTGGGTGTAGCGGTTATTTCCATCGCTAGCTCAGTTTCAGTAAGCTGTGATTGAACTGCCGCATCTTGGGTTGGGCTAATAATATTCTTATATGCCGATACTACACCGAACAAAACAGCAAGCATGAAGGTGGTAAGCGCGGCTGAAATAAACAAAGTGCTTTTTCTCATGGTAATAATCTCCTTTTTTGCAACAGAATAAACCTGTTGATAATCACTTATCTTATATAAAGTGGTTATGATAGATATGTCGTTGATGTGTTCAAAAAGTTATGGCTTATTCGCATAATCCCCCAAAAGGACTATCGCGTGTAATATTTTATTGAATATGGATATCGCAGATAAATAAACTCGGATATTGTTAACGCATAGGTTGAAGCGCAGATAATACCCGTTTTGTTGGATCAGGATAAGGGGAGAGTGAGACGCGATACTTTTTATCCGCTTATGTTTTTTGCAAAGTCAAAATTGAAATAGCTATATAATCGGTCTTTATTCATAACATAAAGAAATAGGAAGAAGATGATCAAAGTTGAGCATTTAACAAAAGAGTTCAAAGTTAAGCTCTTTAAAAAAATTACAGCTGTTAATGACACAAGCTTTACAGTGAATGATGGTGAAGTGGTTGGCTTGCTGGGTCCTAATGGCGCGGGCAAGACTACGATGATGCGTTTGCTTGCAACCATGCTGACTCCTACGCATGGAACTGCGTATGTCGATGAATACGATGTGCACACCCATGCGCGTGAGGTGCGCCGCAGGATCGGCATCCTGCCTGAAACTTGGGGCTTGTATGAACGCTTTACACCGCGCGAACATTTGCGCATGTTCGGCGAATATTACGATATGGAAAAAGACTCCATCGAAAACCGAATTGAAGAATTGACCAGCACACTTGGGATGGGTGAATTTGTAGACCGTGAATGCAAACGCTTTTCACGAGGCATGAGTCAGAAGGTGGCGTTGGCGCGCACCTTGATCCATAGCCCGCAAAATTTATTGTTGGATGAGCCCACCAATGGATTGGATGTGATGAGCGCCCGCCTAGTGCGCAAGTTGATCGCTCAATTACGCGAAGAAAAACGCTGTGTCATGATCTCAACGCATATCCTGGGAGAAGCCGAAAGATTATGCGACCGCCTGATATTAATAGATAATGGGACGGTGGTAGCGCAAGGTACTCCAAAAGAACTTTGCGAACAGGCGCGTAAAGCTACCTTGGAAGATGCCTTCGTTACAATTTTGGGACGCGATGATGTAGAGGTGGTCTTATGAAAACTGTTTGGAATGTTTTGAAAAAAGAAATACTTAATATTGTGCGCAACCGTCGCAGATTGTTCATGATGGTCTTGTTCAACTTAATTCTCCTGCCGAGCATTACCGTGATCCCGTTGGGTTTGATTACGAGTAAGACTGTGCAAGCCGCAGTTCAGAAACTTGAGATTCCGGTGCAAGGGATTGAATACGCACCCGAGTTAATGTCCTACATTGAAAGTGGGGAATACATGACTACAGTTGCTGCTGAAGATGTGCAGAAGTTAGTGCGCGAGAGGCAAGCCCTAGTTGGGTTAATTATCCCTTCTGATTTTGAGGAGCGTCTTCAAAATGGTGAAACAGCTCAAATACAAGTTGTGATAGACAAGAGTAAATCGTTGAGTGTGGAGGGCGAGCGGCTGAAAAGCATCGTGGGAAAATATAATCAGATCATTTTGCAGGAAAGACTGAAAAAGAATAATATTTCGGCGGAATATCTTATGCCTGTTGAAGTGCAAGAGTTGAACACCGCTACCGATCAAGAGACTGCCGGCTCGCAGTTGAGTTTGCTGATCCCCGGGTTTATCATCTCGTTTGGTTTAACCAGCGGCTTATCTATGGCGATCAGCACCATTGCAGGAGAGAAGCAGGAGCAAACCCTCGAGCCCGTGCTCTTCACGCCGGTCAACCGTTCTGCGTTGGTGTTTGGTAAATTACTGGCAGTGCTGGTGAACATCCTTTTTGCGGCAATTAGTTTTGTGGTTGCCATTCTTTTTTCATTGCTTATGTTTGTGTTGGTGATCTTTTATCTTACGCGCGGCAATGCAGAATTAACTTCTGCCGCCCCTGCCATTGCAAATGCACTTCCTTTTGCCAACGCATTCGCATCTTTGCCCGACTCGAGATCGCTGCTATTCTTTTTACTTTCTATACTGCCTGTCATTTTGCTGGGTGCGGCACTGCAGATTATGATCTCATCCATTGCCCGCAATAGTGATGAAGCTTTTACTTTTTCGATTCCGCTCAGTATATTATCCCTGATCCCCTTTGTTGCCGCATTTTTTCTTGATGAATTCGTACCCTCGCTTGGGCATTACGCCATTCCGATCTTTGGTACCATTCTCTCTATGCGCGATCTATTGAGCAATCATATTTATACAAATTCGCTTTCGCTGATGTTCATTTCATCGATTGGATACGCGGCGCTGACAGTTGGATTTTCTGTTTGGTTGTTTAATCGCGAAGAGGTTGTTTTTAGAGCGTGAACAGCGCCTCTTTCCCCGCTGAAAGCTGATTCTGTTTCTCTATCGTTTTCAGCCTTTGAGTTCGGGCTTAGGCGCAGTTTGTTGATTTAAAAATAAAAGTAGAATAATGATCAGCCCAGCGATAACGATCAGTAATATCGGAGCCAACGCCTTTGGCCCTGTGTATGCAAATATCTGACCGATCAGCCAAGGCAGTAGCAAGCTTCCTACGCCAGACCCTACTAGGAACCAGCCGGCAATCGCACCGGTGATCTGCATTTTTTCGCCGGCAAACATAAAAATAGTTGGGAATATAGATGCCATAAATAAGCCAAGCCCAATTGTGCCGATCCACAGCGCAAGACTAGATTCCATCCATAGCATGATAATTAACGTGCTGATTGCACAGCCGACTAAGTCGATAAACATAATCGTTTGCGCGCGGGCACGTGCTGCGATCCAGATGCCTAACAACCTGCCTATCGTGAATGCACCCCAAAAAGCCGATGTTAGATATGCTGCAGTGATGGTTGTTCCGAGCCCGAGGGTTACTGCGTAGGTGTAAACCCAGTTTCCAAAGCCGAGCTCAAGCCCAACGTACAGTAAAAATAACAGCACGCAGAACAAGAGCGGGGTTAAGGGCAGAGGCGTGTTTTGTATCTCTTCGCTATGCATGTGCGTGGATGATTCTGGCATCAGCCAAAGCCAGATTGCGATAGGCAGACAGCTGATTGTTAAAACCCAGTACAACCAAACGATGCCGCCCGTCATTAATAGAACTTTTGCCAATAGTAAGGGCGCGATAAATGAACCAACTCCAAAAAAGAAGTGCAGACCATTGATAAATGGACCAGCCTTTTCGCCGTGCAGCCATAGCAGTAAGGTGTTACAGCCTACATCCAGAATGCCGATTGCGAATCCAGTTAACGTCACAAAAAGCAATAATAGGTTTAGTGTAGAAGAGAGTGGGATCATTGCAAAAACGATTCCCAGCATCATTAAGCTTACAGACATTATTTTATGACCGGGCATACGGTCATAAGCGCGCCCGCCTATAAAAGAACCGACCAAATATCCTAAAGAACTAAATACAAATATCAAACTGATGCGATCCAATCCACTGGATGTCTGTTCTGCCAGCGCAGGCAGGCTTGGACCAAAAGAGGCTGTGGTTGCCCCAATCAGGATAAACGCCAGATAATAGGCTGTAGTTGTGATCAATTTTGCAGTGTTGGTTCGGGGAATCATAAGAAGTATTCTATCAAACATCGGATGTCTCTATTGGAAATATAATTGACGTATGAGGTTCGATCCCAAAATTCATCATCGCCGTTCCATTCGTTTGAAAGGATACGATTACACACAGGCAGGCGCGTATTTTGTGACGATCGTTGCGTGGCAGCGTGAAATGTTGTTTGGCGAAATTGTGAACGGGGAAACCCCGCAAGGGGGCGATGTGGTATTGAACAGTTTTGGAAAAATCGTCGCCGAAAAATGGCAATGGTTGGAAACACAATATGAATATGTTGAATTGGGCGCATGGGTAATTATGCCAAACCATCTGCATGGGATTTTGGTAATTCACGATAACGGTAGGGGCGGGTCGCGACCCGCCCCTACGCCGCCCATCAAAACCAAACCATTGGGCGGATTGATTGGCGCATTCAAAACGGTTTCGACAAAACATATCAATTTATTGCGCGGTACCGAGGGAATCCCTGTTTGGCAGCGCAATTACTACGAACACATCATCCGCAACGAACCCGAAATGGACAGGATCACCCGTTACATTGAATCCAATCCATTGCGGTGGGTGGATGATGATGAAAATCCGAATCGCATTCAAAAATAATACAGGCGTATAATCGCACTATTGCGGATATGACACCAGAACCTAAACGCCCCCTCAAAGTCTTCCTCTGCCACGCCCACGCGGACCGTGACCCCGTGCGTGGACTCTAC
>VFJR01000116.1 GCA_009885945.1 Anaerolineaceae bacterium
AGGTCGGCGATCGTAAAATGGGCGTTCAGGACCCGATTAGCGCGCCTATTGCTCAAGAAATGTTTGAACGCTACTCTACAGGCCTCTATTTCGATCAACAGATTGCCGATTGGCTAAATACGCAAGGTGCGCGAACATTTCTGAAACATCCCTTCACAAAAGATAGTGTGCGCGAGATGCTTCAAAATCCTTTCTATATGGGGTATCTGCGTTATCAAGGCGCTTTCACTCAAGGTAAGTCTCAACGTGGAAAGGGTGAACTTATAAAGGGAGTCCACCAGCCTATTATCAGCGAGGAGTTATTTGCGCGTTGCCAAAAAGTTCGTTCAGGGCGGCGGCGAACTATAGAAACTCGCCAGTTTACTCGGCGTATCTATCTCCTCAGCGGCATCATTATTTGCAAAAATTGCGAAAAGGGAATGCGTGCTCAGAGCGCTCACTCTGGAAGATATTACCGTGATGCCTCACGATTTTCGGGAGTCCATTGCTTGTTTTCTGGCAAGAGTGTACGCTCTGATTTTGTTGAGGAGCAAATTGGCCATGTAATGGAAAGTCTTGTTCTGCCTGATAACTGGCAGGCAGAACTACAAGATGTTCTCAATAAGAAAAAAGACGGCCCCGATCCGCAAAAAGAGAAAGCTCGCATTAGAGGCGAGATCCGTCGTATGCGAGAAGCTTACAAACACGGATTATATGAAAGCGATGAGCATTCTTTCTGGAGAGATATTGAAGCACTTCAAATGCAATTGGAGGCGATCGAACAGATTACTCCGCATGAGGTGCGCCAGGCGGCGGTAACTCTGCTCGGGCTGCAGGAAGCCTGGAAGATTGCGACTCCTGATGAGCGCAAGGCGTTGTGCCAGATGCTGCTTAAAGATGTGGTTTTTGATTTTGTAAAGCAAACGATTGTATCCATTCGTCCGAGGTCGGAGTATGTAGTGTTGTTCCAGATGGTGCCATCCCTGCAAGCCATTGGGGATGGGTCATATATTTATCACTTTGAGGCAGAACTGGAGACAAAAGATGCTGTTGAAGCTGCGTCAACAAGTGTTTTAACTGATAAATCCAGATGATGAACGACACAAGTTAACGCAGTTCTTTTCAGTTATTCATTTGCATTTTGAAATCACTGTAAATCGAATTTCTCAATCTCGTCCTCTTTACAAGGGATTACTAACGCGTCTACACCTTCCCCTTCCTGAATTATTTTCCGACGCATCTCGTCTATATAAGAACGACGCTCTTGCATTATGTTAGCGATTCGTCTGCAGGGGTGATGATTTGGCTAAGCCCAATCATTGTTGCTACAGGATGAAAGTCACGAGGGAGTGATTTTCTAGGAATGGATTTATTCTGCAATTCTTGAGTCATTTGTTTTATCAAGGCTTTGGGTCGGTAACTGGCAGTGCTGTCTTGAATTCAAGCGGCGGCTGCCCTTTGATAATTCATAGACCCGGAAAAGACGCTGGTACTTAATCCGCCTGTGGGACCAATTGCCATTCCGTAATCTGGCGTTGCTAGATGATAAGTTGCAGATAGAGATATGCTATTTGCAAGGTGAGTCTTGAGTTCAGAAGGGCTGGTCATAGTCAATACGAAGTGAAAGCTGTAATTACTCCCATCACGAATGAGGTTCGCCAGAGTATCGTCAAGATAAAATTGCGATTCTGACATACTTTGTAGAATGTTGTTGGCGCAACAACGCATTTTCTACCATCAGATTAACACGGCTGCGGGGTAGGTCGGAAAGAAGCCCTAAGATCAAGGCTGGAGTGGACGGTTTTGTCCAGTGCTTCATACGCTCTTGAAACCAGAGAAAGATTTTGCCTATCAGATGGCTCCTGAGAAAGCATGATGAGAATAAAACAGCATCATTTTTACCTCACTATTCAGGGATGATGAGCCAAGTTGCCAGCACAGGATTGCTAAGTGGTGATGGTGTAAATGCTGGAAAGGATGGATAATCCGACCGTACTTGTCATTGTTCTCCGATTGTATGGGTGGCTGGTATATTGTGGTACGACAAGTGTACTGGAATGTATGAGGGCTGTGTTGCTGCATGGTTCGGGTGGTTTTTCCAGATAATTACTTTTTAGGAGTTGATGATCATGAAAAATCAAAATTCAAAAACCACATCGTTATGGAGCAGGAAGGAGAAAGTTTTAATTCAGAACATCGCAGATAAAATGAGTGAACAGATCAGCCAGGTGGTGGCTGCTTCATGGATCGAGCTGTTTTCGGAATTGAAAGAAAACAACATACAGACGGAGATTCCCCTCAATTATGATGAATTCTTGAAGGCGGCTGATGTGGCGGAGATCTTGAAGATCAGTAAAGCTCAGGCTTATCAACTAATAAAAACAAGAGAGGTAGCTTCTTTTTCCATAGGAAAAATAGTACGTGTCAGACGGGTAGACCTGGATGCTTTTATTCAATCACATACGGTTCGATAACACCGGTTATGATCTTGAAAAAAAGATGTAAGGATATTTGTTGGTTAGTTTTAAATTAAGTTGTTTCTGGCAGGGTTTGAAACATCATCCTGCCCTCGAGTTTTTTAGTGGTTGATGTGATGGGTACTCATATCGAAAAAAATGCCGCCGGTCAGGATCATGAAAACCTCAAGACGATGCTGGATGACGCGAAAAAGAATCTGGTTTCGATTGGCAATGACCCGGACTACTTCGAGGGTAAAGAGCTCACCGCCAATACCAATTATCATTCGCTCGATAGTCTGAATGTTTGCGAAGATGAAAAAGTTGATGCGTACATTCCTGATATCCAATTCCGCCAACGCGATCCGCGTTTTGCCGATAAAGAGCGCTTCAAAGATAAGAAGAAGGCTGATGCCAAGTCCAGTCCTTTCAGCGCGGCTG
>VFJR01000066.1 GCA_009885945.1 Anaerolineaceae bacterium
ATATACAAAAAAAATAACTGGGGCGACACCGAATCGGTTTCAGGACCCGGGTCAAGACTGGACCGCACAGATAAAATCCGCAAAGCCCTGCCCGCCATACTCGCAACTTATGGATGCCATTCGCTTTTAGACATCCCGTGCGGTGATTTTAACTGGATGAAAACTCTGGGTCTGGATGGTATTGAATATATTGGGGGCGATATTGTTAACGATCTTATACAAAATAATCAAAAAAATTATGGCAAAGACAATAGGAATTTTATAAAACTGGATCTGCTCAAGGATCCGCTTCCCAAGTCTGACCTGATCTTTTGCCGGGATTGTCTGGTGCATTTATCCAACGCCGAAGTACAGATCGCCTTGAATAATATAAAAAAATCGGGGTCACGCTATTTGTTGACTACAACATTCCCTGAACGCAAAAAAAATGACAGCATTGTCACTGGCGAATGGCGGCCTGTTAATTTAATCCTCCCGCCTTTTCTGCTGCCTGCGCCTTTGGAACTCGTGGACGATAGTTACGATTCACCAAATTATTTTGACAAAAATCTGGGTTTATGGAATATAGACGACTTGCCGGATTTTTAGGAATCACATTTGCCAATGAAAATTTGTTTTATTTGTAATGAGTACCCACCTGCTCCGCATTATGGTTTAGGGGTGGTATATCAAAACCTAGCGGAAGGTATGGCTCGGCTAGGAGCAGATGTGTGGGTAATCGGTTATGGGAAAAAAGCGCGCAAGCCTTTTGAGCAAAAAGGCGTTAAAGTTTTTTGGCTTACGCTCCCATGGCGATTTTCTCGTTCCTTGCAATATAAGGGACAACCTTATTCACTTGCCACATTCATAAAACGTCCCTATCTATCACTACAACTGAAAAAATTAGTCAATGACCAAAACTTTGATCTGGTGGAATCATCTGATTTTAATGGTCCATTGTATAACAAGCCTCCCACAAAATTCATCGTCCGATTGGAAGGTGCAGTTACTGCATACCGCCATGCAGAGAAACGTCCTGATTTCATTCATCCGGTGGATAAGTATTTTGAAAGCAAACAACTCCTTAATGCCGACCATATAATTGCGTGTTCGAATCATATAGGCGAGTTAACCAATCAAGCGTTCGGTTTGAACCTGCCTTATGAATTAATTTATAATGCCGTTAATACAGACTTATTCTCGCCTCTGTCAATAGAGCACAAACGAGGTCAAATCCTTTATGTGGGAAATATCATGTGGCGCAAAGGAATTTTCGATCTCATTCGCGCCATGCCTCTGGTTATCGAGAAGGTTCCAATAGCCCATTTAAAGATTGCCGGGGGAGCGGGGAATATCCATCAGAAACAGTTGACTGCTGAGATATCCGCCCTTCCTTTGGAAATACAGAAAAAAATAGAGGTGATCGGGCATCAAATACACAATACACTGCTAAGTTTATATAACGAATCAGCAGTCGTTGTCTTTCCATCACGGGTCGAAGCCTTTGGGTTAACTTGTGTTGAAGCTATGGCTTGCGCGCGTCCCGTTGTAGCCACCCAAATGGCAAGCGGACCAGAGTTGGTGGAAGATGGAAAGTCCGGTCTTTTAGCTAACCCAGAAGACCCTGCCGATCTGGCATTTAAGATCGTTGCAATGTTACAAAACCCGACCCGGGCACTGCAGATGGGGCAGAATGCACGTCAACGGGCAATAAAAATGTTCAGTCTTGCCGATTGGGGCAAACGAAACCTTGATTACTATAAGAGTATTCTTCTATAGAGAGCACAAAGATGAAGTTAAATATCAAAAAACAAATGAGAACTTGGTTGGCAAAGATATTGGAAACTCGGAACTTAGCGCTTGTAAACACGAAATATCAAAAAACGCTCAATCTAAAGGCAGAACAAATTTCTGGCTGGTTTACACCTGCTAAATGTGAAAAACTATACAAGTTGACGATGGTTACAAATGGCCCAATACTCGAAGTAGGGCATTTTTTAGGAAAAAGCACCGCATCCATTTGCGAAGCGTTAAGAGATTCTCTAAAGAACCGGGTTTTCAATTCATACGATCTGGGTTTTATCTCGGCAGACGAATTCAAAAAATTTTACAACAATGTTCATCAAAGAGACACGGAAGTTCCACCTTTGTTCAGGCAAATTTACTCCCAAAATACAACATCAACCGAACTAGCGGCCATAAATTTAAGAGATGCAGGACTGGGGAATTATGTAAAATTAATCTCTGGCAATTTTATTGACCTAGACCAAAATCAGTATGATTTTATTTTTTGCGATGCCATGCACGAGCCACATGAGATAGAACTAAACCTGCCTCATGTGATAAATCATAGCTCACAACATTGTATCTGGGCGTTTCATGATATGAGTGACAGCAATATCGATCTGGTGCTTAGATTGTCAAATTCGAAGTTTATCGAAAGAGCCCATTCTTTGGGTATATTTCTTTTTTTAGGGACGAATTAATATGATCTCCAAATGATTTCATATTCATCAAATCTTTTGCGCTTGCAAATCGAAAAAATAGGCTGGCGCAGCACCGATGAACGTTTATGGTCTGGTCTGGGAAATTTCCATACTGTGATCATTGCCCCGCCTTTGGATACCATCCCAAGCCCGGATGGCAATGCGATCTATACACTCGTTGAAGAACTGGTAGAAGGGCTCCCCAAACCAACACTGGTATTGGCGCGCTGGTTCCAAAATGAGCAGCCCCTTACTTGCGGCATTTCTGACCGCATTTTGTACGATACCAATCCGTTAAAGGCAGGCTGGATTGAAAAGTATCTGCCCTATCGTCTCAAGCATTTCATAACAGGTTCAGGCGCCCCGTTTTACTTCAACTACGCCCGCCGCGCGGCATGGATATGCAAATTGCTGAACATCAAAAATATCATCATTGAGGATATCCCGGTCTTTGCACCCGTGATCAAAAAAAGGATCTCTCGTGGACAATCCCTATTCTTACACCAACACAGTAATGCCCCCAAATCTATCCCACGCCATTATTGGCAAGGAGTGACAAATAGTTTGGCGGGAATCGTTTTTGTAGCCAAAGAGACCTGGCGGGAAACAGAGCAATTACACGGGAAATTAAAAATCCCAACCCGCGTAATTTATAACGGGGTGGATCTCGCAAAGTATGACCCGCAGCGCTGGCAGGTTCAGGCAAAGGAACTCCGTAGATTTTTGGGAATCCCGACGGACGACAAGGTACTTTTATACACAGGCAGAATAGTGCCTCACAAAGGCATTGCCGAGGCAGCAGATGCTTACATTTCAGCAGATATACCGTGCTGTCATTTTGTAGTAGTAGGCGATCTGGAAGGAAGTCTATTCGCAAATGAAAACTACACCCTGCGTTTACGCCTTGCCGCAGAAAAAAAACCAAAAGCCATTCATCTGGTCGGGGCAGTTAAACAAAAGGAAATAGCAATTTATTATGCAATGGCTGACGCAGTCATCATACCTTCGTTAGGCGCAGAAGGTTTACCCAAAGTGATCACGGAGGCGCTGGCGATGCAAACGCCATGTATCGTCACCTGCCGTGGCGGGGCATTGGAATTAATAGAAGACGGGGTTAGTGGCTGGGTCGTTCCTGAGCCGGTAAGTATTTCAAACCTGGCAATGACAATGAAACGCGCCATGAACGAACTTGGCCAAGTCAAGGTGAACGGAAATACCCGTAAACAAATGGATCGTGAGCGAATGATTCGCGAGTTTGCCGAATTTCTCGACACGCCTTCTGCTCTTAAAGAAAACGAAATTTTTTCGACCCTATCTTCATGAAAAAAATATTGATCTTATTTCACATGGGTTCCGAGGTGCGTCAATTTGGACACTCAGGTTTTATTGATTCGCTCGTAGAAAACGGCTGGCAGGTTTTAGTCGGCTCGCACCTTCCTGCTGATGAGTGGCAAGCCGAGGTTAATCCAGTCGTAAAATTCGTTTCAATTCCCAAACTGAAAATAAATTTCTTATACGGAGAGATCGCCGCAGGGCTGGACCTTGCTCAAAATAAACGCCGTAAAAAAGCGGGTTTATCCACCTGGTCTTACGGAAAAAAGACCCCGCCAAAGAATTTCAAACATCGCGCGCATCGCCTTCTTCAATCCTTTTTAGGGACGCTATTTATCAACCCAATCCTGTTTCGGTGGGGACAATATTTGGAAGCGTATCTGATCAACAGGCAGGGCGCGCATCAGTTTAAAGAATTCCTTGATGCGCAAGAACTCGACGCGATCATTGTCAACGTTCCCCGCTTTGGCACACAGACCTTTTTCCTTTCTGCTGCCGCAAAACGCAACATTCCCCGATTTTTATTCTTTCACACCAACAAGGATGTCGTTGCGTTAAGTCGTCTCGACCACCAGTTTAGCGGAATCGGCGTCTGGAATGAATGGATGAAAGAGCAGCTGCTGACGCAAAATTCCCATATTTCCGAAAAAAATATTTTTATCACGGGCTGCGCCCATTTCGACTGTATCGGGCGGGATGACTGGCTCATCCCGCCCGATATTTTCCGCCAGAACCTTGGCGTAGATGTTGACGAAAAGATCGTGCTCTATACTGCCGCAGGTCCCGGCGTAGTCCCCGCAGAAGAACGCTTCATTGAGGTCGTTCTTGATGCTTTGGAAAAATTACCGGGTATTAAGTCCAGATTGGTGGTGCGGTTAAACCCCATGGACGACTCGCCGCGTATTGAAGATCACTTAAAAGAAAAATATCCGCGGGTCATTCCATTAAGACCCGATTGGCATTATTCACGAACTCAAAACCTTTGTTTTCAAAAAAAGGCGGATGCCATTTTTTTTAACAACTTGCTGCACTATGCCGATCTATGTGTCAACATTCCATCCACGCTGACGGTGGAATGCGCTCTGGCTGGCTTGCCTGTCATCAACGTTGGCTTCGACCTGCCCGGTCCCCAGCCGGTTCCCGGTTCGATCCGCGCGTTTTGGGATGTGGATTATTACGCAAATGTGCGCGTTTCACGTTCTGCGCTATTCGCAGAATCGTCTTCACAGCTGGAAGAATTATTGCAAAAAAGCCTGAGCAACAAATCCGTTTTGAAAGAAAGACAATGCGATTTGATCTATCTTGAATTACAGGATATTTACCCTCCTGATGCTCATCAGCATTATTTTAGCGTTATAAAAAGATACCTTTTATGAGTCCGTGGCATAATTTTTTATATAATGTTCGTGCCGATATTGAAAGATATATTGCCACCGGCGCAAGATCGAAGTGGAGAGTGATTTTCTTATATCAGGCTTTTTGGGCTTCTTTTATTTACCGCTTTACAGATTTTCTCAGAAAATATTTTTACAAATCACCTATTCGAGTTTTATCGTCAGCAATCTCAATAATTTTAGAAAAAATAATTCAGATTATCACTGGAATTTCATTACCAGTTGGGTGTGATATCGGTTCAGGTCTATATATTGCTCACTTTGGCGGGATCATTGTCCATCCAAATGCAAAACTAGGAAAAAACTGCAATTTGGGTGTACAGGTTGTCATCGGCTATGGGCGTTATAAAGGACAATTCGGCTGTCCAACTTTGGGAGACCGCGTATTTATTGGTCCTGGCGCAAAAATATTAGGTCCTGTCATGATCGGAAATGATGTTGCAATTGGCGCAAATGCCGTCGTGGTGACAGACGTGCCTGACAGGGCTTTTGTGGGCGGCATACCAGCTAAAATCATTAACTACGCGGGCAGCTTTGATTACGTGTTTTATGCCGGCATGGAAAAAGACCCGGCCCGGTTGGCATCCAGAAAACAAGCGATTGATTCCGGAGAAAGGAGCGAATTTGATGAAGATCGCCTTTATCCTGCTAACCCATAAATCCCCTGTATTTCTTCAGCGGCTTGTTTCAAGGTTAAGCCATCCTGACGCGTATATTTTTATCCACGTACACAAAGGAGCGGATGCGGTTATACAGGATTATATTAAACAAAACCTGGCAAATTTTCCGCAACTCTATTTTCTTCCGTCTTTTTATTCTTATTGGGGCAGCTGGGGATTGGTACAAGCCAGCCTGAGCGGATTGGAACAAGCCCGGCAAAATAATTGCGATTACGCGGTCTTATTGAGCGGTCAGGATTACCTCCTGCAGTCCATCACAAATCTGGAAATGTTCCTTGAAAAGCATAAGGGGCTTTCATTTTTACAATATCATGCGCTGCCGTCCAGTCAATGGCCCCCTGATGGAACCAGCCGCTACATGCGTTGGCACTTCAACCTGGGAATAAAAGACCTGCCAATTAGAAAACTTGCCAATCGCGCGCTCAACAGGCTCTTCAATACAATTTCGCCTACCCGCCAATTCCCGCAAAACTTAGAACCATACGGCGGCTGGCAATGGTGGTGTCTGGAGCGGAATGCAATAGATTATATGCTCGACTTCACCCATAAAAACCCAAAGGTCGTAAATTATTTCAAAACAGTCCGCATTCCCGATGAGATGTATTTTCATACCGTCTTATTGAATTCTCCTCTGGCTTCCTCTATACAAAATCGTCTGCTGACTTTTGCGGATTGGAAGGGACCGCCCTACCCGCGCATTCTTCTACGATCTGATTTCAACCAATTATCCAATGATAATTATTTCTTTGCCCGAAAATTTGACCCGAATATTGACCATACTATTTTAGATAAGATCGACCATGAACTACTTCATATTTAGATTCTCAACCAAACATGCACATCCTTTATCTATGTAACGAATACCCGCCCCACCGCCATGGCGGCATTGGCGCCTTTGTCCAACTGATGGCGCGCCAATTGGTTCAACTCGGGCATCGCGTCAGTGTGCTCGGGCTGTATCAGGTCAAAGAGCCAAATCGGGAAAACGACTTGGGCGTAAACGTCTACCGCATTCCTATTCGCGCAGATACTTTTCCAGGCACTTTTATCAATCATCATGAATTACTGCGTTCCATTTGGGGTGTACATGCCGACTCTCCCATTGATCTGATCGAAGGCAACGAACTCAGTTTTGGCTTGCTGCCGGGCAAATTGCCCGCCCGCAAGATCATTCGCATGCACGGCGGTCATTATTTTTTTTCGGTCACCCTGGAGCAGCCGAGAAGGTTTGGCGCAAGCTTGGTCGAAAAAATATCTTTTTTCCGGGCGGATCATTTCTGCGCAGTCAGCCGGTTCGCCGCTGAAACAACGCGAAAATTGATCGGGCTGGGAGAAAAACACATTGAGGTCTTACCCAACCCGGTGGATACAAATCTGTTCCGCCCCTTCCATGATATCCCTGAAAACGATGGATTGATTGTCTTCACAGGCGGCTTGCGTGAGAAAAAAGGGGTTCGCCAATTATTACAAGCAATGCCGCAAGTGATACGCGAATATCCTTCGGCGCATTTGTGGATTTACGGAAATGACACAAAAGACAGGCGCACCGGGCAATCATTTCTCGAGGCTTTAAAAAAAGAACTGCCGCCAGAGCTCAATTCAAAGATCGAGTTCCGCGGATACATACCACACACAGATCTGCCCCAAATCAACGCTCAGGCAAGCTTACTAATTTACCCTTCTTGGATGGAAACACAGGGAATTGTGGTCATTGAG
>VFJR01000189.1 GCA_009885945.1 Anaerolineaceae bacterium
ATGAGGCATTGCGCCTAGAAGTAAAAGTGGATGAATTTCCTGTAAAGGAAAGAATTGAAATGCAAACTACTACGGGAGATACGCAGGTGTACGAGCGTTTTGGGCGTTTCTCTTTTGAAGTGGATGGACAAACGGTGCAATTAACTATCTATGAAGGTGCGCATGGCTTTTTTCTCCCTTTTGTAGATACCTTGGCTAATAAAGAAACTTATCCTGCCGGACGCTACCTTGAACCTGAGCCTTTACCCGGCGGGCGCTTCTTTGTAGACTTCAACGCTGCATATAACCCATACTGTGCCTACAATGATAAATGGTCCTGCCCCATTACCCCATTTGAGAATCGCTTAAAAGTGGCAGTGCGAGCAGGAGAGAAGTTGTTTTTAGAGAAATAAGTTAATATCAGTAAAAGACCGCCATGTGCACATGGCGGTCTTTTTATTTACGCAGTGGATTTTTCTTCCAAAATTCTTAATAACGCTTCATATTCTTCCTCGCAGCCATTACATATTTCCAAGTGCTCTTTGATAAGCGGCATTAATTTTGCGGCATCTTGACCATGGATGTTCATTTCAGCATATTGATCTATATCAGCAAAGAACTCATCGCAATTGTGGTGCTCCTCGCCGCCGGTGTGCTGCAAACTATGAATTAACAGCTGAATCAGCGGATCTGACTCAACACTTTGTGACCCAGGCATCAAACTGCGAATTTTATGGATAATTTCTTGAATGTTCATAAGCGTCAACTTTCTGATGATTAATCTAACATTAATCTTACTTTTGGCTAAATAAAGCCAGCGCTTCTTGCGGATGAATATCTTCGTCTGCAAGCCTTCTCTTCAACCGCAAGCGGGCATCATGCAAAAGTTTATACAAGGCATTGCGGTTGGTCTTCATTTTTCGAGCGGCATCTTCCATAGGCATATCTTGCATACCCAACAGAATAAGAGCCTCGCGTTGTTTGTCGGTAAGCTCCTCTTCAATGATACGTTGAATCCGCTGTAATAGCTCGCCTCGTTCAGCGGAGGTCTCTGGTGAGGCGGAAGAATCAGACAACAGCCCAGCAGGAGGCGGAGCGTCTTCGTTATCGGTCAATTCATCCAGCGACGAATCCCGCCAGCGTTTACGACGCAATTCGGTCAGGGCGATCCGAACAGCAATTTTATGCACCCAAGTGGTAAATTGACTGCGCCCCTCAAAAGTTTTTAGTTGATCTATTACGCGCAAGAGGGTGTCTTGTGTTACCTCATCCACCAAACCAGGGAAAAGAGGATTATCAGAGGACAGCCACCGTGAAAGCGCATAGGGCAAGCCTTTTTGGATAATGGCGCGTAAATCTTCCAATGCAGATTCGCGTGCGGGTCCTGGTGTGCGTAAATCAGAGATCCAAGCTTCATTATTGCGTGATGTCATTGTATTTTCATTATAAAAGAAAAAACCGCCATATGGCGGTTTTTTCTTTTCGAGTTTGTGGGCACGAAGGGGGGCGAACCCCCGACCTCAGGGAATATGGTTTTGGGATTTAATCCATTATGTAGGTGGTCTCAACTGGACTCGAACCAATGACCTCACCGATGTGAACGGTGCGTTCTAACCAACTGAACTATGAGACCTTATATGATACATGCGCTCTAA
>VFJR01000046.1 GCA_009885945.1 Anaerolineaceae bacterium
CACCCCCTACTGAGACGCCAACTGTCTTTGTTGTAGTCACCAATGCCCAAGGAACTGAACTTTCGATCTGCGATAGATATGAATGGGGTGCTGATGTTGATGTAAATATTCCAGACAATACAGAGATGACCCCCGGACAGGAATTTACAAAAACATGGAGAATTAAAAATATTGGCGCTTGTACTTGGGGTGCTGGTTATAAACTGGTCTATGCTGGTTATACCGTTGACCTTAAAGGCAAGGGCGATGCCATTCCTGTGCCCGTACAGCCTGGGCAGGTTATAGATGTCACTGTTCAATTTACAGCGCCCAATGAGCCCGGCGAATACGTCAGCGCATGGACGATCCAAAATGATAAGGGTTATACCCTCTTCGGAAATGATAATAAACCTCTCTACGTAAAAATCCTAGTCAAATAAGAAAAAAATAACAGTCGCATCAAAAGTGACCGTCACTTTTTTTGTTAATTAAATCAGAGTAGAAATTTTCAAAATAAAAATCTGAGTAATCTGTGGATAAATAAATTCGCAAATCTTATTGCGAATAAAGTCTACTGCCTTGAATAATCTCAAACTTGCCATTAAAGAAAAAGCACGCCAGCTAGGTTTTACCCTAGCTGGCGTTACTGCTTGTAAAGAGCCCGCTCATTACGAAACATTTTCAGCATGGCTGGATAAAGGGCATCACGGCACAATGCAATATCTTGCAGATGAAAAATCACGTGCTCGCCGTGCCGATCCAAAACAAATTCTCCCTGAATGTAAATCCATTCTTGTACTCGCTTATCCTTACGCACCTCTTCCACAAGACGCAGGCAAGATCGCATCTTATGCGCTCAATGATGATTATCATGACGTTCTTCTGAGTAAATTAAAACAAATCGTTTCGTTCATCGAAGAAACACTCGGACACACTATTCCCAATCGCTACTATACAGATACAGGTCCCATCCTTGAGCGCGACCTTGCTCAGCGTGCAGGCTTGGGCTGGATCGGCAAAAATTCAATGCTGATCAATCCAACACAAGGTTCCTATTTTTTCCTCGCAGAAATTTTGCTTGGCATCGATCTTGAGTCCGACCCTGTTTTTGAAACAGATCATTGCGGCACGTGCACGCGCTGTATTCAAGCCTGTCCCACCCAATGCATTTTGCCCAATCGCACGCTAGATGCTCGTCGTTGCATTTCTTATCTCACCATCGAATTAAAAGATGACATCCCCGAAGACTTACGTCCGCTGATGCAGGATTGGATTTTTGGATGCGACATCTGCCAGCAAGCCTGCCCATGGAATCGATTCGCGCAACCATCATCCTTTGCGGAAACAAAAATCCCGCTTCCCATTCTGACCGATGAACTGGGTCTGACACCATCAGCTTTTAATCAACGCTTCAAGCTGAGTCCTATCAAACGCGCCAAACGACGCGGCTATCTCCGAAATGTAGCTGTGGCGTTAGGTAACACCGGTAGCGTAAAAGATATTCCCGCGCTTGAACAAGCCATGCAAGATGATGAACCCTTGATTCAAAAACATGCCCAATGGGCAAAAGCGCAAATCATCAAGAGGCACCCGCATGAATAAACTTTTAATCGCCACCAACAACAAAGGCAAAGTAAAAGAACTTCAGGAATTGTTGGAAAACGAGAATATAGAATTAATTACTCCCGCTCAAATTAATTTAACCCTCGATGTGCTCGAAAATGGCAGTACCTACGCCGAGAACGCCGCCAAAAAAGCCCTTGCCTTTGCCCAAGCCAGCGGCTTAATTTCCATCGCAGACGACTCAGGCTTGGAAGTAGATGCATTAGATGGGGCGCCGGGCTTATATTCCGCGCGGTACTCATCCAAACCGAATGCTACAGACGCGGACCGCCGTTCCTTTTTATTAGAAAATCTTCGTGACAAACCACAGCCTTGGACAGCCCGCTTTCGCGCCACCATTGCCATTGCAACACCTTCTGGAAGTATTCAATATACCGAAGGTATTTGTGAAGGCTTAATCATTTCCGAAGAACGCGGTACAGGCGGTTTTGGATATGATCCGATCTTTTTATTCCCAGAATTTGGCATGACCATGGCAGAGCTGGATTCAAATGAAAAGAACCGCCTTAGCCATCGCGGGCAGGCGGTTCTTAAAGCAAAGTCAATATTATTAACTGACCTTACGCAGAATTAAAATCTTTTTTACCGCCAAGGCGCAAAGAACGCAAGTTTTTGCTAAGACGCCAAGAGCTCTTCTTGGCGTCTTAGCTACTTGGCGGCTTGCGCGTAAGGTGAGTTATTAAACTATTTACACTTCACTAGATGTGCGTAAAGCTTCAAGCTTGTTTTTTAACTCAATGCGGCGTGCATCTGCAGCGCCGCGCACTTCACTGGCAAAAGACATTCCGCGTTCACGGATTTGCCCGCGCAGGTTCTCGCCTGATTCGGGTGCAACAAGAAGCGCAATGGTGGACCCCACCAAAGCTCCTACAAAAATTCCGATCAAAAAACCAAACATACGATTCATAATTTCTCTCCTGTTAATGTATAACATTATAAAAATATATCATTTATTTTGTAATTATACTGCGCGCCCTGCGGATTACAAGTAAGCGCTGCATTCTTATGTATTTTTCACGGGTCAAAGGAAATAGCGCCGCGAATATGATTGCACCTGAGAGCATAATTGCGCCAAAGGGAGCGACCATTAAACGAATTACATGTAATGTGTTTTCTGGTTGGGTGACATACATTGCGCCCTGCGGCGGAGGTTGATACCCTGACCAGCCCAGCGTTTGCAGGGCAATGAAAATAACAAAGCCGCCCGCGGCTTTGCGTACAAAGGCGCGTACTCCAAAATAAATACCTTCTTGTCTGCGTCCTGTTTTTAATTCATCCCATTCAATAATATCGGAGAACAAAGAATCAGGTAGTACATAAGCGGCAGAAACACCAATGCCAGCCAGTGCGGCGATGACCAGCATGTATTCAATTTGACCAGGCTGAATCGTGAAGATCAGAAATTGAACGATCACCCAAAAGCCCATTCCAAACATATAGGCTTCACGTTTGTTACGTACTTTTGCCAGCCACAACCAAAACGGCACAAAAAGAATACAGACTGACATAAGAATGCCAAAGAATGCAGATTCAAAAGAAAGATTAAAGCCGAAGATAGGCACAGTTGCCAGCAAATCTCCTTGGGCAACCCAATATAAAAGAAAATAAGGGAAGATCACAGCTACCATATCCACTGCCGCCCAATTGAGCATGTGAATGCCAACAGTATAACGAAATGGAATATTTTGCCACGCCCGCTTTGTGATTTCGCCTAATGGCATGGATTCAGTTTGTTGCGGGGTGCTGGTTTCTTTGATGAACATCGCAATCAATAAAAGCGGAACCATGCCAATGCCGCCAAAAATAGCACCTACCAGCATAAAGCCCTGTTGTTGTGAGCCGCCCATACGCACAATAGAATCTACAATGGCCGGGGCGGCAACTACGACAGCCAGAGACGCAATCAGTTGGAAGACGGTGCGGAAACTTGTCAGCGAGGTGCGTTCATCGTAGTCCGGGGTCAACTCCGGAGTTAAGGAAAGATACGGCACGTTGATCAAAGTTTGCAAGGTGTCTGCCAGCATGAAAGATAAAGTTACATAAACCAATAATGCGTATTGGTTATCCCAATTGGGCGCAGACCATAGCAGGATGAAGCTTAACGCGAATGGGATTGCAAACCAAAGTAAAAAGGGACGGCGGCGGCCCAGCCGGGAATGCAGGCGGTCTGTTAAGTAGCCAACGATAGGGTCATTGATGGCGTCCCATATGATGCCAGTAAATGCCCCGATGGAAGCAAGGCGGGCTTCGAGCCCCACTACGTCCGTTAAATAAATAACATAAAAAATAGAACGCATCATGCCGATGCTGGAAATGCCCCACTCACCAGAGCCATATAATACTTTAAGCCAAAAGGGAAGTTTTGTTGTTTGCATTGTTTAGGCGGCAAGTGTAGCACAGAGCATTATTGTTTTTGCTTTTTTCGTCTAATGACTGCATCGCTGACTTTGAAACTTGCGGCTTCGTTCCAAGTATGGATGGCAAGCGTTGATGTATGCGCAGGAGGGCTGAATTGAGTGATTGTTTTTTCTTCATAGTCAAGCGTATTTAATTTTGTAATTTCATTAAAGTTGAGGGCATAGCCATAGCGGCGAGAATTATCTTGCGAAGGGCGTATTAGCATTTTGCCATCTTTGAATATTTTACCTGCGGGTCTGGCAGATTTAATATCTTTCACAATTGGGTTTTTAGGATGGGCAACCCAATGATCAGCAAGCGGCGAATCGGAATAATACAAATATAACGAGTCGAGACTGGAGCCGCCATCAGCTTTGACATTGGTAAACAGCCACCATTTTCCGTCGTGTTCAAGCAGGGTAGCATCTGTGGCGTAGATGTTGGTCATTAGATTTTTGACGAAGTGCCATTCGTGGGGGAAATTGACAGAGCGATACAGTTCGATGGAGCGATTGCCTGCTGATTCGGGAAGCATATATAACTGTGAGTCGTGCTCAAAAACAAATGGGTAGGATAAGTGATATGGTTTTTCCAATACGATTTGATTTGAGAGTAATGCGCCGGCTTTGTCTGTGGTCAAACAGGCTATATGCCCTTTGCCTGTTTTGTAAATTTTTTCTTCAATGAAAATATAATAACGACCGTTGCGTTCTATAACAAAAGGGTCTGCCCAATAACGGTCTGGGGCTGGGGTGATTTTTTGGAATTGATTAAAGGCTAGGGACTTGTAATTGGCATGATGGGCAAAGAGAATCACCCATTGATCGATAAAAAAGAAAGAAGAAATAGTTTTATTTAGCTTGCGCCAAATGCGAGTGAATAGGTTTGTTTTCATTCTTTGGGGTCAAGAGTGCTTTCACCGTGAGTGAGCACATAAAAACTGCGCGGTTGCTCGCCGCTGGTGTCGAAGATAAAATCAGTAATGAGGTAGCCAGAGTTGAATGCGCTTTCAAATACTTGACGGGTAAAGATGCGCCAAGCGTGCGCGAGCGGGAAATCTGTTTGTTTGAGAGACATAAAATCGGCGGGGATTTCGGCGAGGGCGAGTCTTTGGCTAAAGGGAGAAAAATGTTCGGGCGGGCGCACCCAGCCTGAGGTTAAAGGAAGAGGCGCGTATAAGGGTTGAAGTTCGGCTGAGGCGAAATTATTCAGCTTAAGTGTGGTGCGTGCGCGTTTGCTCAGTCTTCTTTCTACGCGCGTGGTGTTGACCCACCAATCCAGTTGAAAGCGATCGGATGGCAATCCTAGATTTAATTCGTCGCGCATATCACCGTATTCAGAACGGCGATAGGTGTTGCAGACTGCGCCGAGTTTGGCAATGTTGAGATATGCGTTGCGGCTAAGCAATGGATCATAGGTCCATGTGATGTGATCGAGACCTTGATGGCGTACCATTTGCCATTGCGCGCGCTTGAGCAAAAAGCCCAGCCCTTTGTCGCGATAATTTGGATGAATGCCCATCATGTGCGAGCAATGCTTCGGGCGCGGACCATCGGGGGTAGTCTCCAGTCCGGGGAAGCCGAATAGTGCGCCTATTAAATTGTTGCCGTCAAACGCACCGATCACCAAGCCGCCGTTGTGCACTGCTGTAATGAGCATGTGTAATGGGACTACATCTGTTTCACTGCCAGGCCAAACAGTGCGCTGGAGTTGTTCAACGAGCAAAATATCTTCGGGGGTTTCGATGATACGGATAATTGGATTAGTCATGGCGGCGTGAAAGAAATGGAAACAAGGGTTTGCGTTGCAAATAATCAATTCGATTGTTAAAACGCGCGGGCATTAAACCAAAATTGCGAGACATGGAATCAACGGGGCAGGTGCGATTGACTGCCAGATAGTCGAGCCAGAAGGATGATAGTGGAAAGTTTGTAATGGATGATTCGAGCGTGACGGTTAAGGCGCGCAATATAACGGGGGAAAGAGTTAGCAAAAACCTGCGGGTGCGCGTTGATGCCATGATGGATTCGAGGATTTCATTGAGCGTTAGATATTCAATGCCGCCCACGTCAAAAGTTTGGTTGATCATTTCGGGTTTGTCTAATGTCCATAACATGCAAGTGACAAGGTCTTCTACCCACACAGGCTGTAAGACGGTGCGCCCGGTCGCAGGCACAGGAAATATAAATGGGGAATAACGCAAAAGATTTGCGAGGGTGGTAGTGAAATGATCTTGATGCCCAAACACAATCGAACTGCGGATAATTGTATAAGGCAGACGCGCTTTGCGGATGGATTCTTCTGCAATACCTTTTGCTTTAAACACAGGATATCCAGAAGCGGGCGCTGCGCCAATGTGACTTAAGTAAACGAATCTTTTCACGCCTGATTCTGCCGCCACCATCGAAAGGGTATCCGTGCCTTTGATATCGGTTTCGTTCAGTGTTGCGTTGCGTCCTTGTGTTTCTGAACTGGCAAGGTGAAAAATAATATCAACGCCTGTTAATGCGGCGCGCAAACCGCGCGGGTCTGTTAAAGAAGAGACAGCCACTTCGACCGGCACGCCTTTAGGCAAGCGCGGACTAGCCGGCGAAGGACGCAAAAGGACTTTAACGCGATGTCCATTTTCTGCAAGCTGACGAATGAGCACGCGCCCAATAAACCCAGTGGCGCCGGTGACGAGAATCATGAATGAGATTATAGCAGAGGCGAGAAACAAGACCGCCGGCCGCAGATGGAGTCTGTGGCCGGCGGTGTGTTGCAGTGAATCTTATTATTTAGGTTGATCGAGCATTCGTTTGGCTTTCAAGAGAGAAGCCGCGATGGATATGGCAAGAATCCCAAAGATGACGGCGAGAGAAATTCCAACCGGTATCTTGTAAAAATCAACGATCACCATTTTAATACCGACAAATACCAAAATAACCGATAGACCGAGCTTCAAATATGAGAATTTATCTATCACCCCGGCTAATAGAAAGTATAGAGAACGCAGCCCTAAAATAGCAAAGACATTTGATGTGTAAACAAGGAATGGGTCTGCTGTAATGGCGAATATGGCTGGGATAGAATCGACCGCGAATACCAAGTCTGTGCTTTCAACCAATAATAAAACGAGAAAGAGCGGGGTTGCCATCAATTTGCCTGCGCGGCGAATAAAGAAACGATCGCCCTCATAATTTTCTGTAACCGGCATCACTCTGCGCAGTAGTTTTACGAGCGGATTTTTCTCGGGGTGCATTTCTTCATTTTGATGTAAAGCCATACGGATGCCTGTAAATATCAGGAAGCCTCCGAAGACGTAAATGATCCAGTGAAATTCCTTGAGCAGGGTTGCGCCAACAGCAATCAAAGTGCCGCGCATAACTAACGCACCAAGAATGCCCCAAAATAGGACACGGTGTTGATACATGGCTGGCACAGAGAAAAAGGTAAAGATCAAAACGAAGACGAAGATATTATCCACGCTCAGTGATTTTTCAATTAAGTAGCCTGTAAAAAAAGCGAGCGCGGCTTCACTGTTCGTGTAAGTGCTGTTATATGAAATTGCATCCCAGAAGAAATACAGCCCAACGTTAAAGACCATTGCAAGGCTGATCCACACGACACTCCATATTGCAGCTTCTTTGACCGAAACAACATGAGCTTTCTTATGAAAAACCCCCAAGTCTAGGGCGAGCATTGCTAGTACAAATACATTAAATCCAATCCATAACCAAATCGTTCCATCCATCTTTTTTATTCTCCTTTTATATGGTTGACCGTGGAAAACAAAAGCGAGACTCCACGGTCTTAATCGTGTAGTCTCGCCAATGGTGCTTTTTGCACGTGCAGCTGGCCGGGAATTTTCATTCCGTATTGACGACCAACCGACCCATCGTAAATGGGTGGCTACTCCCTATCATGTGCACGATTGTATACTATTTTTGCTTGGTGAAGAGAAACATTAAAATAGTCTAATGTTCAACTCAGGCTTTACAAATTTTCCAGCGCCTTTACCTGCTCGGCGATCACATCAAAGCCGCCTTGCCAGAATTTGGCAGACCGAATATCAATGCCTGCTTCTGTCAGAATTCGCTCAGGGGATTCAGACCCGCCTGCGGCGAGAATTTTCAGGTATTTCGGTTTAAAAGATTCGCCTTCAGCCTTGTATTGTTTATAAAGAGAAAGCACCAGCAATTTACCAAATGCGTATGCGTACACATAAAATGGGGTGTGATAAAAATGCGGAATAGAAACCCATTCCCATTTAAACTCATCGCTGATCTCAACCGAGTCGCCGAATTGTTCTTGCAAGTTTTGCAAAGAGGCGGCGCACAGTTCATCTACGGATGCATTCTTCATCACTAGATCATGCGCGGTCTTTTCGAACATACAGAAGAATGCCTGGCGCATGATGGTGGCGTAGGAATCATCCAAATCACGGAAGAGCAATTCGCGCCTTACATCTTCATCTTTTTCTTCCGTCAGCATTTTATCTACCAACATCAACTCGCCAAATGTAGAGGCTGTCTCTGCCAATGGTAGTGAAGCCTGAAATGTAAATGCGGTATGCTGTGAAGCCAGCATCGAATGAATGGCATGACCCAACTCATGCGCCAAAGTGGCGACTTCACGCGCACTGCCTTGATAATTCATCAGCACATAGGGGGTCATCTCTGGCACAACACTCCAACAAAACGCGCCGCCGAGTTTACCCTTGCGGATTTCGCTGTCCATATGGTTCTCGTCAAATACACGCTGAGCCATTTTACCTACTTCAGGGCTGAATGCGCTAAATGATTCCAGAATCATTTGTGAGGCGTTATCAAAAGAATAGGTTTTCTTAGAGCCAGCTACAGGCGCATAAAGATCGTAGCGGCGCAATTTTTTGATGCCGATATGCTTTGCTTTAAGCTTGAAGTATTTTTGAAAAATTGTTGAGTTCTTGCGCGCCACATCCAAAAGAACATCCACAGCTTCATCGGGAATGTCATTGCCTAGATTGCGCGCAGAGATGGGTGTTTTGAAATTACGCAATTTTATATTTTCGTTATGCCAATCGCGCACACGGGTCTGATACATTTGCCCCAGCACGGGTCCCTGCTCGGCGTACACACGGAATAATTCCTGATACGCCTTTGCGCGAATTTTAGGGTCTGTGCTGTAGCGATGCCCGCTTAATTCAGAGCCTGTAATTTCTTTGACTTTGCCATCCACTTTAAATTTAAACATATAACGATTGGTGATGGCATCATATAAATTGATCAGCGCGTTCGAGCCAGTCACATCTTTGAGATTAACGATTTTTTCTTCCGCTTCACTTAAAGTGTGCGGCTTATAGAGCCGTATCGCCTCAAGATAATAACGATAATCCCCGCTAGCAGACATCAAGCGTTTTGCATTTTCTTCATCTACTTGTTTCCACCATAAATTAAAAAACAAAGTGCGGTTGCTGATCTCTGCAAAAAATTGATTGACACGGTTTTGCGCGGTTTGTGCGATCTGATCCTGCGTATCGGCAGTAAAAGAAAGCCCTGCAAAAGCGTATAGCTTATACGCCACGCGCATTGATTCTTCAGAAGCGCGTACAGCTTGTAAAAATTCTTCCACAGGAATATCTGCGCGCAACTTCCCGCGCACGCCTTCAAACGAAGCCACTTGCTCTTCAATTTGATCAAAAGCCGATTCAAATTCCGGGCTGTTGAAAGCGGGAAATAATTCTTTTAAATTCCATGTTGAAAGTTTGTATGACATGTTGCCTCTATGTCATTGCGAGGAGGGCTTTAGCCCGACGAAGCAATCTCCTGTGATGATGGGATTGCTTCGTCGCGAAAAGCAAGAACGCTCCTCGCAATGACATGATAATTTCTACACATTAAATCGGATGTGCATGATATCGCCATCCTTCACTAGATATTCCTTACCTTCAAGCCTTAACTTACCCTTTGCCTTCGCTTCATTCATGCCCCCGAGGCTGATCAAGTCTTCGTAGGCAACAACCTCCGCCCGAACAAAACCGCGCTGGAGGTCGGTGTGAATCTCTCCAGCAGATTCCTGCGCAGTTGCACCGCGCCGCGTAGTCCATGCGCGCACTTCATCTTCACCCACAGTGAAGAAGGATTGCAAACTAAGCAAGTCAAAAGACAGGCGGATCATTTTGTTGAGGCTCAATTCTTCAATACCATATTCCGTCATGAAAACTGCCGCATCCTCTGCGTTGAGCTGAGAAATTTCCATCTCCAATTTTCCAAACAACGAAACGCTTGAATGATCCAAAACAGCTTTGGGTTCGGCTTGCCCTTCGCCCATATTGAAGACGGTCAGAATCGGCTTTCGAGTCAGCAAGCCGTAGCTGGCAAGTTCTCTGTGTTCGTCGGCGGTAAATTCCATTGTGCGCAGAGGTTTATTGTCTGAAAGTGTTTTATTTAATTTTTCGAACAACTCCGTCAAACGCGCGTTCACTGCTTTATCGGTGCCGCCTTTTTTGCGCTCGTCGGTTAATTTTTCCAGTTTTCTTTCTACGGCGATTAGATCGTTGAGCAAAAGTTCTGTCAGCATAGAATCTACATCACGGATTGGATCAACGCTGCCGCTGGGGTGCATGACGTTTTCATCCTCAAAACCGCGCACGACGAGAATCAAACCTTCCATTTGGTTGAGTTGATTCAACAATTGACCGGAAATGCCCGTTTTGGCAGAACCAGCCTCCAGCCCGGCAATGTCCGCGTAAGTCACTTTGGCGTAGATGGTTTTCTTAGGATTGAACATGCCCGAGAGTTTGATCACGCGCAGGTCGGGCACATCCACTACTGCATTGTGAACTTCGATGCGCCCGCCAGAGGCAGTGGTGGGCGTGTTGGCGCGTGTAAGCGCGTTGAATATGGTGGTCTTTCCTGATTGTGGTAATCCAATAATTCCTAGTTTCATCTTGACC
>VFJR01000005.1 GCA_009885945.1 Anaerolineaceae bacterium
AGGCGGCGTCCCCGCCGCCGAGGACTGCGGCGCGAGCATTTATATAAGAGATGTTCATTTATTGAGGAGCAAGCATGTACACACTAGGAGTTCGACGTAGCTTTATAGCAAGGCATTTTTTGATCGGTGGTGATTGGGGGAAAGAGAATTTTCCTAACTCACATCATTACGTACTTGAGTTGCGTCTTGATGGCAGTGAGCTCGATCAACATGGTTATCTGGTAGATATTGTAGATGTTGAAAAACACCTTGATGATGTTGTAAATTACTATAGCGAGCAAATGCTAAATGACAAACCTGAGTTTGCAGGTCTTAATCCATCTATTGAGCATTTCTCAAGGATTTTGTGCGTCACCTTGAATGAAAGAATCAAAGCTGTGAACATTACTGCCGTTAAAGTTGTGTTGTGGGAACATGAAAGCGCGTGGGCAGCTTTTAACGTTCAACGTTAAAACATTCAAACGTTTGACCCACCTATGAAAATCGGCTTCCTCATTTATGGTTCACTTGATACGCTTAGCGGCGGGTATTACTACGATAGAAAATTAGTTGAATATTTACGTGCCTGTGGGGATACAGTCGAAATTATTTCTCTGCCTTGGAGAAATTACACCGCACATTTAAGCGATAATTTTCATTTCAAACTTCCCAAAGGGTTGGATGTCCTAATTCAAGATGAGTTAAATCATCCATCTTTGATTGCGGCGAATATAGGGAAGCGTGAATACCCAGTCATTAGCCTTGTTCATCATCTGCGCTGTTCGGAGTGGAGACCCAAATGGCAAAATTATTTTTATCAAGCCGTCGAAAAGAAATATTTACAGTCTGTGGATGGGTTTATTTTTAATTCAGAAACAACAAAGGCTGCGGTTAATGGATTGATGATTAATGAGAAGCCGTCCAGTGTGGCGTATCCGCCTACAGATCGGTTTGGAAGCGCAATTTCAGAAGATGAAATTAAACTACGCGCGAAAAAAAATCCGCTAAGAATTTTGTTTTTGGGGAATGTCATTGAAAGAAAAGGACTTCATACTCTTTTGAATGCTCTTCTTTACCTTTCACCTTCAGATGTTATCCTAGATGTTGTCGGTTCCCTATCTTTTGAATCAGCATATACCAAACAAATTGAATCTTTTATCGAAGCCAATAATCTTTCCTCTTTCGTCTTTCTTCACAACTCGCTCAACCATACTCCCCTGCAAAATCTTCTCAAGCAAGCTCATCTGCTCGTTGTGCCATCCAGCTATGAAGGTTTTGGGATCGTTTATCTTGAGGGTATGTGCTTTGGTTTACCTGCCATCGGTACAACTGCAGGCGCGGCGGGTGAAATTATTGAAGATAACAGTAGCGGATACTTAATTCAGCCAAATGATTCTGATACGCTAGCAAAACATTTAAAAGCTCTCAACGATGATCGCGAATTGCTGATACAGTTGTCTGTCAATGCACGTAAAAGATATGTGCAACAACCCAAGTGGGAAGAGAGTGCAGGCAAAATTAGAAAATTTCTATATTCTTTTTAGTAGCACCAATTATTATCTGCGTGCTATACTCGCCCTATGAATAAACTTCACACACTTCTTGTAACAATTGTTATCTCCGCAATGATTTCAAGCTGCGGCGCGTCGAGTCCTGTGCCGCCTACAAGCACAGCTCAACCAAAAACATCTGCGCCTCAGGCAACAGTCACTCCAAATTGCATCTCCTCCGAACCTGCTCAATCAGACATTGATCGTGCCATTTCATTTACAGGAAATGTCTTTGAGACTTGGGAGTACAGCGATGCAGTAACGAGTGAGGCGCGTGTTGCTGTCAGTTGGATCAATAACATAGAAGGCGCGGCGGCTTATCTAGAAGTGTTGATTTTCCGCTGTGGGTATGAAGACCTTGACCTCGATAAATACTATAACGACACAATTTGGGGAACAATCTTTGCTAACTACCAAAATTACGATCCGCTTGGCGAGATGTGCCAAGATAGTCATGGCTTGCGCCTATATGAATTTTCGCTTGAAAATCAAGGCTATCCTTACCTCGCGCGCTATTGGGCAAAGAATGACACTGATAACCGCGTCATCGGCTTGATGATGGCATTTCCAAAAGACAGCCTTGCACTCATGGACGAATACTCAATGCGCATTTTCCCACAGCTTACCAATTGTTCTTAATATCATTACTCTGGAGTTTATCAGCTATGTACACTTTAGAATACATAGCTGATGAACAGGATTTGAATAAAAGTTTTTATCTTTGTTTATCCTGTTTATCTCTGGTAAAAACAGGTTTGTATAAGCCTTATCCTTAAAAGGACAATATGACCAACAACCCCTACGCCATCCTATTACAGCCCATCAAAATCGGACCCGTCACTGCCCCGAATCGATTCTATCAAGTGCCGCATTGCAACGGATTTGGATATCGAATGCCGCAAGGGATGGCTGCCATGCGCGGCATGAAAGCAGAAGGCGGTTGGGGCGTGGTTTGCACCGAAGAAACAGAAATTCATCACACCACCGATCTATCCCCATTTCTTGAGGGGCGTATTTGGAATGATGACGACATCCCCGCTTGGCAATTAATGACAGACGCTGTTCATAAACACGGCGCGCTGGCTGGCATTGAATTAACCTATAACAGTCATGATGCGGCAAATTTATATTCACGCGCTTCCGCTTTTGGCCCGCAAACTTTAGGCATCACAGGCGGCAGCGGCTATGAACCTGGTCAAACGCGCCGCGCTACCAAACAGGATTTGCAAGATGTACGCCGCTGGCATCGCAATGCTGCGATCCGCGCAAAAAAAGCAGGCTTCGATATTATCTATTGTTACGCCGCGCATAACATGACCCTAGCCATGCATCTGATGCTTAAACGCTACAACGACCGCACAGATGAATATGGCGGCTCGCTGGAAAATCGCACACGCTTCTTTCGCGAGCTGATAGAGGATACCAAAGAAGCCGTAGGCGATACTTGCGCCGTAGCCGTGCGCTTCGCGGTGGATGAGTTACTCGGCGCAGATGGAATGCGCTTTGATGGGGAAGCGCATGATATTGTCGCCATGCTGGCAGAACTACCTGACTTGTGGGATGTGAATGTTAGCAACTGGAATAATGATTCGATCACTTCACGTTTTGGTAAAGAAGGACATCAGGAAAAATATATTTCCTTCGTAAAAAAACTCACCACCAAACCCGTTGTCGGAGTCGGTCGTTACACTTCGCCAGAGTCTATGGTCTCCGCTATTCAACGTGGCATCATGGATTTGATCGGCGCGGCACGCCCTAGCATCGCGGATCCGTTTTTGCCAAACAAAATAAAAGAGAATCGAGCCGAAGATATTCGTGAATGTATTGGCTGTAACATTTGTGTCACTGGCGATACGCGCTTTGTACCTATTCGCTGTACGCAAAACCCAACCATGGGTGAAGAATGGCGGCGCGGCTGGCATCCCGAAAAAATTGCGCCAATGAAAAATAAAAAAGAAATTCTCATTGTGGGCGCAGGTCCCGCAGGTTTAGAAGCCGCGCGCGCATTAGGACAGCGCGGATATCATGTTGTCCTTACAGATGCACGCCGTGAGGCGGGTGGACGTGTGCTTTTAGAATCTTCTTTGCCTAACCTTAACGAATGGCGCCGCGTTGCAGATTGGCGCATCACACAGATCAACAAAATGGAAAATGTTTTCTTTTATCCATCCAGCCCGATGACAGCCAAAGATGTTCTTGAGGCAGGCGCGCGCGATGTGATTCTTGCCACGGGCGCAACTTGGCGGCGTGATGGCATTGGACGCTCATTGCATCATGCCATTACTGGTGAAAATATTTTTACCCCCGATGATATTATGAATAACAAACTCCCATCGGGCAATGTTGTCGTCTACGATGACGATCATTACTACATGGGCGGCGTGCTCGCAGAATTGCTTGCTGATAACGGATGTAAAGTTACATTAATAACTCCTGCGCCAATGATTTCATATTGGACTCAATTTACCCTTGAGCAGGATCACATTCAAAAAAGATTATTGGACTTAAATATTACACTAATCACCAATCACACCCTCGCTTCACGCGTCGGGAAAACTGTCTCAGCTACGAATAACGTCACCGAAGCTGAATCAACTTTCCCCTGCGATGGACTCGTGCTGGTCACAGATAGAATCCCCAATGATTCGTTATATCAAGAATTATTACCCGCGCTGGCAGATGGCAAATTAGATTCGTTGAGAATTATCGGCGATGCAGAAGCGCCAAACATCATCGCCCAAGCGGTATTCAGCGGTCATCTCGCTGCGCGTGAGTTTGATGAGCAGATCAACAAAGATGAAACGCCATTCAAGATTGAACGAATACATATCGTTGCATGAACAAGCTTCAAAAATTATTCCAGCTTTCATGGCATGAGAAGTTGCTTTTGTTTGAAGCTCTTCTCTATTTGATTATTGCCCGCACAGCATTATTGATTCCATTTAATCATCTCGCCCCATTTTTAGGAAAACAATTCCCTGCCAATCAAATTCAAATGATGACTGGGTTGCCTGCGGCTGTAGCGCAAAAAATTGGCTGGTCTGTTGAAGTGATGTCAACCCGCACGCCTTGGGAAAGCGCCTGCCTTGCGCAAGCCATTGCCGCCAAGTTAATGTTGAAACGCCGTGGTATAAAAAGTTTAATGTATCTCGGTATGAAAAAAGAGGAGCGCGGAAATTTTATGGCGCACGCCTGGCTGCAAAGCGGAAATGAAATTATTTTGGGCGGCGCAAACTCCGAGACTTTTTCAATACTCTCTGCAATTGGTGATGTACCCGAACAGGTTGAAAATGTATAATACAGCTATGACAATCTTATTTCCCATCTTCGGTTATCTTTTAGGTTCCCTCCCTTTTTCTATTTGGGTTACGCGCTACGCCATTGGCGTGGATGTGCGTGATGGAGGCTCGGGGCATGCAGGCACAACCAACACCTTAAGGCAAGCAGGTTTCAAATGGGGGCTGTTGGTCTTTATTCTTGATATTGCTAAAGGATTTTTGCCAACCTATTTTGCCGCGCAATTTGCAAGCCAGGACGTAAGCCTGCAATATCTTGTTCCAATTACGGCTTCTTGTGCAGTGCTTGGGCATTGCTGGCCCCTCTTTGCTCAATTTCGCGGGGGTATGGGGCTGGCAACTTTTGGCGGGACATTACTGGCAGTTACCCCTATTGCATTTTTAATTGCGTTACTTTTATTAATTCTGCTCGTGCTGATTTTCCGACACTCTGCACGCGCAGGCGTTATTGCAGGATTTTTGTTTGCGCCTGTTTTATGGATTTTTAATATTCGCGACGCTGCGTTTTATATTTCCATCGGTGCGGGGATTATTGTTATATTGAGATTTTTAACAGACTGGAACCGAAAGTATCGTGAACTATGGCTGGATCGCAACAAATCATAATGTATAATGGTCGGTCAATGAAGAAACTTCTCGCAGAATTTACTCCACATAATTTTTTCCCCGCATTTAGCACTGGCATTATTGTGGGTATCACCGCTATTTTTTTTCAAACGTCATTAGCCGCACTCATTTTTTCGGGAGGGCTCTCCAAATTTGTGGCAGACGGTATTGGTTTGATGCTATTTGGCGGAACGGTGCTTGCATTAGTGGTTACATTTATTAGCTCACTGCCTGGCGCTATACCCGCAGTGCAGGATAGCCCTGCCGCAGTCTTTGCAATTGTGGCGGCGGCAATTGCCTTGCAAATGCCAAAAGAATCCACTGACGAGAAAATTTACTACACCATTATTGCCGCCATCTCGATTACCAGTATCCTGACAGGTCTTCTGTTTTTATTAGTTGCGCGTTTTGGATTAAGCAGTTTTGTGCGTTTTGTTCCCTATCCAGTTGTTGGCGGTTTTTTGGCAGGTACAGGCTGGCTGTTGTTTAAAGGTTCGTTAGGTGTTCTTACAGATACGTCCATCACGATTAATACGATCTCCAGTCTTTTTGCTCAAGATATGCTTATCCGTTGGCTGCCGAGTTTGATCTTTGCAATGATTTTGTTTGCCGTCCAGCGTAAAGTGAAGCATCCACTGACCATGCCTGCGTTCTTGCTTGTTGGCATCATCCTGTTTTATGTTTTACTTTTCTTAACCAACACATCCATTGCAGATGCAACCTCACGCGGGTTTTTGTTAGGACCGTTTCCACAAAAAGCATTATGGGCGCCTCTGCAATTTTCTTCGTTTGTTGAGCTGAATTGGACGCTGATCCTCGCTCAAAGCGGGAAGCTCGTCTCCGTCATGATTCTGAGCACGATCGCGATCTTGCTTAATTCTAATGCTCTTGAGCTTGATACTCAAAAGGATGTTGATCTTAATCGTGAATTGTATGCTGCTGCACTTGGAAATATGATTGGCGGTTTTGGCGGCAGTCCTATTGGTTATCAAACTATTGGCATGTCCATATTATCCAATCGTATGGGCGGCGGCTCGCGCACTACAACACTGACAGTTGCTCTGTTAAGCGGTTCAGCATTATTCTTTGGTGCATCTCTGCTCTCTTATTTCCCCAAAGCTATTCTTGGCGGATTATTGTTTTTTCTTAGTTTTTCCTTTTTAGTGGAGTGGGTGTACGATGCCGCCCGTAAATTGCCGCGCACAGACTATCTGCTGGTGCTCACTATCCTTATTATTGTTGGTAGTATTGGGTTTTTGGAAGGGGTTGGCGCGGGCACGATCATTGCCGTTATTTTGTTTGTAGTCAATTACAGCCGTATTGAATTTGTTAAAGATACGCTTACAGGTATTAATTACCATAGCAATATGGAACGTCCGAAGGAGCATCGCGAATTATTAAATGCCACTGCGGAACAAATATTTATCCTGCGTTTGCAGGGTTTCCTGTTTTTCGGCACCGCGCAAAACCTGCTCACACGTATTCGCGCACGAATACAGGATGAGCATAAACCCAAACTGCGCTTCCTTATTCTCGATTTTCATCGTGTCTCTGCCCTTGATTCATCTGCTGTATTAAGTTTTACACGCATGCTTCAGCTTGTAGAGAAAAACAAAACTCATCTTATATTAACATCGTTGAATCAAAAGATACGCGAACGCCTTGAGCAGGGTGGTTTGGTCGAAGATAAGAGCGAATATTACAAGACCTTCTCTTTATTGGATTATGGCATGGAATGGTGTGAAAGTCGTTTGCTGGCTGAGGACAGCCGCTCTATGATCATGAAAGCCGCCACACTTAAGGCACAGCTTAAAAAGGTATTCACCAATCAAGATCAGATTGACCGTTTTATGAAATACCTTGAAAAGGAAATGTTTGATAAAGGGCATACGCTCATTAATCAGGGAGATAAACCCAATGCCATGTATTTTGTTGACTCAGGGCGCATTAACGCCATTTTGGAAGTTGAAGACGGAAACTTTATTCGATTAAGAAGTATGAGCGGAGGGGCGGTGGTGGGCGAAGTTGGGCTTTACCTTAAACAAACTCGCACTGCCAATATTGTTACTCAAACCCCCAGTGTAGTGTATCGCCTCAGTGAAGAAGCGCTGGAGCAGATGACACAAAATGACCCGGATATTGCCGCGATTATGCATCATTGGATGGCGCGCCTCTTGGCAGAACGCCTCAGTGATAACAATCGTACACTGGAAGCTCTATTAAATTAAAAAATGCATCTAACAGTCAGGTGCATTTTTTAAGAATAAATTATTCTTTACATTTAACGGGGAAACAGCCATTGCAGCCAGCCGCTTTTTTTCTCGTTAGCATGATCAATCCAGCCTTCAGCGGGCATGCCCAATAAAACAACTGTAATATTATCGTGCCCGCCGCGTTCATTGGCTAAAGCCACCAATTTATCCGCCGCGACTTTTAGGGTTTTCTGCGTTTGCACAATATTTAATATTTCATCTTCCCAAACCAGGTCCGCCAATCCATCACTGCATAATAATAAATTGTCATCAGGCTTCAACACCAGCCCCTGATTATTCTTGGCTTCCGCATCAGATTTTTCTGCCCCTGTTAACCACATACGGAAATCCACCTTCGGCAGTTCAACCGCTCCAAGATATCGGCGAATCACATGCGCGTTTGGATGGTCACGTGCCTGTTCGCGTGTGATGATGCCTTTATCAATTGCATCCATTACCCAGGTGTGATCCTTGGTTAATTGTCGGATCTTACCGTCACGCATTAGATAAATACGCGAATCGCCAACATGAGCCGTATATAATTTATTGTCGAGTACCCACACACAAGCGCATGTTGAGCCCATGCCTTTTTGTTCATCTGATTTTGATGAATGCGCAGAAATTGCCTGATTGGCATCTTCTATGGCTTGTTGTAGAATTTTAAGAGGCTTCTTGGTATTACTTTCTGCAACCCCCTGACTAATATAATTGACTGCAAGCTCTGCCGCCACTTCGCCTGCGCGATGACCGCCAATTCCATCTGCAACAACTGCAAAGACAGATGGTCGTAAATCGTTTTCGCTGATCGTGAAAGACGAAACAGCATAACGATCTTCATTGTTCTTACCCGTCATGCCAGGATGACTAAGAACAGCAACGTGTAAGTGGGAATTTGATGATTGAATCATTTCGCAATGGTTTCAAATGTAATAGTAGGCTCTACACCATCAGAAGGCGTATGTAATTGAAAACGATATGCCAACTGTCCAAAGTGTACCACATCGCCATGTGTCAATTGTTGACCCTCGCGCGTGATGGAATCATAATTAACCCATGTTCCCGCAATAGAACCCGCATCATAGAGCACAAATTGACCAGCCTCGTTATGCTTCAAGCGCGCATGAATGGAAGCCACAGAAAGATCATCTAAAATGTATTGCGCTTGGGTTGGGTCTGTGCCAAAAATAATTTCTGCGCCCATTAATGCAATTGGATTCGCCGCCGCAGGTTTCCCATCAGGCTGTAAACGGATTAAATAAGCAGGCGCCTCTGTGACGGATTTTTTATCACCAGCGCTGGTACCATTTACTATACTCTTCTTACGCTTCTTTTCTTTAACTGCAGGCTGCTCCACCACCTCAGGCGTGATCGGCTGCATTAGCGGGTCTTCCATTACGCGGCGTTCTTCTCGTCTTTGCCCTAGATTAGGCAACTTGAATCGCCCGCTCAGCAAGATAAATCCAAGCAAAACGATGCCGGCTAATGAAATGACCCCAACAGTGAAGGGTTGGCGATACTTTGCCAAAAGTGCTCGCATGCCTGTTGGCGGCTGTATTACAGTCACAGTGACTGGGATGCCCATGCTTACTTTTGTTAACCCAAGAGAATCTGTGGCTTCGACTGCAATGGTGTGTTGCCCGCTTAATTTATATTCTGAAAGATCCCATGTGAATTTTTCAAATGGAGCCTCTTTATGTTCAGCAACTACAATGCCGTCTACATATAAGGCTAGTCGTGTGATCGGGCGTTTATGTCCATCCGGGAAATCAACAATCACTTCTAATTCTTGCTGTGTAGGCAGGATCATTTCTACGTTAAATGGATCTTCTGGCGGCGCTTGTCTTACAATTTGCAAGGGTGGATTGACCAGAATTGGATTTGGCGGCTGGATGTCAATTTCAAACCTGCCCTGCGCAGATATTGCTGTTGTGCCCGTTACGTTCGCGTTTACACTGATGGTATGCGCGCCGCCCTGTTTTAAACTGGATGTATAGGTAAAGGCATATACACGCCGCAAATATGCAAAATAAGATTCAAGGTCGGGGAACTGTTCTTCTCCAGAATAGGCAAAAAAACTGCCGCCTGTTTGCAAAGCCAGCGCATTGAATGCGGCTGCACTGTTGGTTACAAAATAAGCATCTAAATCTACAAACCAGACATATACGCGGATGTTGTTTTCTTGCGCCTTTTGAATATAAGGCTGAATCTCGTTTGCGATGGTAGCGTCATCCATATGTTGTGTGACGAACAAAACGGCGCGCTTCATGCCCGCTTGTGGAGTTTGTGCGCTGGCGGTATCTAGAGCGATGGCAAGCGATTGCAAATTCGGTGTGCTGGCGCGAAAATCAGGTTGAAAGGCGTTCAAGCTGACGATGAAATCTTTCAGCGGCGCATGGCTGATGATAGAGCCAGATAAACTGACCAGGCTCATATCGTCAGAGTTGTTTTGTTGGGTTTGTGCCCAGCCGCTGATCACTTGTACCAAGCGTTGATATTTGGAAAGCCCCTGTGAGTCGCGCGCATCTAATGCAGGGCCGGGGTTGATGGCTACAACTAATTGCAATGGAACCATCATTTCAGTTAATTCATCTGCTGGCAGAGGCTGTCCGTCTTCGTAAACAGTAACAGCCTCGGGCTTGAGTCCCGAAGCGAAAATGTTGTTTGAGTCGTACACATCTAAGAGGGCAGAAATTTTCGGGAAGGCAGAAACGTCCGGGGCGTATAAATCTACATGAGCCTGACTTTGAGCGCCTACAGGCGCGCTAAGAGCCAGTACACTTAATCCAAAAAGAAAAGAAAAAAACTTACGCATTGGGTTGGGTAATTATAGGTGTATTATTTTCTAGTTCAGTTGGTTTGCTTAAGCGCATAAAGACAAGTGTCCATGCTGTTTGAATGTAAGCGATCAATATACCTTGCAGGACAATTAATACTGGTAAGTAAATGACAAAACACAAGCCTGCAATCCATAACATATTGGTTGTGCCGTTTGCCATAGCGAGCATGGCTGGGAAAACGATGATGAAAATGGGCAGCGCAAAGATCAAGCTGATAATGCCGCCGCCTATGCCAAGGATCAGCCACATAATAAGAATGGCGCCCCAATTGGTTTTAAAGATATTCCAGCCGCGTTTGAGTCCGTCCAGCATGCTGAGGTTTTCCAAGATGATGGCGGCATTGGTTTGTTCCATGATGATGCCTAAAATAATTAAGAATGGGAACAGAATGCAAATTATTGGAATGATGCAAAGCATTGCAGCGCCCATAGTGGCGACGCCTAAAATTACTAATGGGATGATAAGAATTAACAAAACGACAAAAACGATTAACCAAATGATGAATGCCAAGCCAAACACACGCCAAAAATATGGCAGGCTTTCGCTCCATAATTCAGCAAAGGTTATTTTTTCTGCGCCGTTATCTGCTTTGTACGCGCCTTTGATCAAGGCGATCTTGCCGATGTAGCCAATAAATATAAATGCTATTGATAACAAAAGAATTAATATGCCGATGGCAATTACAATCCACAAGTTTTGTTCAAACCAGCGCTGTGCTTCTTGAATAGTGCGTGAGAACTGAGGGTTGTTGGGGTCAAAAGTTGAATTAGAGCCGCCAGAATTTCCGCCGCCTCCATTTCCACCACTGCCGCCGCCTTGTGCGCAACTGGCAAGGATGCCAAAAAGCCACAACACGCGATGCTTCCAAATGATCTGCCATGCGCGGGTAAGTACTTCACCAAAATTTAGATTGTTCATATTGACTCCTTGTCAAAGTAATGCACAGAGAATAATGCGTAATTCGTAACGAGTGATTGATCTTTACGCATTTCGTATTGCGTTTTATCTTTTACTCCCGCTCAATTGTGGCGGTCGATTTACTCGTAATATCATACACTACTCTATTAATTTCATCCACTTTATTTATGTTGGGAGTGTCTAATCCTGTGGGGTTTTTGCCACAGAGTCGCAGAGTCACTGAGAAAAAATCTCTATTGTGTTGTAGCTTGCGCTTTTCCCTTAAAACCCTTCTCTAGTAGCATATATAAATAGGACACAACTCGTATAATCGCCAAAAATTTGTTTGGAGGAAAATATATGAAAATGCAAACCTTTCTTGTTTTGTTAGGCGCTTTGACCTTGGCTTCATGCGGGCAAGCCGTACCCGTTCCTGTAGATTCAACCAATACTCCACAGCCAGTATCAACTCAAACCGTAGCGCCTACCCCCGCTACATTGCCCAATCTTCTATTTGAAATTACAAATGATCCTGATAGGTTAAAAGACCCGTATGGTATTGCTGTAAATTCAAACGGCGCTATTTATGTTACTGATGCAGGCAAAAACCGTATGCTTGTTTTTGATCCTTCAGGCAAGTTGATTGCCCAGTGGGATAAAAAAGGAAGCGGCGAAGGCGAATTTAATTCGCTTGGGTTTGGCGGGCTGGCAATTGATTCAAATGACAATGTTTTTGTGGTGGATAACGGGAATCATCGCGTTCAGAAATTTGACAAAGAAGGCAATTTTATTTTGCAATGGGGCAGCGCTGGGGCTGATGATGGTCAATTTGTGCGCGCCATTGGTATTGCAATTGACAGTGTTGGTAATGTATATATCACAGACGATGGCAACCCCTTTGTACAAAAGTTCGATAATAACGGCGCATTTCTTATGAAGTGGGGCGGTAAAGGAAAAGAAGACGGTCAGTTTAGTCATGCCACGGGGATTGATGTAGATGCAAACGGCAACATCTTTGTTGCAGATTATGAAAATAAGCGAGTGCAAAAATTTGATGCAAGCGGGAATTTTCTTGTTGCATGGAATATGGGCGATGATATCAATGTTAAAGGAACCCCCGAGGCGATTGTTGTAGATTCAGCAGGAAATGTATATGTCTCGGATTACACCCTTGGACGCGTACAGGTTTTTGATAATGACGGAAACTTTTTATGGGCATACGGCGGAAAAAGTATATCCAGTAATCCTTTCAAAAGACCCACAGGCTTGGCATTTGATCAAAACGGAAATTTATATGTAGTAAATCAATCAGGCGGCAAAGTGATGGTTATTCAATTGCCGTAAAATAGACTTTATTTGTAATAACGAGGTGACAGACACTTGTATGTTAAAAAGTGTCTGTCACCTTAAATATTAATTTTATTCCCATTCAATTGTGGCGGGTGGTTTACTTGTAATATCATACACTACTCTATTAATTCCCTGCACTTCATTCACAATACGCCCCGCTACTTTTGCCAGTAGTTCATGCGGCAGGCGCGCCCAATCTGCGGTCATAAAATCTTCGGTAGAGACAGCGCGGATTGCGGCGGCTTCTTGATAGGTGCGTTGGTCGCCCATCACGCCTACAGATTTTACAGGTAATAAAACCACAAATGCCTGAGAAACTTTTCCGCCTTTGCCCATTAAGCCTTCTTTGATTAATTCCTGCTGGAGGATGTGATCTGCCGCCCGCAAGCGTGATACACGCTCGGGCGTTACCTCCCCGAGACAGCGCACGGTCAAACCCGGACCTGGAAACGGTTGCCGCCAAACCAAGCCTTGATTCAGCCCCAGCGCTTCGCCAACTAAACGAACTTCATCCTTAAATAAAAAGCGTAATGGTTCTACCAATTCAAACTGCATATCTTCTGGAAGCCCGCCCACATTGTGATGTGATTTGATTTTTTGCGCTTTGCTTTTATCCGATGAAGAAGATTCAACCACATCTGGATAAATAGTGCCTTGCACTAAAAAGCGCGGCTGACCTAACTCTTTGGCATGTTTCTCAAATAAGCGGATAAATTTTTCGCCGACGATCTTTCTTTTTTGCTCAGGCTCAGTCACGCCTTGCAGCGCTGAGAAGAATTCGTCAGACGCGTCGATCGTGATCAGTTCAGCACCCAGCCCGCCGCGAAAGGCAGAAGCGACTTCTTCGCCTTCTTTGTGACGCATGAGTCCAGTGTCTACGAACATGCACACTAGTTGATCGCCAATAGCTTTATGCACCAACGCCGCCGCCACCGATGAATCCACGCCGCCAGAGACTGCCGCCAGCACACGTTCGCTGCCAACTTGTTTTTGAATGCGTGCTACTGCTTCATCAATAATGGAGTTGGGCGTCCACTCGGGTTTCACTCCACAAATATCTACTGCAAAATGTTTGAGCAATTCAATTCCATTGGGCGTGTGATGCACTTCGGGATGAAATTGCACGCCGAAATATTTTCTTTGCATGTCGCCTATTGCCGCGTACGGACTGTTGCCAGATTTTGCCAGCGCGATAAAGCCTGCGGGCATTTGAGTTACTTTATCGCCGTGAGACATCCACACTTGTGAAAGCGCTGAAAGAATCGATGGCATTAAGGGTTCGAGTAAAGCGTGACCGAATTCGCGATCATTCGATGGATCTACTTTGCCGCCGAGCGCGTGAGTGAGCGCTTGCATACCGTAGCAAATGCCAAGGATGGGCAGACCTGTTTCAAAAATAAATTTTTGAATGTACGGCGCGTTCTCTTCGTATACAGATTTTGGTCCGCCGGAGAGGATGAATCCTTTTGGATTAATGGAGAGAATTTTTTCGCGCGGGGCATCCCAAGGAAATAATTCGCAATAGACGTTTGCTTCGCGCACACGCCGCGCGATGATCTGCGCGTATTGCGAGCCGAAATCTAGGATGGCAATGGAGTTCATAATTATGTCCTATGTCGAAGGTCATAAGTCAAAGGTCGCAAGTCGAAGGTCAAATGCTGGACTTTAGACTTGTGACTTTAGACTATATTGTTCAGATATGAGGTGAAAATGCAAATGAGGAAAGTCTTGATACTCTCCGCCGTTGACGATGAAGCGGTAGGCGCTTAGATTAAATTCGGCGACCAGGCTTTGGGCGCTGGC
>VFJR01000074.1 GCA_009885945.1 Anaerolineaceae bacterium
ACGTAGCTATACCGATTCAACCCTTGAGTCATATCGGGGGTAATTGTATCAGGCTGAATAAACCTGCCCATCGAGCTTGAATAAAATCTCGCGCGGTAATCCATCAAGCCAATACCAGAGTCTAGGTTTCTTTGTCCAGTGTAGCCCAACCAAGGTCGGTATTCGTAAATGGGGGAGTTGGGAATTGTGCGAACAAAAGGCAGACGGTTCCCGAGCTTGTCGCAGGATATCTCTGCTGGATATCGTGTATCGAAATCATATAGCCGAGGCGGTTTCAAAGGAAGATATTTTGCCTAATTAAGTTTCGTGTAGCCAATATTATATAACTATAATAACATTTGTTTATAAAGTCATCACCAAACCATCCGCCCTGCCATCTGACCCACCTATCAACACGCCATTGGCTTGCCTTGTAATGATTTGTCCCCTGCCGAATAGTGCGCGATCCCAGCCGCTTACGATTTTTGTAGGGTGTCCGCGTTTTGTAAGGGCTTGAATTATTTTGGGGTCTATGCCTTCTTCCAAACTTGTCCAACTGCCATCTTCGGCAGGCTCGATGCAGAAGCGGGGGAGGTCTAGGGCGGCTTGCGGATCCATGTTATCGTCAATCAATGAATTGATTACTTGCATATGCCCTTGCGGCTGCATAAAGCCGCCCATCACGCCGAAAGAGGCGTACAGACTGTTATCGGCTTCACGGGTTGCCATGGCGGGGATAATGGTGTGATAAGGACGTTTGCGCGGCTGTAGTGAATTAGGGTGTTTGGAATTTAAGCTGAAGTTATGTCCACGATTTTGCAGAGTGAAGCCCCAGCCTTTGGGAACAATGCCTGTGCCAAAACCCATGTAATTGCTAATAATAAATGAGCAGGCGTTTCCATCTTTATCCACCACTGAAAAATACACTGTGCCATGTGATTTGATGGGCGTGCCATGTTTTTGATTCAGTGTTGCTTTTTTGGGATCGATCAATTTTCTGCGTTGATTGGCATATTCTTTTGAAAGTAATTCTTTTAACGGAATGGACGAGAATGCCGGGTCGCTGACGTACCAGCGCGCATCCGCAAAGGCGAGGCGCATGGCTTCGATTTGTAGATGCAGGCGCAGGGTAGAAAGAGGCGGGGCGGAGGCTAGATCAAAGCCCTCGAGCAGGTTCAAAGCAAGGAGGGCGGCTATACCTTGTCCGTTGGGCGGGCATTCCCAAATTCTGTATCCGCGATAGGTGCTGGAGATGGGCTCATCCCAAGTGGATGTATGCGAGGCGAGATCATCCAAAGTTAAACAGCCGCCCGCTTGTTGAATTACATTGACAATTGATTCTGCTATTGTGCCTTGATAATACGCTTGCTTGCCATGTTCGGCAATTGTTTTAAAAGTTTTTGCCAAGCCTTTATTGAAAAATATTTCCCCGGCGTATGGTGCGCGTCCTTCGACGGTTAATTCATGCCCATTGAGCGCGGATTTTAATTGACGGCTTGCGCCTCTTTCCCAAAAGTGGGCGGTGATCGGCGCAACGGGAAATCCTTCATCTGCAAGTTTGATCGCAGGCGCAAGAATGCGGCTCATCGAAAGCGAGCCATGTTTTTCAATAAGATCAAACCAACCCGCGCAGGCGCCGGGCACTGTAATTGTATATGGATGATAGTAAGGCAGTTTGCGGATATGTTCTTTTTTTAATTTTGAAAGATCAAGCCCTGCCGGCGCACGTCCTGAACCATTCAGCGCAGAAATATTTTTTGTACGCGCATCATAATACAGCGCGAACATATCGCCGCCAATGCCTGTGGAGGTTGGCTCAGTGACATTGAGCGCCGCGGCAACTGCAACAGCGGCGTCGGCGGCGTTACCGCCCGCAGAAAGAATCTCTAACCCAGCGGCAGTTGCCAAAGGTTGAGAGCTAGATACCATTCCGCCGCGCCCCATCACTGGAGAACGGCGGGAGTTGAAAATGAATTCTTTCATGTTGTAATTTTTGGCAGTGTTGTCACTAAGACTTTATCCACCTTGCGTCCATCCATATCCATGATCTCGAAGCGGAAACCTTTCCATTCAAAGTGATCTGTGGACTGCGGCAGTTTGCCCAAAGAGATCATCACAAACCCGCTCAATGTTTCATATTCATCTTCGTGCGGCAGGGAGTCGAAATTAAAGATTTCTTTGAACTCATCCACTTCGATCATACCGTCTAAAAGCCATGAACCATCTTGTCTTTGCATGGCTTGCGGTTCTTCTAATTCTATTTCGCCGACGATCTCTTCAATAATATCGTTGACAGTTAATAATCCTTGCACGCCGCCGAATTCGTCAATGACCAGTAGTAATTCTGTATTCTTTTCTTTGAATGATTCCAAAGCGCGAGCGGCAAACATTGTTTCAGGAATGAAGTGCGCAGGTTTGAGCAAATCTTTGAGGCGAATTTCCTCCCCAGCCAAACTTTGCGCCAGCAAGTCGCGCGCTTTGACGATGCCTAAAATAGTTTCCAGGCTGTCCTGCCGTACAGGAAAGCGCGAGTATTCGCTTTCCATTATTTTTTTGCGAATATCTTCAATAGTATCGTCTATATCCAGCCAGACAATTTCTGTGCGCGGTGTCATAATGGAATAAACGCGCGAATCACCTAAACTGAAAATACCTTCGACCATATCCTGTTCAGACTCTTTGAATACACCAGCTTGCTTGCCTTGGTCTATCAATAAATGGATCTCTTCTTCTGTAACAGGCGGCTCGGTGCTGGCTTTGACACCCAAAAGGCGCAAGACAGCTTCTGTAGATAGGCTCAGCAACTTAATGATAGGGGATAAGACCTTAGAAAAAAACAACATAGCGGGCGCTACGTTTGCAGAAATACTTTCAGGATGGCGCATAGCGAGTCTTTTTGGCACAAGCTCGCCTATTACCAATGAAAGATAGGTGAATGGCAGCACGCCGACAATAATACCAATGACTGTGCTGTATTCATTGAGCGCAGGAAATGGAGTTAGCAGCGATTCTACCCAAACAGCAATTGTCGCGGCTGTTAGCGCACCGATGAACAAGTCTATACTGGTGATGCCAATTTGGATCACAGATAAAAATTGATTGGGATTTTCGATGAGCTTTAAAACCGCACTCGCGCGCACATCCCCCTTGTTACTTTGGTTTTGCAGTTTGGCTTTGCGAATGGACAGCAGAGCAGTTTCTGCCATTGGTAAGACTGCATGGAGCAGTAATAAAATACCGATGGTAATCAGCCCTGCGATTAAATTGTTTTCTATGGGAATTTCAGACATGATAGTTGATGTTTACTCTTACTTTGATTGTACTATATTTGCAGGGGGTAGGTGGGCTGGCATAGCTTACGGCTTTTTCTCTACCGTACAAAACCCTTTTTGGACGCTGAAAAACGCTGATTTTCGCTGATACAAAGAAAAAATCTGCGTTTCCCCTGGCACCGCCCGCTAGTGCAGGTGTGCGTTCAT
>VFJR01000136.1 GCA_009885945.1 Anaerolineaceae bacterium
AAAACTTCCTCATCAACCGCATGGCGGCTATTTATCTCGAAGTCATACGCAACCTATCTTTACTCGTCTTCTTAATTTTCTGGTATCAAGGCATATTCCTAAAATTGCCAAGACTCAAACAGGCAGTTATTTGGTTCGACACAATCTATTTGACGAATCGCGGCATCGCCGTTCCCTGGGGATTACCAACCGCTTCATATCCAACTTTCAAATTGATTCTGCTCTCAGGCATTATTCTCGCTTTAGTCATTTTCTTCGCCTTACGCGCCTACGCCCACCGTACCGGACGCGCACCGCTGACCTTGCTCTGGTCCATTCTTACGCTCCTAATTGTCGCTGCAGTCGGCTGGCTTGTATTACCTGTGAAACCTCTTGAACTAACTCTTCCATTTCCCAAAGGATTAAACCTCTCCGGCGGAAAAATTTTCACCCCCGAATTCATGGCGCTAACTTCCGGGCTTATCTTATATACCGCCGCGTTTATCGGTGAGGTTGTACGCGCTGGCATATTAGCAGTTTCACATGGACAAGTAGAAGCCGCCCGCGCCCTCGGTCTCACTGGATTTCAAACCCTCAGATTAGTGGTATTCCCACAAGCCCTGCGCGTGATTATTCCTCCGCTTACCAGCCAATACTTAAACCTCACAAAAAATTCTTCACTGGCAGTTGCAATTGGCTTCCCTGATTTGTTTTACACTTCAAGCACCATCATTAACCAAAGCGGGCGCGCAGTCGAAATGATCTCGCTGGTCATGTTAACCTACCTTACTTTCAGCCTCATTACATCCGCCTTCATGAATTGGTATAACCACACCACAAAATTGGTGGAGCGTTGATATGAATCAATCCAATACGATCTTACCTCCCATTACCGAAAGATCTGGTTTTATAGGCTGGTTACGCAAAAACCTTTTCGGCACATGGCTAGACAGTTTCTTAACAATCGTCTCCGTAGTTTTCATCTACTGGGTTATCAAAGCCTTATATACTTGGGTATTTACAATTGCAGAATGGGAGGTAATCGCTGCCAACCTGCGCTTGTTTATCATTGGACAATTCCCTCTCGAACAGGCTGGACGGCTATGGATTGCACTTGCCTTTCTGTTATTCCTCACAGGCAACTCACTCGCAATTTGGGATAAACGCGCATACGCCCCTGCCGTATTAACTTTGTGCTTCCCGCTTTTTTTAGCTTTCCTTCCTTTTGAAAATAGTACGCGTCAATGGCTAATCATATTAGCCGTCACTGGATTTGTCGGCTGGAGATTAGGATTCTCCAAACCAGATGCGTTGAAAAAAACCGTAGTGATTGGCTGGGTAATAGCACTGCCAATATTTGTCTTGTTAACGCGCGGCTTTACTGAAACCGACGGCGTAGGCGCGTTGGCAATTGTGGGGACAAATCTATGGGGCGGATTACTGCTTAGCTTCCTGTTAACAGTCGTCGCAAATATATTTTCTTTTCCGCTGGGTTTGGCGCTTGCCCTCGGACGCCGCTCAGAATTACCCATCATCCGTTGGTTTAGCATAGGTTATATTGAATTGATACGCGGTGTGCCATTGATCACCATCCTTTTCATGGCGCAATTAATGTTGCCGCTCTTTCTACCTGACAGCATAAATGTCGATCGCGTCTTACGCGCCATGATAGGCATGACACTCTTCAGCGCGGCATATCTCGCAGAGAATGTGCGCGGCGGGCTGCAAGCCATTCCCAAAGGTCAGTTTGAAGCGTCCTATGCTCTTGGATTAAATAGTATACAGACCATGACCTTTGTCATCATGCCGCAAGCATTGAGACTCATCATCCCTATTTTAGTGGGTCAATTTATTGCGGTTTTCAAAGACACGGCGCTGGTGGCAATAGTAGGACTTTTTGACTTACTTGGCATCGGCAGAACCGTATTAGCCCAACCTGAATTTTTGGGATTACACCGCGAAGTGTTCGCATTTATTTCCCTCATCTATTGGGTCCTAAGTTATGCCATGTCTTATATCAGTCAACGCCTTGAAGAAAGCCTCGGCGTCGGCAAAAGATAATTCCAAAGGAGTAACACGATGACAGAATCAGCCACAACCATGATCACCGTTCAAGATGTCCATAAATGGTACGGGGATTTTCACGCACTAAAAGGTATTAACATGAATATTAAGCAGGGTGAAGTAATCGTTATTTTTGGTCCATCAGGTTCAGGAAAATCTACCTTCATCCGGACAATTAACAGACTCGAAGATCATCAGCGAGGCGAGATTGTTGTGCGCGGCACTAGGTTGACTCACGACATTCGCAATATTGAAGCAATACGCATGGACACCGGCATGGTCTTTCAACAGTTTAATCTGTTCCCTCATTTAACTGTCATGCAAAACATTACTTTATCACCCATTCAAGTTCGAAAATGGACAAAGCAAAAGGCGGAAGAGATTGCCATTCAATTACTTGAAAGAGTCGGTATCCCCGAACAGGCTCATAAATTCCCCGGGCAACTTTCGGGTGGTCAACAACAGCGTGTCGCCATTGCGCGCGCGCTAGCAATGCAGCCTAAAATTATGTTATTCGATGAACCAACCTCAGCCTTGGATCCTGAAATGATCAAGGAAGTGCTGGATGTAATGGTAGAGCTCGCCAAGTCAGGTATGACCATGCTGGTAGTTACGCACGAGATGGGATTTGCCCGTGCGGTTGCCGACAGAATGTTCTTTTTCGATCAGGGTCAAATTGTGGAAAGCGGCACACCCAAAGATATCTTCGAAGCCCCAAAAGAAGAACGCACAAAATTATTCCTCTCACAGATACTTTCCCATTAAGTCATGGAATTTTATAAACTTATTTTCTACCGTACAAATACGAGTAAATTTCAAGAAAACAACAAATGGCATGTCTTTGCGAGGGCGTTCTTGATTTTCGCCCGAAGCAATCTTTATTTTAGGGGAGATTGCTTCGCCGCCAAAGAACAAGATCGGCGGCTCGCAACGACATCTAGCAATAAGATGTACGGTAGTGAATAAACTTATAATTTCAGCATAAACAAAAACGCGTCCGATCGGACGCGTTTTTGTTTACTCAAGGTCAAATTGATTTCAAAAGAATCTTGGATAAGACCCCAACACGCGCAATGTCAGTGCATATTCTTTTAAATGATCAAGCGCGCGTTTTGAAACATCATCGTTAACAGAGCCGGCAAAATCAATGTAAAACAAATATTCCCACGGCTTGCCTTGCAACGGACGTGATTCAATTTTGGTAAGATCAATATCCCGCAGAGCAAACACGCTGATCGCCTTGAATAATGAGCCGGCCTGATTTTTCAACGTAAACACAATCGATGTCTTCGCTTCTCCCTCAGGGAAAACTGATTCTCGCCCGATAGCGAGAAAACGCGTATAGTTTTCCGCGTTGTCTTCAATACCTTCTTCAAGAATTTGCATCCCGTATAATTCTGCAGCGCGTTTCGAAGCAATCGCCGCCACATCACGCGCCCCAGATTCCTTGAGCATTTTCACACTCCCGGCAGTATCGTATACTTGCTCTGCCTTAATTCCATGATTCCGTAAATACGCTGCACATTGCCCTAACGCCTGCGGGTGACTGATTGCCTTCTTGATTTCACCCATTTGCACATCAGGCATAGAAATCAAACAATGACGCACTCGTAATAAATACTCCCCTGCAATATGTAAATCATGCCGCAAAAGCAGATCGTAATTCTGATGAATACTCCCCGCCAGAGAATTTTCAATTGGAATTAAAGCATATTCGCATTGACTTGATACAACTGCATCAAACACAGAATCAAAAGACTCGCACGGGTGAGTCTCAACTTTTCCATAATAATTGAACAGAGCCTGCTCGCTATACGCACCTGCTTCGCCTTGAAACGCTATTTTCATAATTCTCCTCGTTTTAGTCGAAGGTCAAAAGCCGAAAGTCGTCTAACCTTTGACCTTCGACCTTTGACTATTGTCTATCCGCCCACTCCACAATCTTCCTGAAGCCCGCTTCAACATCCTCGTCCGAGGCGGCTATTGTCATGCGGATAAATCCCTCACCCTCAGAACCAAAAGCGGAGCCAGGTACAAGTCCTACACTTTCTGTCTCTAAAATCTTTTCACACATTTCAACAGAAGGCATCTTCATGGCACGCAAATCCAGAAAAAAATAAAACGCGCCTTGCGGAAGAATTACTTTAACCTTGTCGCTTTCTAATTCATGCGATAAACGCAGAACCAAGTCTCGGCGGCGGGCATACCCAGCGCGCATATTGGCAGTGACTTCCTGAATAGCTGGGTCAGTCAACGCAAAGGCTGCCGCTTTTTGAATAAAAGGCGCGACGCAAGTAATCGAATTTTGCCCAGCCTTGATTGCGTTTTCAATGACGCGCGCCGGGGCAGCAAGGTAACCCACACGCCAGCCGGTCATAGCATAAGATTTTGACAAACTATTCACAATTAATGTACGTTCTTTTGCGCCCTCAATTGCCGCCACAGAAGTAGGTCTTTCTTCATAATACAGGCTTCCATACACTTCATCGCTCACAATCCATAAATTATTCTTCGCCGCAAAGTCTTGCAATTTTTGCAAATATTCACGCGATGGATAAGAACCTGTGGGATTGGACGGGTAATTTAAAACAATGACACGGGTTTTGGGAGTTAAAGCTTTCAGCCACGAATCGAACAATGGCACGAATCCATTTTCGGCGGGAGCTGGGACGCGGATCACATTTCCACGAAGCATGATCGCCATGTTCGTATGAGTTGCCCAGGATGGATCTGGAATCAAAACATCATCACCGGGATTCAAAATGGATTGCATAGCAAGGTAATAAGCGTGAATGCCGCCATGCGAAATCAAAATCTCCGATGCAGGATCATAAGAAATGCCTTCATCGCGCATTAACTTATTTGCTACCGCAGATAACAGCTCGGGCATGCCGCGTGATGAGCCATAATGAGTCAACCCATCCCGCATGGCTTTGTACGCAACATCCACAATGGCAGGATCAGTTCCAAAATCAGGATCGCCCACTTGCAGCCCAACGATATTTTTTCCGCTGGCATTAAGCACATGAATGCGGTCTGCCATTGCAATGGTAGCAGATTGTCTTATCAAATCAAATTGCGTATTGAAGCTTTTCATAAATCTCCTCTGATTATGCTAGTTACATTTATGTTTGCCGTTGTCGCCATCCACAATAATATCTATTATGTCGCCTTCTTTGATATAGAGAGACAACACCTCAACATATTGAACAGATTGATCGTCATAGATATGATATTCGCCAGGTTCCACACGTAATTGATTTTCAGGAAAAGTTAATACATTAAATAATCGTTCTTCTGTGGGCTTTAAAGTCATATTATGAAATGTACAATTACGAATGTAAGCAGGCACCGCAAAATCTACCTGTACTTCTGGCAAGTCAAAAATGTCACCGTTAATTTGAGAATATTCTGTGCCGAGACGTACCCAGCCAGTCTTGCCTTTAGAAGATGGTATTTCAATCATTGCCCAATTGCCCAACAGATCGCGACCTTGCACCACGGCGTTTTGACCAGACTTTAACGTGCCGATTGAATTATAAGAAATATTCGGACCACGGCGAATATTTAAATTTCCATTAACAGCAGTAAACACTACAGGAGACGCGCTGGTTAAATTTGAAACTTCTGTTTCTGCGGGCGTGAAAGATGGTGTAACAACTGCGGGCGTATTCGTTCCCTGCACAGCGTTTATTACTTGCGGATCATCAACTGCCAGCGGTGCGGCTTGCCCGCAAGCAGAAACCACAAACATCAATAGTGAAATAATTTTTAACTTGTTTATAGGTTTTGTAAGCATTCGCATTCCTTTTAAATATTCATCATTATATCTGCTTAAATCATAAGCCAGACCTTGCGGGGTCTGGCTTACATAATTTTCACATACTCTCAGAATTCACTTCTGAGTCTAAATATAACTTACACGCCTTGATCTATATCCTTCGTGGAGTAGCCAGGACCTGTCTTGAAGAAATCATAATTAGGTTTGATATCAGGAGTCAAGTCAATCACTTCACCAGCGGCAAGCTGTCTGGCATTATCCATTACTACCTGCTTGCCATGATGGTTCGTGCCTTCAAAACGCCCAGTAAGCCCAACATTGGTAATGAATTCTCCGCCTTTTGCAGTATAAGCAGATGGAACTTCATCTTCTGGGTAAATTGCCGCAAACGGGCATTCTGGCACACAAGCGCCACAATCAATACAAGTTTCAGGGTCAATGTAGACCCAAGGCCATTCAGCGCTGGGCAACCCAGGCACCATACATTCAACGGGACAAACTTCAATACATCCGCGGTCACGCACGCATAAGCTGGTAATAATGTGAGTCATATAATTTTCTCCTAAATGAAATTTGAATGCTGAATTTTTGTATTATATCTCTGTTTACTTCACTGGCAAGGCTGATAAAAATCATCCCACTTTTTGGAGTGGGATGATTTTTATACTATTTTGCAGAAAACTTCCCAGTAACAGCATCCCAATTGATCACATTCCAAAACGCAGCAATGTAATCGGCGCGGCGATTTTGGTAATTAAGATAATAGGCATGCTCCCAAACATCAATGCCCAAAATAGGAGTTAAGCCATCTGAAAGCGGACTGTCTTGATTGGCAGTGGAAACAATAGCCAAGCCGCTGCCTTTCTTTACCAGCCAAGCCCAACCAGAACCAAAGCGGGTTGTGGCAGAAGCTGTGAATTCGGCTTTGAAATCATCAAAGGATTTAAAAGAGGCATCAATGGCTTTAGCTAGATCGCCTTTTGGTGCGCCGCCAGCTTTGGGACCCATTACTTCCCAAAATAAATTGTGATTATAAGTACCGCCGCCGTGATTGCGCACAACGCCGCGCATCGCTTCCGGAACAGCAGATAAATCACCCAACAAAGCTTCGAGTGATTTTCCTGCGAGTTCTGCGGTTTTATCCACTGCACCATTTAAGTTGGTAATGTAAGTTTGGTGGTGTTTCGTGTGATGAATTTCCATCGTGCGCGCATCAATGTGCGGCTCAAGGGCATCATAAGCATAAGCAAGTTTTGGAAGTTCAAAAGCCATAATATTTCTCCTTGGGTAATTTATAAGAACCATAATGATTGTAGTCTTATTGCAAGGGCTCGTCAAGAACCGCAATAAATTATGCTACACTTTGCCGATGAAAAATGAAAAAACAGTCATCCCCTTCGCACTCATCATCGCAATTTTAGCAACATCCACATCATCTGTTTTTATCCGCTATGCCCAGCAAGATGCGCCGTCATTAGTCATCGCAGCCTTAAGGCTCAGCATTGCCGCCCTCGCCCTTGCGCCTATTGCGCTCACTCGTCATCGTGCCGTCTATAAAAACATCAGCTCCCGCGAATGGATTCTCGCTATACTATCAGGCGTCTTCCTCGCCATTCACTTCGCTGCATGGATCACGTCTCTCGAGTATACAACGGTTGTATCATCCGTTGTGTTTGTCAGCACAGGTCCGCTTTGGGTAGCTTTATTATCCCCATTATTTTTAAAAGAAATTCCAACTCGTTGGGTTTGGATCGGCATGAGTCTGGCACTGCTCGGCGGCATTACCGTCGGCTTGAGCGATTCCTGCACCTCAAACGGATTCAGCCTCTCATGCCCGCCTCTCTCTCAACTGATGGCTGGTTCGGCTTTCTATGGGAATTTCCTAGCGTTGATCGGCGCATTTGCTGTAGCAGGCTACTTGATGATCGGCAGAACTCTGCGCGCAAAACTTGACCTCATTCCCTACATTTTTCTGGTCTACAGTTCTGCCGCCATTACATTAATCATCACCATGTTCGGCGCAAACGAATCGCCATTTGGATATTCATCTACTACATATATATACATTATCGCCTTGGCGCTCATTCCTCAACTAATCGGACATTCCACCTTCAACTGGGCGTTAAAACACATACCCGCTTCATTGGTATCTATCACCACGCTCGCTGAACCCGTTGCTTCAGCCTTCCTTGCCTTCTTTCTCCTACAAGAAAACCCGTCCATCTTTACGTTGATAGGCGGGCTCTTAATCCTTGCTGGGATTTATATATCTTCAAAATAACTATTATTTACCCCTCGCCGCCCTGCGGGTATTATCCTCAATATCCATTAAGATCAACAAGCTATTGGCGATTGCCTGCAATACTACAAAGAAGATCAACCCTGCCCAAGTAGGCTGAAATTGCCAAAGAAGTTGTTGAAAGAAATCCGTAGGACCGCCAAAATACAATAATCCGCGCATGGCTTGCAAAATAAACACTGTAATGGTCACTATAAATTGAAATGCATACGCGCCTCCAATGATCCATGAGACAATACGCAAGAGACGCGTCAGGCGCAGAACAGCGTCACGGTCAAAGTAAGTGGCAAAAGATTGAGGGCGGTTTTCATTTTGATCAGGCATGGTTATTCTCCTTAATAATGACAGAATTATAAAACAAGTTCGCCTGTTTGTTATAATGATTGAAATTAATAACTACCCAGCCGATCTCCTAATGACTGGAGATTGCTTCGGCGGAAGAGCAAAACCCGCCTCGCAAAGACATGGCTGAGCAAATTAACACAAAAACCATCAGCGTAGAAAATGCTTCTCTTTAGCGTATCAAGTTCACGGTTAAGAAAGACGCGAAGCAACTCCTGAAATTCATTTCAAGGCAAACCATATGAATCCCGAAGAAATCAAACCAACCGATTTTATCCGCGAAGCCGTTGCAGAAGATCTAAAAAACGGACGCTTCAAAGCCGTACGCACGCGCCTGCCTCCCGAGCCAAACGGGTATTTGCACATTGGGCACGTCAAGGCTTTTATGATTGATTATTTGATCGCAAAAGAAAATGGCGGCGAGTTGGTGTTACGTTTTGACGACACCAACCCAACCAAAGAAGAAACTGAATTTGTAGAAGCCATTGAAGAGGACGCGCGCTGGCTTGGCATTGAATGGGTTAAGGTGACGTACGCATCTGATTATTTTGACTTGCTATATGCATGGGCACAGAAATTGATAATGGCTGGCAAAGCTTATGTGGATGACCAGACTGCGGAACAAGTGACCGCCAATCGCGGTACATTAACCGAGCCCGGCAAGAACTCTCCGTTTCGTGAACGTGACGTTGAAGAAAATATGGATTTGCTGGAACGCATGAAGAATGGTGAGTTCCCCAATGGTTCGCGAATTTTACGCGCGAAGATCGACATGGCGCATCCAAATATCAACATGCGCGACCCTGCCATGTATCGCATTTTGCATGAACATCACCACCGCACTGGCGACAAGTGGAAAATTTACCCGCTATACGATTGGTCTCATGGACAAAACGATTCAATGGAAGAGATCACTCATTCATTGTGCTCGTTAGAATACGAAAATCATCGTCCGTTATATGAATGGTTTTTGGAACAGTTGGGTGTATTCAAACCGCGTCAAATTGAATTTGCACGTTTGAATATGAATTACACCGTCATGAGCAAACGCAAACTGCGCAGACTGGTAGAGGAAAATCACGTTAGCGGCTGGGATGATCCGCGTATGCCAACCTTACGCGCATTGCGCCGCCGCGGATTCACTGCTGAAGCGATCCTAGATTTTATTCGCAAGGTGGGCGTAGCAAAAAATTACAGCATCAGCGATGTATCTTTGCTTGAGGCTTGTGTGCGCGATGATCTTAATAAAAATTCATTGCGCCGCATGGCAGTGATACGCCCATTGAAGGTGGTCATTGATAATTATCCTGAAAATCAAACTGAAGAAATGGATGCTGTTAACAACCCTGAAGATGTAAATACGGGCACACGCAAAGTTCCATTTTCGAAAGTCATTTATATTGAACAGGATGATTTTCAAGAAGTTCCACAGCCGAAATATTACCGGTTGTTCCCGGGCAATGAAGTGCGTTTGCGCTATGCATATTTCATCAAATGCACACACGTCCTCAAAGATGACAAAGGTGAAGTGATTGAAGTTCATGCTACTTATGATCCCGAATCAAAAGGCGGCAACGCGGCAGATGGACGAAAAGTGAAATCTACGATTCATTGGGTTTCTGCAAATCACGCCCAAGAAGTAGAAGTGCGCATGTACGACCGTCTGTTTACAAAAGAAAATCCCGAAGAAGGCGATGAAGGCTTTTTAGGATGTATCAATCCCAAATCACTTGAAATCCTAAAAGGATTTGTTGAGCCGTCTCTCGCCTCAGCCAAAACTGGCGACCGCTTCCAGTTTGAACGCTTGGGCTATTTTTGCGTAGACATCGAATCCAAGCCTGAAAAATTGGTTTTCAATTTGACAGTGAATCTTAAGGACGCCTGGGCGAAGATCGAGAAGAAGAATGGGTAGCGGTTAGCGTTTGGCTATTAGCGATTAGCGGTTATTTGCTGGTTACGACGGAATTAAAAGATGCGGATTGAAGATTGAAAAAAAAAGAATGGGCAACGATATATTGAAATAACATTTTGTAAAATCTTGCTAATCAATATTTACTGAGTTTATATCTATAAACTATCAATAAGAATTATAAGCTATGACTCTGCACACCCACATTCCACAAGATAGATTGCGCGCCTTATCGCGCGGTGAAACCTTGCCAGATCGTACATCTGGCTCTGTATTATTTGCTGACATTAGCGGATTCACGGCGTTGACTGAAGGCTTGCGTGATTTGTTGGGATCACGCCAAGGCGCGGAGGAATTATCCAAACATCTCGACACCGTCTACACTGCGCTAATCGCCGAAGTGGAAAAATATGGTGGCAGTGTGCTAGGTTTTGCAGGCGACGCCATCACCTGCTGGTTTGATGATTTAAACGGGGCTGCAACTCCGCGCGCCGCGGCATGTGCTTTTGCGCTTCAAACTGCGATGGGTGCATTTAATTCCGTAAAATTACCCAATAACAAATCGGTCGTGCTGACCTTAAAGGTAGCCGTGGCTTCCGGCAATGCACGCCGCTTTGTGGTAGGCGACCCCACCATTCATTATATTGATACTCTGGCAGGCGCAACGGTGGCGCGTATCTCTGCAGGCAGGGGAACATCTTGCACAGAGCGGCGATGTGTTAGTTGACGAAGCAACAGCAAGGGCACTTGGTGATAAGTTGACTTTGAAAGAATGGCGGGAAGACAGCGAGAACAATATACACTTCGCAGTGACAACGAAATTCACCGGCGAAGATGTAACACCTGTCATGCCCGCTTCATTGAAGCCCCCTGCCGCCGATAAATTGCAAGTGTGGGTACATAATGCCGTGTATGAACGCGAGCAACTCGGACAGGAATCTTTCCTGACCGAATTCCGCCCCTGCGCGGTGTTGTTCGTACGCTTCACAGGTATTGACTATGAAGCGGATGAAGCCGAAGAACAATTAGATTCGTTCATTCGACAAATGCAGGCCAGCGCGGAGCGCTATGAAGGCGCGGTGTTACAACTAATCATTGGCGATAAAGGTAGTTACGCCTACATTAATTTTGGCGCGTTAATTTCTCACGAAGATGATGCTCGCCGTGCGGTGAAAACAGCTTTGGAGTTGAAGAATAAATCCCAGTTGCAACTGCAAATAGGATTAACTCAAGGCATGATGCGTGTGGGCGCATACGGCGGGAAGACGCGGCGCACCTATGGGGCATTGGGAGATGAAGTCAATCTTGCGGCGAGGTTAATGTCCACTGCGGCGGATGGTGAAATTTTATTGGGCGGACAAATTCAAAAGACGACAGCAAATGATTTTGTATTTGAGCCGCGTTCGCCCTTAACAATGAAGGGTAAAGCCGAGCCACTGCCAATATTTGCTGTGACAGGCGAAAGAAATCAACGCGCCGTCCGTTTGCACGAACCGACATATGCATTGCCTATGGTTGGACGCGAGCAGGAATTAGGAATTATCAATGAAAAACTGGACTTGGCGTTAAATGCCAAAGCGCAGGTAATAGGTATCGTAGCAGAGGCTGGCATGGGCAAGTCCCGACTCGCGGCGGAGGTTATCAGAGCAGGGCGTAAAAAAGGATTCGCTGGATATGGCGGGGCATGTCAATCGGATGCGGTTAATACGCCGTATCAGGCTTGGAAATCTGTTTGGCAAGCGTTCTTCGATGTTGACCCATCTGCGCCCTTGAAAAAACAAATGCGTTCGCTTGAAAATGAAATCGAAGACCACTCGCCCGAGCGCGTGCAAGCCTTGCCATTGTTGGGCATTCTTTTGAATCTCGAGATTCCCGATAATGATTTTACGAAAACACTGGAACCGAAATACAAGCAGAGCGCGTTGCGAGCCTTGCTCGAAGATTGTCTGCACTCTGCGGCGAAAGATGAACCGCTGTTGATTGTCATTGAAGACTTGCATTGGGTTGACCCGCTCTCGTATGATTTGCTCGAAGAACTAGCGCGGGACTTGAGCGATAGTCGCATATGTTTTGTATTGGCGTATCGCCCGCCTCAACTCGCACAGTTAGAAGCGCCTCGGCTAGAAATCATGTCGAACTTCACCAAGATTGAATTGCACGAACTGAACGCCGCCGAAGCCGAGAGCGTCGTCCGCGCGAAACTAGCACAACTGTATCCCGCGCGAAACAAAGTTTTACCAATACAGTTGGTAGATAAACTTATGGCGCGTGCGCAGGGCAATCCATTTTATTTGGAAGAATTGCTTAACTATGTGCGCGACCGTGGTCTTGATCCTGCTGACTTTAACAAAATCGAATTGCCCGACAGCTTACATTCGCTCATCCTTAGCCGCATTGACCAGTTGAGCGAGCGCGAGAAGAATACATTGCGCGTGGCAAGTATCATCGGGCGGCTGTTTCGCGCCGACTGGCTGACAGGCTACTATCCCGATTTGGGGAACGCGAATCGGGTACAAGCCGATTTGGAAAAACTAGCACAGATGGATATTACACCGCTTGAGTCGCCACAGCCAGAGTTGACATATCTGTTCAAACACATCATCACTCATGAAGTAACCTACGAAAGTTTGCCGTTTGCAACACGCGCCAAATTGCATGAGCAGTTAGCAGTGTATTTAGAAACATCCGCAGAGACATTGCACACTTCGCGAACGTCGTTACTCGATACGATTACTTTTCATTATCTCCGCAGTGATAATCCTGCCAAACAGCGTGAATACTTACGTCAAGCCGCGAATGCCGCGCAGATGGTGAGCGCCTTCACCACAGCCGCAGATTATTTTGCGCGCTTGCTCGAACTGACCCCTGCGACTGACCCAGCCCGTTCTGCACTGGCATTGCAACTGGCAGATGCGCACCTCCGCTTGGGCGACTTCCCTTCTGCGCGCGCCGCTATTATGCAAGCGCAAGCCGCCGCAATAACAGATATCGATCGCGCGTCTATGATGGCAATGTTAGGCGAAATGACAAGTCAGTTGGGCGACTTCACTGAAGCACAGGTAATTCTCAATCAAGCCGTACCATTGGCGCGAGCTAGCGGCGACGGATTAACTTTATGCCGCGCCTTATATGCATTGGGTGATGTGAACTGGCGGCTGAGAAAATTGGATGACGCCAAACTCGTGCTAGATGAAAGTTTGGCATTGGCGCGTACATTGGGCGATGTGACCCGCGAGTTGTTCGCGCT
>VFJR01000120.1 GCA_009885945.1 Anaerolineaceae bacterium
GCGTAGGCGGCGAGGCTGTTGGCGGGTTTGTTTTTGTAAATTGAGCCTGACAGACTGGCCCACTGGTCATGTCACCCCAGGGGGTGTTAGGGATACTTAGCTGCTGGTTTGGATAAATGATATAGGGCCAAACAATGTTATTTGTTTGTGCGATTGCCCATGGAGATACTCCATAAGCGCGCCCTATACAATAAAGATATTCTCCAAAACGTACTATGTGGGTTCCTAAAATTCCGCCGTTAGGTACGGGTGTAGCAGTGGCTGTATTTGAACCTGAAGGTAATGAGGTCGGGGCAGTTGAAGTTGCAGGAACTGTAGTTGTAGTTGGTTGGGTAGGTGTTGGCTGGGTGGGTGTTGGAGGAGTAACACTCTGAGTTGTGGTACCTACAGTTACAGTGCCGTTTAACCATGAAGCCTGAATTGCTATTCCATTTGGGTCAGATAAAAGTAAACCATTTGGAGCGGCTTGGGTGGGTCGTAATGCCACTGTTGAGCTTCCGTTAGCTTTAGCGCGAAATGCAATATTGAGCAACGTGCCACTGCCTTGAACTGGAGCACGGTTTAGTTGCGCTACTGCATAATCAATTGTGCCTGCTGCATTGCTAAATGTGTTTTGCGCGACAAAATCTGCGGCAACAAAACCGCCATTGCTTATTTCGATCACTTCTAAAACTGCCGGGTTAAATGATAGGTGCAGTTCCATTGCCGTCAGATTGGTAATGTTATCTACTTTGACAGTAAGATTGACTCTGTCGTTCACTTGCGCCAATGGCGCAGACGGTTCAACTCGGACAACTGTAGCGCTCTGCGCAAAGGCTGAGGTCCCCGTTAAGGAAACTGCAAACAGAATGATGGGAATAAGGAACCGAGTTGCATTTAATTTGCGTAACATAAAAACTCCATGATCAAAATATATAGGTTTAGTGTAATTTCTTAAGTAGATGGATCGAACTGTTTACAGAAAGAAAAAGTGATGTAGGTATTGAAGTTGATTTGGTGTTTATGGCCAAAGCACAGGACCTACACTGCCCCAATTGCCAGCCGTAATTGCCAAATCGCTAATATTGACCTGTCCGTCATCATTGATATCTGCTGGTTCGTCTGCGAGAGTGCAATTTGCTGAAGCAGATTTTACAGCCAGGCTTGCCCTACCGAACTTGCTGATAACCGCACCAATATCTAAAATATTGATGGCGTTATCACCGTTAACATCACCGCCACGTAAAGTAGCTGCAGCTAAGTTTATGGCAGGACCTCCAGCGACGATACTTACGCCAGTTTTTTCGGTGGTTAGATAGCCAGGATAGGTTGCGCGAACTGTGTATGCGCCAACAGATAGATTGGTTAATTTGAATCCGCTTGTATTATTTGTGTTTACAGGACCAAAAGTTTCTGCCCCAATCGCAGTCACGCTTGAACATGCGGTTGTGCCTGCGCCTGTGTTCGGACTGGCAGGCACACCTTGTCGTTGTACAACACCATTTACAATACCGCGATATTGAACGGTTACACATTGTTGTGTTGCAGGTGTGTGAACCACTTGAAAGCCGTTGGCATTTACTAAGTTGGATTGTAATACCGTGAAGCAGGCTGACCCCACTGCTAAACCGCGGAAGTGGAATCGGGCGGCAACGCCATTTTGAGTCGTTTGTGCTGGCCCCGCTAAAACAAGGTGAACGCATGGGCTGGCGGCGCCTGGACATTGAGCGGCGGGCAAGACCTCATTAATGCTCACATTGGATGCACCAAAAAAATCAGGTAGAACTTCGGCGGCACCATTTGGCGTAGTTGGCGGAGTTACCAGCGCCGGATCGAAACTTAAATAAACTTCGATTCCCGCCACGCCCGGATTTGAATTGGCTACATTGACAGCCAACTCGAAGGTAATATCACCACCAGTGAGGGCAGGGTTGGGAATGGGCGATGTTAGTGATAATGACGCAGAAAGCGCTTGCTGTAAAACTTCTGCGTTGGCTATTGTTGATGGGATAGCGATTAATATTGTGAGAATGACTGTGATGATTGACTTGTAAATTTTCATAAGAGACTCCTTTTCAGTTATATTTTGACAGTGTTACTATATCATCTAGATAATTAAATGCCATTGCATCTGCATAATAAATATAAAGGTCTAACATTATTGATTCTTTGTGCATCAAATTTACTTTGTAATTGCCGATATAATATCAGTGTAGTTTTTTGTTCACCTTTCGATAAACTCGCTTTACACGGCTAGGACAGATACCGAAAAATTTGAGCTGAAAAAAGAAATCCATGGTTTGTTCGATACGAAATAAATGAGACTGTAAAAATGACAGAAACAATTCCGCCTCTTTCAGAGCCACAAGCAGAACCAACAGAATGGTCGTTGATCATTGAAGCCAAGCGCAGTTGGTTGGACTTGCGCCTCGGCGAACTATGGCGTTACCGTGACCTTGTGATGCTCTTTGTGCGCCGTGACTTTGTCTCTGTGTACAAGCAGACCATTCTCGGACCCATCTGGTATCTGATCCAGCCTTTGTTGACGACTCTTACGTTTACATTTATTTTTGGCAAAATTGCCAGCCTGCCCACGGATGGACTGCCTCAGTTTTTGTTTTATATGTCTGGCACGATCGTGTGGTCTTATTTTGCCGATTGTTTGAATAAAACATCGAATACGTTTGTGCAAAATGCCAATTTGTTTGGCAAGGTGTATTTTCCACGCTTGGCGGTGCCGGTTTCGATCTTGATCTCGAATCTAATCACCTTCCTGATTCAGTTTTTGATGTTCAGTGGCTTTGTATTATATTTTTCCCTGCGCGGGACAGCCATTCAGCCTAATTGGATGTGGATCGCGTTCTCGCCACTCTTGGTCTTGATGATGGCGGGCTTGGGGCTTGGCTTTGGGATCATCATCTCTTCATTGACTACCAAGTACCGTGACCTGCGTTTTCTGGTGCAATTCGGTGTGCAATTGCTGATGTATGCCACGCCGGTCATTTATCCCGTTTCTTCGATTCCGGCCCCTTATCAATGGATCATTCAAGCCAACCCAATGACTTCTATTATTGAAGCCTTTCGTTTTGCTTATTTGGGCGCAGGCGCGGTTAATATCAATAATCTTTTATACAGCTTTGGCTTTATGGTGACGGTGGTGATCGTTGGCAGTATCATCTTCAACCGTGTGGAACAGACTTTTATGGATACGGTATGAGCACATCTATAGCTGTTGAGAACCTTTCAAAAATATATCACCTTGAACTGGTTCCTTATATCTTTAGCAGAACATCTCCTTGGATTTCTTTCCAACCATGCAACTTGGGTTAATTATGAAAAACATTTTAGTGACAGGTGGCGCAGGTTTTATTGGTTCAAACTTTGTGCGATATTTGCTCAAGGCGGAGCAGAACGCGCATGTTTATAATTTGGATGCTTTAACCTACGCGGGCAGTCTTGAAAATTTGCGGAACCTGCCGGATGACTCGCGGCATACTTTTATTGAGGGGAATATTTGTAATCTTGAACTGATCCAGACCCTGTTGCATAATTATCCCATTGACAGCATCGTTCATTTTGCGGCGGAGTCGCATGTGGATCGCTCGATACTGGGTCCCGCGCCGTTTATGCAGACAAATGTGCTGGGGACTTTTACCCTGCTAGAGGCGGCGAGGCAGGTTTGGGGGCGGGAAAGAAGCGATAAGCGCTTCCATCATGTTTCTACCGATGAAGTATTCGGATCGTTATCCGCGCACGAGGCGGCTTTTACAGAAAGCACACCTTATGACCCGCGCTCTCCTTATTCTGCATCGAAAGCCAGTTCAGATCATTTGGTGCGCGCTTATTTTCATACCTATCAATTACCAGTGACGATCACCAATTGCTCAAATAATTATGGAGCTTATCAATTCCCAGAAAAATTAATTCCGCTGATGATCATGAATGCCTTGCAAGGCAAGCCATTGCCTGTGTATGGAGATGGCTTGCAGATTCGAGATTGGCTGTATGTCGAAGACCATTGCGAAGCGATTTATCTGGCGCTGACAAAGGGCACCCGCGGAGAGACCTATAACGTTGGCGGTAATAATCAGTTGACCAATATTGAGCTGGTGAAAAAGATTTGCGAAATCCTTGATGAATTGCAACCTATGCAAAAACCTTACGCATCCTTTATAGAGCATGTTACAGACCGCCCCGGGCATGACAGTCGCTACGCAATGGATAGTACAAAAATAAAAAATGAATTGGGCTGGACGCCCAGCTATACTATTGAGCGTGGTTTAAGAGAAACGGTAGAATGGCATCTATCCAATAGCGCTTGGGTCAAATCTGGGCTGGCACGCGCTGGATATGATGACTGGCTGGATACCAATTATCAACGGCGCAAAGAGGAGCTGTAATGAAAGGAATCATTTTGGCAGGCGGATACGGTACGCGGCTTTACCCTTTGACGCTGGGCATGAGCAAACAACTTTTGCCGATCTATAATAAGCCGATGATCTATTATCCACTTTCCATGTTGATGCTGGGCGGGATTCGTGAAATATTGATCATTAGCACACCTCAAGATCTGCCGTTGTTTCGGCGTTTGCTTGGCACAGGCGCACAATGGGGTCTGCATTTTGAATATGCAGAACAAGCCCAGCCGCGCGGTTTGGCAGATGCCTTTATAGTTGGACGTGAATTTTTAAATAACGAAACGGCTTGCTTGATCCTTGGCGATAATATTTTCTTTGGGGCGGGCTTGTGGGAATACCTTAAAGATGCGGCTCAAATTACAGAGGGTGCGCGTATTTTTGCCTACAAGGTACACGACGCAAGCGCCTATGGAGTAGTGGAGTTTGACGAACAAGGCAAAGCCATTAGCATAGAAGAGAAACCTGTAAAACCGCGTTCGCATTACGCTGTGCCGGGTTTATATTTTTATGACCAGCAAGTGTGTGAGCTCGCGGCAGGGCTTAAGCCTTCTGTACGCGGCGAAATTGAGATCACAGATTTGAATCGCATCTATCTTGAGCGCGGGCAGTTAACCGTGCAACCCTTAAGTCGCGGGATTGCCTGGCTGGATGCCGGTACCCATGAAAATCTTTTGCAAGCTTCTAATTTTGTGCAGGCGGTGGAAGAGCGCCAGGGGTTGATGATCGGTTGTCCGGAAGAAGTAGCCTACCGTATGAAATTTATTGATAAGGCGCAATTACAAAAATTAGCGGGTCAGTTAAAGCATAATAGCTATGGCGGCTACCTTTTTAATTTATTGGAAGATGACTCTTTCTAAATTTGGGCTTTGCTGTGCGCATTTATCCGTTGGAACGATTCAGCGGCAGGATAAAACATATATAGGTTAAGCAATGAATTACATTTCGACCGTATTACCATAACTATACGACTCCATCCTTCACCCCTTACAACAAAACACCCGTGCTATACTTACCAAACTCCGTTCAAGTGGGACTAGGTGACTTCAGCTGCCTTCGTATGAACTAGCACGGTAGTTTATCGCAGTGCTGCCAGAGGTGCAGAAATTTTTTAATGTTTATGAATAATATATATGTTTATATACTTGATTTTTATGAGATTTTGAGTATATTCAATGGAATAAATATGAAAAAGCCAGATAGCCTCGAATTAATTTACGAAACCGCTAAAGAAAAAATGGATCTCCAGCAAACTCGCAAATATGCACTGGAAAATAAAGCTAGTGCGTTGACTGCCTTCGCGGGTGGCATATTCGTTTTCCTGATGGGGTCACGTGAAACGATTCTAGATTACCCCCTATCAAGTCAAATATTAATCATAATAAGTATTATTGGTTTTACATTATCGGTGATACAGTCAATGGTCGTAATGGGAGTTAAGAAATATAGAATGGATCCTAACATTGAAAAACTTGCACAAAACTATCTTGGTAAAAGTAAAGAAGAGACATTGCGGCAATTAATTTCAAATTGCATTGGGGCATGGAAACATAATGAAGAAAAAATTGAACGAAACGCAAATATCCTTAGAGTAGCATTTATTTTGCAATCTTTGGCATTCATACTTCTTGGGATTGCATTTGGAACATCAATTTGGGTGGGCTAGTGCAAAAAAATAAACGCCGCACATCTCGTCCAAAGCCACAACCACCTTTACCGCCTGAAGATCCAATACTTCTTTCAAGTGGTTCATCGCGTCAAAAAGGTAAGATTGTCATTTCAACAATTAGTTCTATTTTGGGAATATTTGCTGTCCTAATCCTTTGTGTTGCTCCTTATGTATTTAATGGGCAGGCGTCAGATGGTCTTATGGGCGCTGGTGGCACCAGAAATGAAACAGCTACTATATCACCTATAAATACCGTAATTGCTAGTACACTGACAATACCAGCATTGTCGGGACATATACTCTTTATATCAAATCATGATGGGCAAAATATTCTTTACATTATGAAGCCTGATGGAACAGAACGAATCCCTCTATCAGTGTTTAATTCAGAAGATAAAAGTCTGAATATTTCACCAGACGGTTCACGTGTTGCATTCGAATCTACGGTAGACAACAACATGGACATTTATGTTCTTGACCTTACATCTCTAAACGTTACAAGGATTACGGATGCTCCAGAGAAAGATGCATCTCCTTCGTGGTCACCTGATGGCACACTACTTGCTTTCGAATCATTTCGTGATGGAAATTTTGAAATTTACATGGCTAATGCAGACGGCTCCAACCAAGTTCGTCTCACCAATGACCCCGCCGGAGATAGTAATCCGGTCTGGTCACCCGTAGCAAACGAGATTGCATTTGTAAGTAATCGTTTTGGTAATTCAGATATTCTCTTGTCCGATCCAAACGGTATAATCTCGACTTTGACGACGAAATCAAATTCAGAAACAAGCCCGAATTGGTCACCTGATGGAAGTGCGATTGCGTTCAAAACATATTCTGGTGAGCTCGCTAATATTTGTCTCACTGGTCGCGATGGGCTTAATCAACGATGTCTGACATCTTCCCCGTCGACTTTTGGCACTCCTGTGTGGTCTCCAGACGGACTCAAAATGGCTGTCATCGCCGAGGAAAATAGCGGGTATATTATTGATATTTTCAATTTAGTAGATGGCACGATTATGCAATTATCATCATCTGGTGTTGAACTACGCGGCACACCATCCTGGGCGCCTGATTCCATGCGGCTGACAATTCAAGCTCTAGTTGAGGGAAATATGGAGCTTTATGTAATCACCGTGCCGACCAATGAATTCTTAAGAGTTACATCCAGTGGCGCCTATCATGGTGAACCGATCTGGATAAATCGTTGACTTGATTATTTAGCTCTTGCTTCCTTCAGAATCAGAACTTATCTACGGCGCATCTTATTCATGCAACCGTGTAGCAAATGTATTGACTCTCGTTTACCACCCTCGGTTCTTCTCTAGGCATAAAATAATGTCCTTTACTCCTCGACCCTCACAACAAAACATCCTGCGCTATACGGGCGGGCGGCTGGGTATTGCCGCTGTGCCGGGTGCGGGCAAGACGCATATTCTGTCTGCGCTCGCGGCGCAGATCATTCACAATAATCAATTGCAAGATGGGCAAGAAGTGTTGATCGTCACGCTGGTTAATTCGGCGGTGGATAATTTTGAAAATCGTATCAAAGGATTTTTTGAAAATAAAATTCAAGCCTTGTATAAATATCGTGTGCGCACGTTGCATGGGCTGGCGCATGATATTGTGCGTGAGAAACCTGCCAGTGTAGGGCTTGAAAATCAATTTGGCATCATTGACGAGCGCGAAGCAAATTTGATTCGGCGCGAGTCGGTCAATGCTTGGCTTGCCGCTCACTCCGATTTTTTTGATGATTATATTGACCCTGCCATTGATCATTCCAAACGTGAATGGATTCGCCGCCAGCAATTACCAACCCTTGTTGATTCCCTCGCCTCAGCCTTTATTCGTTCAGCCAAAGACCGCCTCTTAACTCCCCTCAGCCTGCGTGCCAAACTAGACGCTTCTTTCACGCCTCTGCCTTTGGCTGAACTAGGCTGGAGCATTTACACAGACTATCAACGCGCGCTTGCCTATCGCGGCGCAGTTGACTTTGACGATTTGATTCGGCTTGCATTAACTTTGCTTGAAAGCGACCAAGAATTTTTAGAACGTCTGCGTTATCGCTATCCATTTATTTTAGAAGATGAAGCGCAAGATTCGAGTTTGTCGCAGCAGAGGATACTGTCTCTGCTGTCTGGTGGTGTGGTTTCCCCCTTTGGGGACTTCGCGATACGCCCCGCGAAAAGCGGCGGGGCTACTCAACCACCAGATAATTCCAGCGGCAATTGGGTTCGCGTGGGCGACCCTAACCAAGCTATCTTTGAGACCTTTACAACCGCAGACCCTGAGCTGTTACGCAAATTTATCAATGAAAATCCAAGCGAGGATATGCCAGAGTCGGGCAGGTCACAGCCTGCGGTGATCGCGCTGGCGAATCATTTGATCGATTGGACGATGAACGCGCATCCCGACATCAATGTGCGTACTGCATTATCTCTGCCGCATATCGTGCCAGTGCCAGAAGATGACCCACAGCAAAATCCGCCGAATAATCCAGCAGGGATTAAATTTGTCAGCAAAAAGTACACGCCCGAAGAAGAGTTGGAAGCGGTGGTTAAGTCGGTCAAAGCGTATTTGGATTCGTTTGCTGAAGGGGAACAAAAGCCAACGGTTGCGATTCTTGTGCCGCGTAATACGCGCGGCGTGGATGTGATCAACGCGCTCAAAGCCAAAAATATTGAAGTAGTTGAGATGATCTCTTCGACTTCTACTACGCGTGCGGCGGCGGGCTCGCTGAATTATTTATTATCTTATCTGGCAGATCCGCAATCGGCGAGGAAGTTGTCGAAGGCGTATGAGGTTTGGAGGCGGGATTGGCGCGAGGACATGTCATTGCGAGGGCAAAGCCCGAAGCAATCTCCTGTTGACGAGGGGAATCTCAACGA
>VFJR01000180.1 GCA_009885945.1 Anaerolineaceae bacterium
TAGGATTGCGGTAAGCCGAAGCCTGAAGAGATGGGGTGGGCAGAATCTTGTTTCCGGATTACCTCAGCCAGTCTCGAAGTGAATGCGATCATTTCATCAGAAGAAAAATTCCCAGTAGGTGGGCATAATCCTGGATAAGGGCCATCGAGACAGCGCTTAGCGAGGTCAAGATCGGCAGATAAGTTAAGTTCGTTTGTTAATTCGTAAAAGTAAAGCATGGGATGGCTCTTATATCGATTAATGAAATCTTCGATATATGCCGTCAGCAAGATATATGATTTTGAGTCGGGATTTGTCATCATTTGAGTAAGGTTTTCTTGTGCCATTGCCGGAAACTGTGTCGCGTTCCAAACAAAAACCGGAACAATCCTTATGCAATTCTCCTGTAGATTGCTCATCATCTTGTCCACAATAGACCAATACACATCAGGGTTTTGCCTCCACTGGTCGAGATCTCCTGAGCTATCGTATGCAGCAGGGAAATATCCCGTGATCGAAACACGGAAATAATTGACGCCAATTGCTGCTGCATCGACAATGGCTTTTTGTCCCATTGACTCAGTGACTTCTTGGTAGTTGGGGCTGCCTCCTCCTCCGCTAGCCGTGCCAAGATACTGCATGAGAAGATCGAACTTGTTCAGTCCTATAGCAGGTTGGGGGTCTGTTCTTGAACTATGAATTTTTTCGCATACTGGCATTGGCGTTGCGGTCGGGGTGGGCGTTGATGTAGGAAGAGGTGTTTCACTAGGTAATGGTGTTTTTGTTGGAGATGAGGTCGTGGGTGTTTGGCAGGAGACAAATGCCAAAAGTACAACAAAACTGGGAAGAACTGAAAGTCGGTGGGGTTTCATATTTATCCTCTATTGTTATTACTACCATAACGCGACTGAAAAGCGACAAACTATCTGGGTTGAATTATATACCCTTCAACTCGAAAGAGGCATTTATTTTCTTACAGCTCTTTAGAAACCGATTTCCATTTGGATATTCAATTGGTCGTGAAGTTGAATGGAAATCTCTTCTTCCAAAAGTCATGGCTGGAGAGTATCAAAAGGAATTTGGTGTAATCGTAGGATGACTCGTTAGTATTCATAAAGTATTATGACGGCTATGGTGGGTAGCCTGGTTAGGTTGAGAAATCAAAAAAAGGAAATAACATGATGTTATCTTCTTTTTTTGATTCAAAGCTAGAATTACATTGGCGGTGTATGACTTTTATTTATCACTGTAATTTGAGTGCATACGGATAAAACCCCATAACAAAATGCCCGCCATAAACGCCAACACAGTGCCGATCCAAAATAGTCCGCTGAAACCGACGCGTGGGATCAGATAACCGCCTGCCAACGCTGTGCTTGCCCATCCCAAACCGATGCCAACAGTTGCAATGGCGGATGTGGTTGTACGCCAGCGAGGCGAGACGATTTCCTGACTGAAAATACTTCGACTGGGAGCGTTGATAGCAAGCATAGACAGCAACCCTATAAAACCGAAGGTCGCTGGTATCCAATGTTGGAATAAAGCTAGTGGCAGACTCACTAAGCCAGCGCCTACACTGGTTAAAGCAAGTACACGCGGAGCACCCCAGCGAGCAAGTAGATTGGGGACGATCAATGATACGAACACCGGCAAGAGTTGTCCTATACCAAAGATCATGCCTATTTGTACTGTGGGCATTTGCAGGGCTTTGTCGAGATAAACATTGAAGAAAGCACGTACAGAACCTTCACCTGCTGTTTGTAAAAAAACGATACAGCCGAGGAATACAAATAGCCCTAGCGGCATTTGTAAGGATTCTTTTACCGAGCCAGATTCTTTAACAAGATTGACTGGCGTTGTTCTTGACCAAACAACAATACACAATAGATGTGCCAGTGGCACCAACCAAAGCGGATACCAGTAAGGTGCAGGTTTCTCTAATGAATATCCCAACCAGGCAGAAAATACTCCGGGAAGAATACCTGCTGCAAGACTGCCCGCGAAGCCCAACAACGCTACCAACGCGCCTTGTGCTGCGAAAGCATGATTTCGCTCTTCAGTGGTGCTTACTTGTAACAAGAAAGGAATGCTGTTCACTGTGAGCAATGCAGCTCCAAGCCATGTCAACATCCATGAAAAATATAACCAGGTTCCCCATGTATTTTTGGGGAACGATTCAACGATCAGTAAAAACCCGATACCTAGTGCTGAGAGGGTACTGCCGATGATTAACGCAGGTCGCAGACCAAATTGTCGACCGATCGTTCCTGCTGGCAGGGCTGTTAATGCCCAGATGATTTGTCCGGTAGCAATTAAGGAGCCAATAAATTGAGTATCAAACCCGAGTCTGAGTAGGTACAAATTAAGCAGCACCCCTTGCACTCCAAAATAAGCAAAGGCGATAAGCGCCCAGGCAGCAAGAAAGAGTCTAATATTACGATTGAAGGTAAACAGAACATGCCAGCCATGGAACATAATCAGCCTCCATTATTAAAATTTTATACTTTTTTGTTTCTCTTATCGAAAGCAAGAATTATAAATTTAACATCAGAACAGGCGTCTTCTTTTTATAATCTTCATAATCTTTTTGCCCGCCCCATTTTGCATCTGCTCTTTTTTCAAGCAGGGGAATTCCGCTGATGCGGGTGAGTAGTAAGGTCACAAACAATGGAGAGATCATAGCAACCCACTGCCAACCTTGCAAGACGGGTAATGCAATGATCGCGATACCAACCCACAGCATAATTTCACCGAAATAGTTAGGGTGTCGCGAGCGAGACCATAATCCTGTTTGGATAAATTTTCCTTTGTTCGCAGAGTCCGCGTTGAAGCGGCTTTTTTGTGAGTCCGCGATAACTTCAATAGCAAAGCCAAATACCCAAATCAGAAACCCGATGATGGCAAACGCATCCAGCTCTTTGTGGTTGGATGTTGTAATCGCAACCAGCGCGGCGGCGGCGGTGAAAGTGACCCACAAACCCTGGATGGTCCACACATTGAGGAAGCGAATAAAGGAAGGTTTGATCTCGTCAAATCGACCATCTTTGCCTGCTTTTCGGATACGGCTAAATAAAAAGGAGCCAAGGCGAATCGCCCAGATTATCACCAACACCAGGAGGAGAGTTGACCTTGCGTCAATTTTAGAACTGAATGTTGTCGCAATAATCATCACGGAAATATAAGTAATACTGCCTGTTAGATCGAAGAATTTTTCAGTTTGCATGAAATATGCTGGGATAAACGCCAGCCACTGAACTACAAAGGCGACTCCAACGACCAGAGTAAATAGTGGAATTCCACGTATCGAGTCCCCGCCCTGACTGCCCGCCAGCGCGACGAGATAACCGATCAGGATCAAGATGGGAAAAACAATGAGCGAGTTGCGGTCTGTTTTCTTCATGAGGTTTTGTCCTTTACAAAATTAGTAATCAACTCAATTCGTGATTAAATAAAGCCGTGCTACTAAAATCCAGACTTCTTGGGTTTCACAGAATTATACGCCCACCGGCTTAATCTTTTTTTTCTCATCGTCTTTTAAACTCTGTGGCAAAATAGAGAGAAAGGACATAAACCATGCCTAAAAATGAAAACAACACAGTTTGGTCTTCAGAACTGGGAGACCAGCGCAAAAAAAAGCAAACAGCAAATGTAAAATCTTTGCAGCCTCAACAGCAGACTATATACCTGCACCGTGAATCCAGCGGGCGCGGCGGTAAGGCTGTTACCCTGGTGAAAAAACTTGTGCTCTCAGAAGACGATCTGAAAGCGCTGGCGAAAAAAATAAAAAATGAATGCGGTACAGGCGGAACGATCAAAGACGATATTATTGAAATTCAAGGCGAACATCGTGAGAAGATCGCAGGTATTTTGCAGAAGCTGGGATACAAGGTCAAGGTTGCGGGTGGGTAGGTGAATAATTAAGCGGGCATTTTAACTTTAGCCTGAGGCACCTTCTCTTTTTGTCAGCAGGTAAGCAGTGAATAGAAATAATAATCCTGCTCCATCAAATGTGATAAACCGGATAATAGAGCTTCTTAGTCTGATATGTTCCAAAGGTAAGGTGGACAAAATAAAACTTTCCCCAATCAACCCGATAAACTGCATAAGCAATGACAAAGTTAATGCCAACCGATAGCGATTTGGATTTTGTAGAGCGAACAAATAAGGTACATTCCACATCAAGAACAGCACGCCCACGCCCCGCACAGCAGCTTCGCCTGCAATTCCAGACAATTCATAGGCTTGTACAAATAGGCTGGGAGAAAAAATAAATATAAACGCAGCTTGCAAATTCCAAGCAGTCACAATTCCAATCAAAAAGCGGGTAAACCAGATGCGCATGACAGGCATGGTACTCCATAACTTTGAATTGTTCAATTAGATATGACCCCCTTTTGTAAAATTCCAATACTTTAAGGTTGACGGTGATGAAAATGTGGAACTTTTATGCTTCATATACGTCATTACTCGCAATGGAGAAAAAATGAAAAAAACTTTGCTTATGTTTCTATTGATTATGATGTTCCTAATTATCGCTTGTGCCCCTAAAGCAGCTATAACCCCAGAACCTTTGCCTGCCACTGACCCAGCCTTGATGATTGTTCTGCCCTCGCAAGAGTCCGGGGATTTAAAGTCCTATCAAAACGATAGTTTCGGAATAGAATTTCAATACCCGTCTACTTGGCTAGGTCCTGAAGAATACATATCTGAACAAAACCTGCGCATTGAAATTGGTTCAGATAAAGTGTATCCGTATGGAACAGGGATAGAAGAACAAATTTATGAATTAAAAAATTCCTACTATGTGCGCCTTGAGTATTTTAAGAACTATCAAGACCAATATTGGAGAGATGCATTTCAATCAATAGTCAATATGCAAGATGGCGAGTCGCTTTCGGCTGGTAGAAGTGTAACCATTAAAGTGAAACAGCTTAACATTGGCAAGTTTCAGGGAGTGGAATACATCTCGGCATCATCTGAGACAGCACAAATGGGGCATTTCTACTCACGGATCATGATCTTGTTTGATGAGCAATCAAATTTTCTGATCATTACCGCTGCGCCCAATAATGTTGAAGTGAGCAGCGGAACAGATTGGCGTGTTGCTTTTCAACAGGTGGAGCAGGCAAACATTTTAAATCTTTATAATATAGTAGACTCGTTAAAATTTAAATAAAACAGTTTAATATAAAACAAGAGACAACTTCAGTTGTCTCTTGTTTTATATTATTTCAGTTGCCTTGGTGAGTTTACACTTTAACTTCGTGCACATCAATTGTATTTAATTTGTCATAATACCGATCCAGCCATAAATTAGACCAGCCCATCATGTTCGAGTGCATCACAATTTGCTTTACATCGGCGCGTGTGATCTTTGCTTCGCTTTCAAATACTTGCGCGTTGCGGCGGCTGACTGCCAAGGTGCGAATCGCGAACATCAATGGGAAAATACAGCCTAAGCGAATTCCGTGCTGCCACCAAGGTAGTGCTTTTACATACGTCAGCGCATTATGTAAATGACGTTCTGCTTTGTCAGTTAATAGATCTAAAACTTTTAGAGCTTCTTCGCGGTGAGCAGGGTCAAACATTTGCTCAGGCGAGATGCCGATTTTTGCAAGAAACTTTTTAGGCACATACACCCAGCCGCGATCAAAGTCCTCTCTCAAGCCGCGAATAATATTCACGGTTTGTAAACCCAGCCCAAATTCACGCGCGAGCGGCATAATATCTTTTTCCATGCGCCGAATCGTGGCTGAATACCAAGCAAATAATTGTGTGATCAAATACCCTACACGCCCAGCTACTTCAAACATGTAATCATCAAGGTCGGCTTCATCGTTTACGGTAGGACCTGTCTTTGTCCAACGCGCCATGCCTTGTGTGCTTTTAATGACGTGCTCAACGATTATTTCCTGCACTCCATAAGGCAATGAGCGCAAGTGTAAAAGAATTTCCTTCACATGTTGAGCGACAACTGCGTCTGGGTTACTAGTATCAGCATGAATTACACTATTAGTTAAGTTGTTAATATCCGCTTCTTCTCGTAAAACATTTACCCAAAGATTCAGCAAAACGATTTTTTCATCAGCGGGCATTTCTTCGTTGTCTTCAAAATAATCTGAAACGCGTAATAACAAATACGCCACAGTCGCGGCTTCGCACAAAACACCTGGCAGGCGCTCAATGCCAATGGCAAATGTTCGGCTGGCAATTCGTAGCAATTCTCGTGAACTCATAAATACCTCTCAAGCGAATGATGCAGTATTGTATCGTGCATTTCTATTCATGTTCAACCAAATCCATTACATCTGCATTGTCAAGCGCGTGATGCAGATCCGCACTTTTGAGGATGATCGCCACACTGCGGGTTCCCGATCCAATCGAAATTTCATCTTCCATCATCACGCTCGCATCTATCAACACCCGAACTTGATTCAACAACCCAAACGGACCCACAGCCCCAACTTGATACCCCGTCACCGCCAGCACTTCCTCTTCGCTTGCCATCGAAACACGTGAACGCCCCACAATTTCGCGCAGCCTCTTCCATGAAATTTGAGCGCCTCCGGCTACCAGCGCCATTACATATTCTCCCTCGCGCACTCGAAAGAGAATGCTTCTGATTACTTGGCTTGGCATATGCCCGCGATCCTCAGCGGCTTCTTCTAGTGAGGAGATGGATTTCGTATGTTCAAAAACTCTATGAGATATTCCAAGCTTATCTAGCGCAATACTTACAGGGGGTTGTTGCATAAATTAATCTTTACACTACTTTGTTTTATCTTTGTAGTCACATAAATGACTGATTGGGCATTTGGCACACAGCGGCTTGCGCGCATTGCATATATCGCGCCCTAAACGGATGAGATTTAAATGTGCCGCGTAATATGTTTCAGGAGGGAAGACAGCCTCTAGGTGGGGGTGAGCGTGCTCTACTGTCATTTTTTCAGCGCGTAAACCAATTCTGCCACTGACGCGATAAATATGAGTATCCACTGGGAAAGCAGGTTTGTTTAATGAAAAACATAAAACGATCGCGGCTGTCTTGGGTCCTACGCCATTGAACTTTGTCAGCCAGGCACGAGCCTCCTCGACTGGCAGATCAGCCAAAAAGTCGAGGTTGAGCGAACCGCGTTCTTGCGTAATCGCGCGTAAGACTTGTTGAATCCGCGGTCCTTTTTGGTTCGCCAATCCCGCAACTCGAATCGCACTGATTACATCATCCGTTTTTGCATCGCGCACCAACTCCCATGTTGAGAATTTTGCGCGTAACGAATCAAAACCTCGGTCGCGATTAACATCATTCGTGTTTTGTGAAAGAATAGTAGAAACCAATTCGTCAATGGCAGGTAATGGAGTACGCCATATCGGCTCGCCAAATGTTTTTAGTAAGGTCTCATGAATTTCGATTGCGCGAGCGGTCAGCTGGGGTATCGTAACTTGATTGTTCAATTAACAGTGTCCTTTATTTCCTAGTTTTTTAATGATTACAAAAATAGCATTGCCTTTTCCTACTTCGTAAACAACATCTGATTTTACACAGCGGCGTTCGCTTTGGTTTTTGCGCGTTAAAATAAATGCGTATGTATATTTTTCTTGTGGGGTGGGGTCATTCTCTTCCGTTACAACTTGTAAATCTGCGCGGGCATACTGCCTCGCAACTTCATCTGAGCCTGATAAGACCACGATGCGGGCATGGCTTGGGGCAACAGCATTAATATATTCCATGGCTTCTTTCGAAGATGTTCCCCAGTAATCTGTTTCAAATTGGCGGAATGCGCCGTCAATTCCGCCAATCAAGCTATTGTAGTAAGAATATTCATAAGGATATAAGCGTATTCCTGCAAGTACCCCAGGTGCGATCAGGAGCATTAAAAAGATGTATCTGAATTTTTGCTGATGTATATATTTGAACAGCCACTCTACTGCAAAGCCAGAGACAAAGAAGAGAGGTGGAAGTAAAAAATAAAGTTGACGCGCATTATCATAGAGCACGCTTTTTGAAAAAACAATGATCAGCGCTGGAATAAGAAACCACGCAGAGAATAAGAGTATAGGCTCTGTTTTTCTGGATGCTGCCATGACAAAAATACCGATGATAAATAAAGCGAGCAATGGTTCTGTTAATTGCAAGGTAAATAGAGTGGGGAAGTAAGACCGAGGCACTTGGGTGGGTACATAAAGATCCCCCCAAAACAGCACCTTGGCGTCAAACGGGAATTGCGACATTAATTTAAGGCTTTCGAAATAATTTGTGACTGGAGACTTCCATAGATAGGGCCATGTCAAGTACGCAGTTATGCCTGCTATAAAAAGGTAAACGATAGCTAGGGAAATGGCTTTTTGTTTGTGCTTGGTCGCGGCGTAAAGTAGGACAAATATTCCTGCAAGCGGTCCTAAGACTCGCAAAGAAATGGTAAGCCCTAGCATCAGCCCCGCCATGATGATTAACCCTGCGCGGCGAAAAGAACGAGGCTGTGCATCTGCCATTTGCAGACCTAGGTAAATACTCGCCATAAAGAATGTCATAAAGGGCGTATCTTTAGGATTAATAAACGAGTGCCCCCATAATAAAGGTTGGCAGAGAAATAAAAGCGCAACCCCGAATGCTGCCAATTCGCTCAGCCAGCGTTTGGATAGTAAATAGAGAATATACACGCCTGCAAGAAATGTAATAAAGTATGTGAAATGCCATGCCGTCACCGTTGTCCACGATGGGACGATTAACATCAGCACGCGTGTAAAAAGATTGACCATTAAGTAATAGGCAGGACCGTAAAAATTTAAGTTGCTCTCGTAAGACGGTAGATATTTCTGATTAAAAATAAATTGATAAGCATTAATTGTATATTCGCTATAGCGATAAATATCAGGCTCATCCCAGCTTTGACCGTACTGACCTACAGTAAAACAGCCAATTAAAAAAGCAGTAATTAGCAAAATAAAAATAGGGTAATTTTGGGCAGGCTGATAGGGTTTCATAAGGATTTGTTTATTGTATAGGATTTACGCAAGACCGAGCTATCTCTCCGTTTATCTCTGGTTAAAACGAATTGAGTTACCGATTATCCCCATCTCCTTGAATCTTGCCGCGCGCTTGCCTGTCCAATAGCTTGGCAACATTTGCTTCTGCAATTTCATTCAATGAAAGTTCTAGCTCGCTGGCAACTTGTGAGATGTACCAAAGCACATCCCCAAGTTCTGCTTTGAGTGCGTCTTTTTCAGCAGAACCGATCACGCCGTCTTTGTCACGGAAAATTTTTTTAATTTTGCCCGCCACTTCACCTGCCTCATTGGCAAGCCCAAGTGTGGGGTAAATGACCCCGTGCCCGATCACTGGATATTTTGCAGTCGCCCTTGCTTTTTCTTGATATTCTGAAAAATTCACGTTTTATTTTCTCCTCAATTTATCTAAAAATTACTTCCATAATATTATCATCGTATTTCTGCTTTTGTTCATCTTTCATCCTTTACTTTAACCATAACGGGAAATTCCCTTTACTAACTTTGCTCATTGCGCCTGTTTCAACATCTAAGATCCCTATTTGCGATTCGATCAACGACTTCTCTGAATATGAAAACAATAAGGATTTTCCGTCTTTAGAAAATGCTAAGTTGCCATGAAATACCCCATCATCATTTGTTAATTTTTTCGCGCCGTTTCCGTTTGCGCCCATAATCCAAATTTGTTCGCCCAACGAATCGAAACGAAGAAATGCGATCTGCTTTCCGTCTGGCGACCATGCTGGGTCGTAATCATCAAATGATTCCGCAGTAAATAATTCGGTAGTTTTATTTTTCTTTGTGCTATATAAAATTAATTTCCGTAAATTTTTCCCGTTTATTAATCGTGCATCAGAGAAGATAAATGCGTCAGAGTTAGGCGACCACATCGCTCGTCCGCCTGTTTGCGCGGGGATCGAAACGTTTTCTCCGTTACTTAAATTATATACTTCAACATTTGGCGTGATCACAGATGTATATGTCATCCATTGCGCGTCAGGAGACCAATTGAAACTATAAATAGGCAAACCAGAATCAAATACTGGAGATGTCTCACCATTTTCAACATTGAGCCACCAAACCGATGGAAGCCCCAGCATCTGCTCATTAAAATCTGCGCGCGCATACAGTACCCGATCTGTCTCGTGCGACCATGTTACTTGCGAGCACACAGCAACCGCACAATGTAACAACTCTTTTTTGGTTATAGTCTCTGCATCTATTAACCATAAACTTGTTGAACCATCTTTGTTCGATGCGCTATAAGCGATCTGCCCGCCATCTAAAGATACCGACATTTCATGTACACCGCTATCTTCATTTGTAATTTGTGTTATATCATTTTCTTTTTTGATAAAAATTTGCTGACGGCGATTCTCATCTTCATTCATAAACAACACCCCAGCTTGACTCTGCTCAACAAGCCCCGCCTCATTCTGCCCTTCAATTTGATTCCGTGATTCTCGAGCCTTGATCACAGCCCCGGCAGTTAACCCCACGCCCAGCCCCAGCACGATCAGCGCGCTGACAATCGGAATGATATATGCCCAGCGGTCAATGAATCCCAGTTTGGAAAATAATCTTTTGCTCTGCACCAATACCATGCCAATTGCGATCAGAATAAAGGCAAGCCCCACGCTGAAGGCAATGATCAAAGATAAGCCCAGCACAATTCTATTGATATTGACTGCCAGCAATAAAATTGCAATCGCCTCGGGGCAGGGCACCAGCCCGCCGCTAATGCCGAGGGTCAGCAATGAATGCCAAGTTACATCCTCAGGGTTGGGAATGTCGTGGTGGTGGCGATGCTTCTTGTGCGGATGCTCGTGAGCATGATCATGCTTGGAGCGCGAATGCGTATGTTGATCTGTATCAGCATGCGGGTGAGAATGAGGCGCAGTTCTTCCTCGCCATTCTTTGATTCTTTGAATCAATAAATTAAATCCTAACGCGACGATCAAAATACCAGAAATAATTTCTAAGATGGGGAAGAGGCTGGTGGGAAAAATATATTGTGACGCCGCCAATGCGGTGATGCCGATTAAAAATACTGAGCCCGTGTGTGTGAGTGTAACGATACCTCCCAGGAAAATTGCATGTTTGAGTGTGCCGCGTGCGCCAATCAGATATGCGGCGACGATGGTTTTGCCATGCCCGGGTGTGAGCGCGTGTAATGCGCCTGTGATCAATGCAATTGCCAGCGCCGCAAAAATAAAAGAGGGCGATGATTCTTTGGAGCGGATGAAGCCTTCGAGCATTGCGCCATAGCCTGTTTGAGTTTGTGATTGTTCTGCGGCTTGTTGCGCAACTTCGCCCAGCCCGGCGGCTTGCACAACAAAGGGAATGGAGGGTCTGCCTGTTTCCCAGCTGATGATGGTTTTGTCGCTAGGGTTTGTAGTGAGCGAAAAAATTAATGAGTTATTGCTTTGTTTGGCGTCGTATAAACCCAAACCGTTATTTGCCTTGATTATGTAGAAGGACAAGCTGTTTTGTGATTTGAAATTATTTTGAAGAATGATTTGATTTTCAGTTAAAAAATCCGCATCCCAAGCCGTATTAAATATCAAGATAATCTTTTCACTACCCACGCTGATCGATTCCATACTAGCTGGAAAAGTGATACTTTGCAGTTCGAGGGGGATAGGTCGATTGTTGATTGTAAGTAGCAATTCAGGGATGTGTGGCTTCACCCAATCTTTTGCCTCAGCATCTGAAATTATTTCATCTTGATTGCTGTCGGCTTCAAACCAAACTATTTGCGCCAATAATGGGCCGGGGATGATGTTCCATTCAATTCGCATCTCATTTGAAGAAATATTTGCATTGATGCGATGCAAATATAAATCTGCAGGATGCGCGTAGGCAGTGTTGGTTGCGGCCAATAAGGGAATAAAAATCAGCGCCAGAAATATTTTTTTCATGGCGCTGATTGTATCGCGTTCAATAATTTATTTAATTATATGTTTATCTTTAGTTAAAACTGGCTTTCAATTCGTTCAAACTATCCACAAAGCCATATAGCTCGCGAGTCTCTTGTAGCCAGACATTCGGCACAGTGGTGCGCTTGAGATAACGAACGACGCCATTTTTATCTACGACAAGTGATGCCGTGCGCTGGAAAAGCAAAAAATATTTTTCCAATTCGTAGAGATGATATATCGCACGATCTGGGTCTGAAAGAATAGGAAAAGGCAAATTTATGCCCTCTGCGTATTCACGCGCTTTTTTCACATCTTCACCCAAAATCACAATGACCTCAGCGCCTGAATCAAGAAATTGTTTGTGCATGCGTCCCATTTGGGTAACGTGTGTGCGGCATTGTGCGCACGTAGTTTCACGGATAAAGAATACAATTACGTTTGATTTGTTACGAAAATCTGACAGCGCAATCTCCTGCCCATTTGTGGCAAGCAGTTTGAAGTCAGGCGCGACCGAGCCGATCTTTGCGTCAATTGATTCTATTGTCATGATATGTCCTCTTATATTTTAGAATACCTGAATTGTAGAATCATTACGTTAGAGAATTTTAATTTTCGAGCAGATACGCCATGATCCAATTCGTGGTTGCATTCAAACCATCCATGTGCGCGCGTTCGTAATTGTGCGAAGAGTCAATGCCGGGTCCAATTAAGGAAAGCGCTACATCGCCGCCCGCCGCCCAAAATGCTTCGCCGTCAGAACCATAAAATGGATATACATCAGTTTTATATGGGATATTATGTTTCTCAGCTAATGCGCGCATTTTATCGTTCAAACCTTTGTGATACGGTCCGCCGCTATCTTTAATACACAAAGTTGCGTGATATTCATCCGACTCTTGTCCCGGCCCCGCAACTGCCATATCTACTGTAACCAACTCCGCTACCTCAGCAGGGATTCCTGTTGCCGCGCCGTGTCCTACTTCCTCATAATTGCTGATCAGGAAATACACGCTTCGCGCCGGACTTTTGCCTGCTTGCGCCAATGAGCGGATCGCCGCGACAACATTTGCCACACACGCCTTATCATCTAAGAAGCGTGAGCGAATGAAATCACCCGTTACTTCGGTACGTGTATCAAATGCCACGCAATCGCCCACGTTGATACCTAATGCGCGAGTTTCACTTTCAGATGTGGTACGCGCATCCAGTCTCACTTCCATGTGTGAATCATTGCGCGGAGTCTCACTGCCTGCCGAGCTATAAATATGACCCGAAGCCGTATCAATTAATACCGACCCGCGAATCTTTTCGCCTTTAGAAGTGAAAACCCACACACCTTCGGTTTCTACTGTTGGCCATTGAATCCCGCCAATGCGGCTCAACTTAAGCCGTCCATTCGATTTAATTTCTTTCACCACCGCGCCCAGTGTATCTGCATGAGCCGTTAATGCCACGGGCGGTAAATCAGATTTCACTTCCCATTTTGCAACCAAGGCGCCTTTGCGCGTGCGTGAAAGTTTTAACTGTTTATATTGCGAAAGTTCTTTTTCTACAAAGGCAATCGCAGGTTCTGCAAAGCCGGTAGGCGAGGCAATATTGAGCAAGTCAACCAGGAAGGTGGTGAAGTGTTTGATGTCAATTGAGGGGAGGGACATGGGTTCTCCAGTAAATAATAACGTTAGAACGTTTAAACGTTCTAACGTTATTATACCTTTCAAAAATTAGAAAATTTGTGCTATACTGTGCAAATGCCCCAAATTATCCGCGCTTCTGAAATTGGAAGCTATCTTTATTGTCGCCGCGCCTGGAAGTTGAAAAAACTCGGTGTTGAATCTGAGAATCGTGCCGAACTTGCCGCCGGAACGGAATTACATCAAAGACATGGGCAAAAAGTAATCGCCTCGTCTCTTTCGCGCACCTTTGGCTTGCTCTTGTTTCTAGCCGCATTAGTTACGCTAACAGCTTATCTTACTAACTTGCTTCTTCCATAATCAAACATTACGAATTACCTATTACGAAATTCATCCTTCAACTTTCATCCTTTCCCTCATGTTATATCTCGCCATTGCCTTCTTCATTTTCGCTCTTATTTTTTTCCGTCGCTCCTCTGCTCAACAAGGAGAAGCAGGATTGCCCGGCGGAAGAATTATATATACCGACACACGCTCATGGAAAACCTCAGTTACACCCTTGTATGACGGCATCTTAGGGTTAACAGGCAAACCAGATTATTTAGTGGAGCAAAATGACGGCAACATTATTCCCGTTGAAGTGAAGTCAGGTAAAGCCCCGCAAACTCCCTACGATTCACACATTTATCAACTCGCCGCCTATTGTTTACTGGTTGAAAGAAAATACAACAAACGCCCGCCTTATGGGATTATCCATTACGAAGATAAAGATTTTGCCATTGACTACACCCGCGACTTAGAAATGTCACTGCTCGATTTACTCGCTGAAATGAAACGAGACGACTTCAAAGACGATGTAGATCGTTCCCACGACCAAGCAGGGCGCTGTGCCAAATGTGGTTATAGAAATATCTGTGACCAGAGTTTGGTTTATGACAATTCATAATTCAGCATTCATAATTCATCCTTTATAATTACCTCACCATGTCAGAAAACTTCCTACCCAAGAATCCAGTTGTAATGGCATACCCCAAAATGCCCGAAGCCTTTGCAGAAGCCGAAGCGATGGCAGTGTATCTGCGTGACAAAGGTATGGAAGCGCCGCTTGGTTCTCTATACGATGAGGACTTGCGCAAACGAGTCAAGAATCATGAATTTGACCTGCTCATTATTGCAGGAGGAGATGGAAGCGTTCTGCGCGCTGGGCATTTATGTGCACCGTTACGTATTCCTATTTTTGGTGTAAACCTTGGCAGGCTTGGATTTTTAATTCAGGTGGACCGCAAGGAATGGCGTGAGTACTTTGATAAATTGTTCAACGGCGAATCATGGATCGAAAACCGCATGATGTTGCAGGCAGAACATATCCGTGCCGGCGACTCTTTAGGTCTTTGGCATTCTCTTAATGAAGTAGTTGTTGGGCGTGGTCAAACCTTACGCCCGGTGCGCCTTTCCACTTCTGTTGATGGGCGTCACTTAATCAATTATGTAGCAGATGGATTAATCGCTTCTACTGCCACAGGTTCTACAGCGTACGCACTTGCTGCAGGAGGACCCATTCTTCCGCCAGAGTTACGTAATATTTTGTTGGTGCCCATTGCCCCGCATCTTTCTGTGGATAGGGCTGTGGTTTTGGCAGAAGGCTCCATGGTCAGTATCAAGGTCAAAGGTGAAAATGCTGTCTTAAGTGTAGATGGTCAAGCGCCTATTTTATTAATGGAAGATGACCATGTGGATGTATGCGCCGCTGATGTAACAGCTCAATTTGTGCGCTTTGGTGACCCAGGTTATTTTTATCGTAACCTAACCGCTCATATGAACGAAAACTCTTTAGGATTGCCGCGATGATTGAAACCCCCACAACATTTTGTTATGTCCATCCTACTCGCGAAGCCACTTTGCGCTGCAAAAAATGTGATCGTTATATTTGCTCTTCCTGTGCCCAGCGTACACCTACTGGGTACATGTGCAAGGAATGTGTGCGCGAGCGTCAAAAAGTTTTTGATACTGCAGAATGGTATGACTATGTGATCGTGTTTTTTGTTGCATCAATTCTTTCTGGAATCGGCGCAGCTTTTTCAACTTTCCTCTCTTTTTGGATGATTTTCCTTGCGCCTGTGGTGGGTTCATTGATTGCGAATGCCGCGCGTTGGTTAATCAAAAATCGCCGTTCGCGTTCCTTGAACATTACTCTTATCGTCAGTATGATTTTGGGAGCATTACCTGTCATGTTGCTAAGCGGTTTGCCTGCCTTGGTTATGCTGCTTAATGGTGGCGGCGGCTTTGCCGCATTTTCATATTTTTTACCGATCGTATGGCAGATCATTTATTTGGTGATTGCTGTTCCCTCAGCGTTTTCTCAATTCTCTGGTTTGGTGTTTCGAAAATAAATATAAAGAGTAGATACCCATATGTTAACTGAACTCCGTATCCATAATTTTGCAATCATAGACAAACTAGACCTGCGCTTTGGCGCCGGTCTCATTATCCTTACCGGCGAAACAGGCGCGGGTAAATCCATCATCCTTGACGCTGTTGTGATGTTACTTGGCGGCAAAGCAGATACGACCTTTGTGCGCGCTGATTCAGACGCCGCATTTGTTGAGGGTGTGTTTCAGCTCAAAGGTCCAGAAAAAGAAGCGGTCTTTGAAATTCTCAAACGTGAAGATTTGATGGATGATCCCAATTATGTGGTGCTGACTCGTGAAGTCCGCAAAGAGGGGCGTAGCATTGCGCGCATCAATGGCAGAACCGTCAGCGTTTCTTTGTTGCGAGAACTCGGCGCAATTTTGATTGATATTCATGGCCAGGCTGAACATTTATCCCTGCTCGATTCGCGCGCACACTTGGGCTTGCTCGATCGCTACGCGGAAGTTTCCAAACCCCTCAGCGAATACCGCCAAACCTATCATGCCTTGCAAAATTTACGCCGTGAATTAAGTGACTTGCAAAAAGCGCAAGCAGATTCAGATCGTAAAGTGGAAATGCTCACTTATCAAGCCGAAGAAATTGAAGCCGCGCGTTTAAAGCCCGGCGAGAATGAAGAGTTACGCAAAGAACGCGACCGTTTGGCAAATGCAGAATCGTTGGCGCAAAATGCACAAGAAGCATTGGCAGTTTTGGATGAAGGCTCGCCAGAAACGCCCGCTGCAAGTGATTTAGTTGGGCAAGCCGCGCAAGCATTAGCCGCGCTTGCTAAAATTGATTCGGGGCAAACGGAACTTGCTAGCCAGGCAGAAATTTTGCTCGATACCATGTCTGATGTGGTGCATAACCTGCGTTCCTATCTTGAAGAAATTGAATTTAATCCCAAGCGCCTTGATGAAGTGGAAGAACGACTCGACTTGATCAATTCACTGATTCGAAAATTTGGCGGCTCAATTCCAACAGTCATTACTTATGCAGAAGATGCGCGCAAACAATTGGAGACCATCACAGGCGCCGCAGACCGCATCGTTGAATTGGAAATGCAAGAAGCAAAATTGTTAGAGAAGATTGCGAAGCAGGGCACTGCTTTATCTGAAAAACGCCAGAAAGCCGCGTTAGCTATGGGTAAGGGCATTGAATCTGAACTCGATCATTTGAAGATGGCGTCTGCGCAATTCAGTGTGGATTTTCAAACCAAACCAGATATTCATGGCGCACCATTGCAAGACGGCACGCGCATTGCTTTTGACCAAAACGGATTTGACCGCGTGGAATTTTTAATTGCCCCCAATCCCGGCGAAGGACTCAAACCTTTGGCAAAGATCGCCTCAGGCGGTGAAACATCGCGCCTCATGCTGGGATTAAAGAATGTGCTTGCAGGCGCAGACGAAGTGCCGTCGCTGATCTTCGATGAAATCGATCAAGGTATTGGCGGGCGCGTGGGCATGGTGGTGGGTCACAAACTTTGGAATCTTTCGCGCACCCATCAAGTGTTCTGCGTGACGCATCTTCCGCAGTTGGCAGTCTTTGGCGATGAGCATTATCAAGTGCAAAAAGCCATTCAAGAAAAACGCACATTAACCCGTGTAGAACGCCTTGACGGCGAACCGCGCTTGCTGGAACTTTCTCAAATGCTCGGCGAAGTGGGGGAGGGTACATTGCGCTCGGCACATGAATTACTGCAAGTGGCTAGGCAGATGATTAAAGAAAAGTAATAAAAAGAGACTGGTAATTCACCAGTCTCTTTTTATATAAATTACAACTTTTATGCTTGTGTCTTCATTTTATATTTCTTTAAGGCATTCCAGCCTACTAGCAATTTCTCTTTTTCATCCCATAAGCGGAAAGATAAAGAACGCAGGCTTTGCATGAGAGTCAACGGCTCAATTTGAAAAATAGGATTTTCATTGTGACATTGTTCCAGCTTGTAATTTGGAATTTTTGGGCTTAAGTGATGGATGTGATGAAAACCAATGTTGCCTGTGAACCATTGTAAAATTTTTGGCAATTTATAAAATGAACTGCCGTCCATTCCTGCTTTAAAGAATTCCCACTCTTTATGTCGTTCCCAGTAGGTAGGTTCGAAATTATGTTGAACATAAAATAACCAAACTCCAGCCGAACATGAAATTAATAAAATTGGGATTTCAACCAGCAAATATGCCTGCCAGCCAATTTGAAGGATGGTTGCGCCGATGAAAGCAAGCAATGCCAAGTTGGTCCACATTACCCCGTTTTTCTCACGCTTGCCAGATTTAGGACCAGACATGCGGTGTAAGACCGTGAACACAATAAACGAAGAAATAGTGAACAGGATCAAAGGGTTGCGTAAAATTCGATAACCGAACTTTTTATACCAAGGAGCCGCCAAATATTCTTCAATGGTCATGGTATATACATCACCGATGCCGCGGCGGTCAAGGTCGCCTGCAGTAGCATGATGAATTGCATGATCATGTTTCCAATCGGAGTAGGGCGTAAATACAGCCACACCTAACAGCATTCCTAACCTGTCATTTGATACTTGCGACCGAAAGAAAGATCCATGACAGCAATCATGGAAGATAATGAACATGCGCGTCATAAAACCCGCTGCAAGAACATCAACCAACAAAGTCAACCAAAATCCTACCTCAAGGCTTCGATATGCCAGATACCATAAAATAAAAAACGGAATCACGGTATTGCAAATTTGCCACACACTGCGCCACGTTTCAGGATATGCATACTTCGCTACAACTGCCTGCCATTTAATTTTTCCAATGCTCATAAGTAGCCTCCAGAGACATTTTACCAGCAACATAAACCATGCGATATAAATATCAGATAATTGCTGTCTCATTTGTGATCAAATTTATTTATGATATAGCCACAATCATGTTGAATCTCCCTTCTGCTTATGGTTGCTTTGGGTTGGTAGGCTGATTAATCGAACTGCTTTTAGGAGACTGGATGCTTGCTCAATGATTAGACCCCTTGCATAAATGCCCGCCGCCGATGACTGGTAATAATTTGCAAATTTTAAAAGGTCTTTTGGCGTTCAAATTTTCCTGACCTTGGAATAGCCATGTCTTAATTGAGCATTTTTCTTGACTATCATTATGAATCCTGATAGACTCTCGGTTCGTTGCTCCCGTGCGTTGGGAGCAATTTAATTGCTTATAAAAGGCAAATCAATAATTTGTGAAGCACTTCCTCTTTAGGGTAGGGTTTGGTATAATCTGCCCGCTTAAAAGGTTGTGCCGACGTAGCTCAATCGGCAGAGCACCCGCCTTGTAAGCGGGAGGTTACGAGTTCGATTCTCGTCGTCGGCTCTCTTTAGTCTTTTTGTCGATTGACCTCTTTTCATAAGTTTTATAAAGAGATCAAACGACTAGTAGATTAAGACCTGCTAGAAAAAAATTAAAATGGGCAGTTACCCAAGTGGCCAAAGGGGACTGACTGTAAATCAGTTGTCAATAGACTTCGGAGGTTCGAATCCTTCACTGCCCACTCCTCTTTTTGAGGAATCCCACATAATAGTGGGGTAATCAGCAAGTCAAGCCCTCATAGCTCAGTTGGTAGAGCACACCCTTGGTAAGGGTGAGGTCACGAGTTCAAATCTCGTTGAGGGCTCAGTTGCTGAAAAGCATTCTTGTATATATTAAAAAATGGGTAGTTACCAAAGTGGCCAACTGGGGCTGACTGTAACTCAGCTGTCTTTCGACTTCGGAGGTTCGAATCCTTCACTGCCCA
>VFJR01000086.1 GCA_009885945.1 Anaerolineaceae bacterium
GATCGTTTGGACCCATTGGCAGATACCTTGTTCCAAGCAGGGCAGGGGTTTTATAACGGCAGTCGTTTGCCAGATGCTGAAGCGCAATTGCGGCATGCTTTAAATATTAATCCCAACCACCTTAAAGCGCGGCTTTTATTAGGTCGTGTTTATCTTGATCAGAGTAAATTAACCGAATCGGTTGAGGTGCTGGAGACTGCCTATCAATACGATGAACGCGCCGCGCGCGCCGACTTATTAAAAAGTTTACTGGCTTTGGCTGAGCAACATGCTCAAGATGAAAATAAGCAAATTGAAATTTATGACCGCATCCTTGTCATTCAACCTGATCTGGCAGCTACAGAGCGTATTCGTGGTGCCTTACTAAATGCGCGCCTTAAGCAAATTCCATTCCTGATTGCAGAACAAAGTTGGGAAAAAATAATTCAAGTTTGCGAGCCGTTGTTATTTCAGTTTCCTGCAAACGAGGTAATAAAAAATTATTTAACAAATGCACGTTTACAGTTGACGACCGCGCAAAAATACAATGAAGGACTTGGCGCCTTAGCCAATGGGATGCAAGAGCAAGCGAAAAACTTATTTACTCAAATTATTTCTGAGAACCCCGATTATAGTGATGCTTATATTAAATTAGTGGAGGCAAAATATGGGAAAGTAAAAATTTCCCATCCTGTGCCTTTTAGTGTAACTTTTCTGGTTTTTCTAACAAGTTTTTCTTGGATGCTGGTTGTTTTTCAGTATTTCAATTCATGGATTCATGAGGTCTCTTATAACGTAGTGTTATCGTTGAATCGAGATAAAACCATTAAATCTCTCGTTGTTTTCACAGAAAATTATCTCTTGCTTTGGGTTTTGTTAGGTTTATTGCTTGGCATTGTCTTTGTGGCTTTTGCGAACAAAACGATTGATTCAGCATTTAAAATTGAACAAGATAAATATTCCTATACTTCAGCTATTCGTACTCATTTTCCGTTTGGAATGGGTCTATTTTACGTTGCAAGTGACTTCCGTCGAAGGTGGCTACATGCTATTTTTTCATTGTTAGCGCCATCGCTGCTTTTATTTCGAAATATTTATGATAGTGTTGAAGAAATAGTGTCAGGTTATGGAAGCAATGCTCTTGCGCAAGAGTTTAGTCGAGTTCAACCTTATAATAAATTCCCCTTTGACGACTCATTTTCTAATCTGCCGAACGGATCAAACTTTATTTTATTACTGCTATGGTTAGTTTTAGTTGTTTATGTTATTTCTTTTGTAGATGTTCTTGTTCAGTGTAGGTTGAAAATTAACAAACATGATAATCAAAGTAGTTATTTATCGATGAATAATATTCCTGTTATTAAAATAAGCTCTTGGCAAAGATTTGTTAGATTCTTCAAGAGGAAATTATGACACTTCTCAATCCATTCATATATAGCCGATCTCTGGCGCCTGCCGAATTTGAGGGGCGGCGTTTGGAATTAAAGAAGATTATGGGGCGCTTGGCAACAGGGCAATCGGTGGCGGTCATTGGTCAGCCAAATATTGGCAAAACATCTCTGCTTGGTTTTATTAATGACAATAACGCCCGCCAATTGCATTTTGAAGATCAATTTGACCAGCACTCTTTTTCGTTTGTAGATATTCTCGCCATTCAAAATATTCAATCTCCTAAAGATTTTTGGAAACACGCCTTGCAACCTCTGATGAATGAAGCCAATCTAGCCCCCATGCTGGAGCAGTTGGAGAAGAGCAATTTTGATAACCCCGCACTTGAATCATTTTTCAAATACTTGCATTCCTCCAATCGTCATCTGGTTTTGTTGTTGGATGAGTTCGATACTTTATTATCAAATCGCGGTTTAAATACCCCAGAGTTTTACGGAGGTTTGCGTACTCTCGCTTCACGTTCTGGCGGTTTGGTCTTGGTGATTGCCGCGCGCAAGCCGCTAGAAATACTCAATCAACTGACCCAAGAAATAAACCCGCATGGCTCGCCTTATTTCAATGTCTTTGTTGAAATTCAACTGGGTGTGCTAAAAAATGACGCTTTTGATACTTTGTTGAAGCGTGGGGAGAACGTATTGTCCGCAAATGACCGCGAATATATTTTGCGCGTCTCTGGCAGGCATCCTTTTTTGACTCAAACTGCCGCCGCGATGTTGTGGGATACATACGATGAAGGTTTGTCAGGGACTGATCTGTATCGTTCTGCAAGCCAGAATCTCTACCGTCAGAGCCGCCAGCATTTTGCAGATACGTGGAATTTTTGGACTAACGCCATGCGTAAAGCAGTTACCGCCATTGCGCTTGCGCAAATCCCAAGCCTTCTGGCTGAGCACCGCTTCAAAGTTAGAGAATTAGTTGAAGACTTTGATGACTTCAGTCCTGAGCTAGATACTTTGCAAGTCTCAGGCATACTGATGAAAAATGAAAATGACGAGTGGATTGTTGCGCAAGATGCCTTGCTTTGGTGGCTGGCAGATGAGCTTCGCCGTAATGTTCGTGACGATCCATCTTTTGGTGATTGGATCCGCGCACAAGAAATGGACAACTTGCTAACCAAGCGGGATAAAGAACGGCTTGGCGCTGCCGCAAACTCCATGTTGGCTTTATTGGGTAAAGGTTCAGCTACGTTAATCGAAACTTTGGCGAAAGGATTTGGGGAATCTGTTTTGAAATAACGGCTTTTGGGTTAAATGACACTTGACATTGTAGAACAAAAGTTCTACAATGAAACAGTCATTTCTTACTATCAAAAAGGAGCCTACCATGTCTAAGCGAAATATTGTTCACGTTGAATTTCCAGCCGCAAATGTTGATTCTGCAGGTAGTTTTTATCAAGAGTTGTTTGGCTGGAAGATTACGCCCATGCCTGAAATGAATTACACCATGTTTGAAGATGAAGGCGGTTCGGGGGGCGGTTTCCCGCAAGTTTCAGAGGAAAACCCTGCTGGGCAAGTTCTTGTATACATTGACAGCGAGGATATTGAAGCCGACTTAAAGAAAGTAGAAAAACTTGGCGGCAAAATTTTGCGCCAAAAAACAGAAATCCCTGGGATGGGTTGGTTTGGAGTTTTTAAAGACCCAACCGGCAATGCACTTGCCTTATTTACCAGCAGCCGACCGGATAGCAACTAATCACTTTGTATTGCGTATAAATAAATACATTGCCCAATTGGCAAGTAAATTTATTTGCTGATGTTACGCACCGCCCCGAAGGTTTCCTCGAAAAACTTCGTTGAGCCGTTCAAACCTTCGGGGCGTTCTGCGTAAGGCAGTAATTTATACAAGGTGATTAAATCAAATGAATATAAACAATCTCGTTTTTGAGCAATCCACACAAGTTGAGCAGTCTGCTTACAACCTTGTGCGCAATTCAATTCTTGATAATTTACGCGCCTATGGTCCGCTGACCTTTTCTCAGCTGGCTGCACTTGTGGAAGACCATCTAAAACATAAATTTGATGGTTCGATTGTGCGGCATTTCGATGTCGTTGAGTTGGACATTGAAGCAGTCGGTGAAATTCGCCGCGTCCCTCATTCACAATTTATCGAGATCGCTGAATAGGAATCAAAATGTATGCAATGACAGGAACGCTTACTGCGCAAGCAGGTCAAAGAAAACAACTTGCAGAAATTCTTGTGCAAGCATCCCGCCTTGTGTCTCAATATCCAGAATGTTTAAAATATATAGTCGCAGAAGATGTTTCAGATGAATCAAAGGTTGTGGTTTTTGAGGTTTGGACTGATAAAGAAGCGCATGATGCTTCTTTGAAGAATGATAAGGTGCGCGCTCTCATCGCTCAGGCTCTGCCGCTTTTAATTGGAGCGCCTACTGGAGCTGAGTTAAATGTAATAGGCGGGCATGGCGTATAAAAAGGGCAAATGTTATTTTTGCTTGACGCACTTTTCTCACGGTGGTATCCTTCCCGCCGATGTCCAGCCTTTTGATTTTTGATAATCTTTCCAATGCTACTTTCACAAAATCCGTGAAAGGGTATTGGTGGTTGTCGGCTGAAAAATATAAATCGTAGGTTTGCCAAATACACCAATGCCCCGCCACTGTCGGGGCATTTTTCTTAATTTCTGGAGCTGCCATGATCTCAAATACCATCCCTGTTCTCGCTGTTGATGAAAAAAATCTTATTCCTATTAGCGACCACCTTAAACAAATGGCGGATATTCCCCCGTCACGCATGTTCACGATCAATAAGTCTTTGAAAGTATATAAAGAAAAAAATCCTGACGCAAAAACTTTTGATGCATCACAAGGCGATGGCGGCGCATCATTACCCGGAACACCAAAGCTGATTCTGGAACGGGCGCTTCAACTTCAACTGGAACATGGTACGGCTTACGATATGCCTTTCGGCACCGAAGCCTATCGCAAGGCGGTCATTGAACAATACTGGAAACTAGATTCATCTTCGGGTTGGGGACCTGCTAATGTGATTGGCACTGCAGGCGGGCGGGATGCTTTAAACAAGGCTTATCAAGCTATGCTCGCGCTTGGGCATGGACGTCAAGGTGATTTGATTCTCGTTTCGCGCGTGCCATGGATTACCTATAACTGGGGTCCTTATGGAGTTGGAGCCAATGTTCTTTGGGCGCCCGGCGATCCTGCTCAAGGCTGGGCATATTCCGAAGAGGCGATTCAGGCTAGTGTTAAATTTGCTGAAACGAAAGGCAGAAAAATTGCAGGCGTTGTGATTACCAATCCAGATAATCCAACTGGGCAAACCATTACGGTTGAAAAACAAGTCTCACTTGCCAAAGCCGCATTAGAAGCA